>NZ_JAELTX010000090.1 GCF_016429065.1 Pedobacter sp. ASV17
ATTTATGCTTCTTTAAAAAGATATCCGTCGCATTAAAGTTATTACTCGTTTCTTGAAGAGGTTTGGTTGTTGCAAAATAGGTCTTCCCCCTGGCTACATCCCTAATCACTTTAAACAATAGGTCTGTACAAGTATCTTTAGGTAAGCAGCCGTGTACTCCAATTTCTTTTAATTTTTTGTCCATCGCAGCCGTATTGTACATCGATAAGACAAGTATTTTAATCGACTGATAACGTTCTATTACTTTTTTGGCAACCATTTCCCCGTCCACAATAGGCATATTAAGGTCTAAGATCAATACATCTGGCAGGTTATGGTTAATCAAATGCAGTACGGTTTTTCCATTTGGTGCTTTGGCAATCACCTCAAAATCTGGCTGGGTAGCTAGTAAACTGCACAAGCCCTCCATAAACAACAAATGGTCGTCGGCCACTACAATTTTCAGTATGTCAGGTTGAGCAGTCATTTAACGAGGAATAAATATGCTGATACTGGTTCCCATTTCGTTGCTTTCCAAACTAAATACACCTTTTAAATGGTTTACTCTCAATTTGATGTTGGCAAGTCCAATCCCATCGTTGCCAATTGTAGGATTAAAGCCAATGCCATTATCTTCGCACATCATCACAATTTGCTCCTCCGAAGAGATAATTTGCAGGGATGCTTTAGTGGCCACTGCATGCTTAATCACATTGTTGATGAGCTCTTTAGCAATACGGTAAATGGTCAATTCAATGTCGGGCGAAATAGGTCGCTCAATGTCATGTACAAACTCAAACGTGATATGGCCTGTTTGGTTCAAGACTGTAAACTGTTCTGTAAGCGTATTGATCAAGCCATTTTTCTCGAGGTTTTTAGGCATTAAATTATGGGAAATTTCCCTCAAGTTCTCACAGGCACTTTCTATCATGTTGATGGTTTGCTGGTAAAAAACATGATTTTCGGCAGGGAGTTGCACAATGTTGGATTTGAAAGCCGTTACATTGAGTTTAATGGCAGAAAGAGTACCTCCTAAATCGTCGTGTAAATCCTGAGCCAACCTCCTTCTCTCATTTTCCTGTGCCTCAAAAACATCATCAACCAAGGCAATTTCCAATTTTGTTTTTTGCTGCTGTAGTATTTTGGTCTCTTTCTTTAAAAAGTTATAACGTTGGGTGAGGGCAAAAGAAAGGAATATGATTTCGACCGTTAGGCCAACCACTAAGCCTGTGGTATTAAATATGTAAAAGCTCGTAATGCCCAAACTGTTAAATACATAGTTTAAAATACCCAAAAGCAATATCAGCATGGTAATGAGGTAATACCAAGCCAATTTGTAGCCCTTAATGATACGCTCTGTGGTGTTTAAAATCAAGATAATCACCGTTAACAGTGCTAGCAAATTTGAGGCGAAAAAATTGACTTTCTCAAGTGCCATGCTACTTTTAACGAATAATAAATATAAGGGCAGCAGTGTGAGTGCATAACAAAAATATTTGTAGCCATTAATAAAATGATAAAACCTGCTATTGCTGCTGTTTTGGTTAATGAAAAGCAACATGATCTGCACTAGTAATGCCGAGCTGATGAAGGCTATAATGCTGCGCAAATAATCTTGCAGGTAAGGTACGTTGGGGTAAATCCATTGAAAACCTAAGCCTTCATCTTCCAGATTAAAAAGAAGGACGCAAATGACATACAGTGCATAATAGATATGTATCACATCGCGTAGCGACACAAATAAAAACAGGTTGAAAATAATGGCAAACAGATAAATGCCCACAAAAATGCCAAACATGGTATAAAAAGGAATTTCTCCATGAACCAAGTCTACATCCTTAGCCAATCCAAGTGGCATGGTCATATTTTGACCTCTTTTATCAGCCCATAAAAAATAGGAAGCTTTTTCGTTGGCCTTTAATTTAATGGGGTATAAATAGTTGTGGTAATTTACTGGTCTGCTGCTAAACTTGAAATGGTCTCCAGTAAGTGCCATGGGCGTAACCTTGCCAGTGCTATCTACCTTAAATAATTGTAACCTATTCACACTATTGCTGCGTTCGTTAAAGAATAAGTTTACAGGTTCATTTAGGGTGTTATGGACATCAAAAACAATCCACCAGTAGCTTTGGCTAAAGCCCTTGTTAAAAGTTCGGTAAGGAGTAAGCTCGGTAAGTTTGCCCTTCTCTTTTAGCTGCACCAAAGTATCTATGGTGGCTTTTAAGCCCTTGTCTTCATAAAAATAGCCATAGTTCCTAATGTCGTAACTACTGGAGCTATCAATTAAAATAGGTCTGCTATTTTGGGCAAAACCCAAAAAAGTAAAGAGAATAAGAAAGCCCAGCAGTAAAAAGTTTTTCATAAAGGGGCGTCATTTGGTTTAGTAAACTAAAGATAACATTAAAATGGTTGTTAAAATATACCTAGTGCTAGGTATATGAGAAGACTTTATGTGGCAGTTAGCTTTGTGTAAACCAAATGAAAAACCGCTCATAATTTTGAGTAATTAATTCCATTTATATGCAACACATCTACCAAAGAAATAGTGGTGCTACCAAACCGATTATGAAATGAAAAACAAAAAAAATACTGGCTTCTATCTTGCCGCCAAAAAATTTTGGAAAACAGTAGTCCACAAAAAAAATAAAATAAATACTTTCGAACTACAACTACAGATAGAAGCACATAAACGCCTATTCAGTATTTTTCAGCCAGGTGCTTATTATTTTCTTCTGTTCGATATTTATCAGGGCGAAATTGAAGAAATAAGTCCCGAAATTACTAATGTGTTGGGCTATTGGCCGCAAGAGTTGACCATGCGGCAGTTCATGGATAACATACATCCTGTCGACAAATCCTATTTCCTTTCTTTTGAGGACCATACCACCCAGTTTTTTAATCATATATCAGTGGAGAAAATAGGCCATTATAAAGTGCAGTACGACCTTAGGCTTAAAAAAATAGACCAAAAATATGCACATATCCTCATCCAATATGTGCCTGTACACTACGAGGAACACAATATCTATCATACTTTTCATATCCATACCGATATTACCCACCTTAAGTCCGAAGGTGTACCCACTTTCTCCATCATTGGCATTGATGGCGAACCGTCCTATTATAATATCCAGCCAGCACAGACTTTTACCAAATCTTATGATTTGTTCACTAACCGAGAGCGGGAAATCTTGAAACTCATTGTAGAAGGCAAAACCAGCCAGCAAATTGCAGATCACCTCTTCATCAGTATTCATACCGTAAACTGCCACCGAAAAAACATGCTGGCCAAGGCTGCTGTAAAAACACCGTTAGAGCTGTTAAATAAGGCTATTAAAGAAGGTTGGTTGTAGCTTAAAATACCTAGTACTAGCTATGTTTTGATGTTCATAAGTCAGTTAGTTTTGTATGAAACAAATTTAATCTGACATGAAAAAATATTTATTGTTACTAGTATTTGCATTGCAAATAAGCTCTGCTTTTGCAAAGGAGGCACAATGGGGACCATGGACTTCTGTTTCGTGCTATAAAGGCATTCAATATAGTGTGATGAACCTAGGTTTTAATAAAAGTACAAACAGCTATTGGTGGAACGTAAGATGGAAAAACAATTACTCGAAAGCCGTAAGTTTTGATGGCGAAGTAATAATTGGAGGCGAAAATTCTTTAAATGGCGGTTTTGGAAACATACAACCTGGCGGTACACAGACCTACACTTCTCTTCCTTATAAATCGAGTTCGATTAATTTTACTGTCCGTGTAACCAAGGTTTGTTTTTCGGATAGATATGGTGGTTGTAGCACCAATCTGGAAGGCTACCCCAATTATGCCGAATGCGACAACGGAATGCCCAATTATAAGATCAACCCTAAGAAAATCGCTAACAATTCACAAGGCGGTCCTTCAACAACAGCCGGTGTCAACTCACCAAACAATCAGGCCCCGAGTCCAGCACCTGCAAGTAGTCAAAATCCCGTTTACAACAATACGCCGGTTGGCCTACCTACCTACACGCCACCTGTTGCAAACACCAACAACAATCAAAGCGCTGTTAATACCCAAAGAAAAGTAGACGCCATTAATCAGCTTGGCCAACAAGCCGTCAACCTGATCTCGTCTATTCAGGCGGATGCGCAAAGGCGCAAAGAAGAAAAAAAGATTGAGGCCCAAAACGCGGCTATCGAAACGCAGAAAAAAGCAGAAAGAGCCATAAATACGCTAAAAGATCCAAAGTTCTTTGAAACGTACTGCGATTTTATTGTGGCCAACGTAGAAGCCATCGGTTTTCCCTATGCCAAAATATCGAAATACAAAGAAGACGAAAAACTCAAATCTGTTACTATTGATTTTGCCAACAATGTTCAGGCGGACATTAAGCATTACAGATTGGCTGATGGGGATATGCTTTACACCGTAGATTTTACCACAACAAACCTGGTACACGGCAACCATTTGGCCAACTCCCAGCTATTCGATTTCCTAAAACAATTCCATTTTTTTGAATACGATGGGTACAGCAATTATACTACCAGTAGCGGCACTATAAGCGGTATTACTTATTATTGGTATAGGTTTTCGGATTTGTTCAGAATGGATAAGAGCCAACCATTTACCAACCTTTACCTGCAAGGCTATAAAACCGATAAGTATGACGGGGCATCAATCGAGATAGGCAAATACAAGACAAGTGCAATGGATGAAATTTCAACGCTCGTGAACTCGAAGAACGCTAACGCTAAAGCTTACACCATAGCCAGCAAATATGAGGACATGAAAGATTACGAAAACGCGGTTAAATATTACATCATCAATTACAACAATACCCCTGAAGAAAAAAGAAGCTATTGGCTCACCGAAAAAATAGCAGACCTCTATTACAATAAAGAAAGGCTGGATAAAAAGGACAGCGCTGCAACGTGGCTGGCCCTTACCCTTAAGTACATGGAAAACGACCCTAAAAATAAACTCGACATTGGCAAAGGCGAAAGCAACTGGTTCGATAGTAAATACACTACGTTTTTGTACAACTATGGCAACTCAGTTAAAAAAACTGATGGGAAGCTAGCTATAGAAACCTATTTAAAAGCGGTTAGAAATGGCTATACAGGTGCATATACTGCAGTTGGGGTTATTTATGAACTTGGAATGGGCGGTGTAGAAAAAGACTGGAAACAAGCGCAAGCCTATTATGAAAAAGATGCCGACAAGAAAGGTGCAAAGGCGATGTATTATTTAGGACAGCTTTTTGAAAAAGGTGGTCCTAATTTGGAAAAGGATGAAAGGAAGTCTCAAAAATGGTTTAAAATGGCTTGTAAAGCCGATAAGCAATATTGTAAGTAATCGATGTATATGTCTCTTAAGTAATTTTATTTTGTAACCTTTTGCAAAAGGAAAAGATATATACTAAAGTTCATTAGAGAGTAGAAAATATCTAATAAATAGCAGATCAACTTTTTGTCAGCATTCATGCTGTAAACTAACGCCGAAAAAACATATTAGCTAAAGCAAGGATGAAATCACCATTATAACTGACGAGTAATTCTTTTAAAGAAGGTTTGGGGATACCCTAAATATACCTAGTACTAGGTATTCTTTCATGTTTGCTAACTGTTTAAATTTGTCATAGCTGGATATATATCCAACCAAATAGAAGAAACGCCTCCATAACGTAAAATGTAATGGTGTTAAAAGCTGGTTTAGTTAAATAAGAAGCATAATACTACAAACATTCTAGCTCATTCCCGAGGAATACTCAATTTTTAGTCAAAATAATTTGTGAAAACTAAATTAATGTTGACGGGCATTCTTATGCTGCTTTGCTCGGACGTGTTTGGCAAAATTTAATAAGGATAAAATATAAATACCATTAGGAAATCGCAAGAATGGTTTAAATGGCCTGTAAAGCAGATAAACAGTATTGCAATTAAATAATTATATGTTGAGCGGGGTTAGCTCCATTATAATATACTTAGTGTTCGGTATTCTTTAGTGTTTGCGCACTGTTTAAGTTTTTTATAGTCAGATATATAGAATCAAATAAAAGAATCGCCTCTATAACGTAAAATGTAATGGTGTTAAAAGCTGATTTAGTTAAATAAAAAGCATAACACTACAAACATTCTAGCTCATTTCTGAAGAATATTCAAATTTTAATAAATAAAAAATGACCGTTATGAAAAACTATTATCTACTATTTACAATTTTACTACAAGTTGTAAATGCTTTTGGACAAAGCAAAGCAAAACAGCCCGAAGAAAAAAATCAGCGTATTAATTTCATCGTGGGCATTGGGACAAACTATATCCCAAATACAGTTTACCAAAACCCCATTGTTAATAAAACAAACAATAATGTAATTGTTGAAAAAGGACAAAGATTAAAAACTAGCTTGAATTTCGGTATCGTTTATACGCCGTACTTTAGAACGTTTTATGAGGCCGATAGGACGACTAAGACCGTACCCCACGGTATTTCGCTTTCTACTTTTATCAATCCGATAACACTGTCAAAAGCGACAGACGCGCAGCCCTTTTTTAATGCTCTCGATTTCGGAATTGGTATCGGTTACAAGTTTGCAGGTAATTTCTTGATTATGGGTACTGTAGAATGGTTTAGTGTTAGCCAGCCAAGGGAATGGTTTATTAATGAATATAAAGGGAACGACAAACCTTTTTTGATAAATAATTCTCCTCAACAAGCCTTTGATTTAACAGATAACAGTGTTTTTCGTAATAAAATAATGACGACTGTGGGCTTCAAGTTCTGTTATTCTTTTGATGTGGTGAAAAGTATCGTAGATAGTAAAAAGGAAAAGGAATAGAAGTTTATTTTTCTCTTTTTTTCAGACAGGTACAATACATATAGCGCTCATCTCTCCAAAATAAAATCAAATAAATAAGAAAATACCATGAAAATTGAAACACTAGTAAAAAAGGCACAAGCTGCCATGAATCAAAAAGGAGCCACGCTTACCGTAGATGGTAAATGGGGCCCAAAATCTGAAACAGCAGCAGCGCATTTCGAGTTTAAGGTTGAAGCTATTCTAGACAATCTTGTCATTCCAGAAGAAGTTTCTAAAACAAATGAACCTATTTTAGGCATTACCGAACCTATCTTCGTAACCGTTAAGGGAAGTAAATTTAAAGATCGCGGTAATTATGAAACTCCGTCAGGAAAATTCAAGGGCTTAACCGTACACTACACCGTAAGTGGCCGATCAGCTGCGGCCGCAGAAAATATGGTGAGATTTCTGGAAAGCAAGGGGTATGGCTGTATGGTAATGGACGAAAATGGGATCATCTACATTCCCGAAAACTTTGATGTATTCAAAACTTGGGGCTACCACTCTGGCGTAAGCGAATGGAAAGGAATTACTGGGGTGTCAGATCATTTCGCTGGTATGGAAATTTGCTGTTGGGGTATAGGTTCAGGTGTAGGACCATTCCGCGATGTCACCACGGCACAAGGATACATTATAGCAGGTAAGTACCAGCAATACACGGCTGCTCAAGAAAAAGCCTTGATCAATTTCATCCTTTGGGCCAAAACTAAAAACCCAGAATTTGACCTAGACTATGTTGCAGGGCATGATGAATTGAGAAAAGAAGCCCAAGAACTTGGTGACAAACAAGACCCAGGAGGTAGTTTGAGTACTACAATGCCAGCATTTAGACAGCTTCTCAAAACCAAAGCAAAAGCATTGGGAATTTAAGAGAGATCTTATCTACTGTCGTTGATCAATCATATAGACTTACGAAGTTTTTAAATGGCGAAGCCCTCAACTTTAACAATTAAAATGATAACTAAATAAAGTTAAACTTCGTAAGTCTTATCACTACTAAATTGTTAATTGGCTATTGCAAGGCTAATAGTTGCACTATCGTTCCTTTTCGTCATCTCGACCGTAGTGGAGAGATCTTTACAAAAAGTATTAATTAAAATAACAATGCTTATGAGTTTCAAACTAAAGGCAAAGCTAAACCTCGTAAGTTTCAAAGTAAATTAAAATATAATATGAAATTCAATTTAATAAAATTAAATAAAGCAAATACAGCACCTTTTTTGATGGTTGGTTTGATATATGTGGTACTATTGGGTACCCCATTTATTTATTTTTCAATTTTAAAAGGTAACGCTCATACTTCTGTATCTGCAAAGATTGGTGATCCAGCAGCAATTGAAGCAGGAAATACTGGAGAGGAAGGATCTTTTGTAACTACTGATGAAAATGGTAGAGTCTCTGATGAAGGTTTTTCTGCTCAAACACCAATAAATATTTCTAATTGGAAAACTAATGCAGATTCTAGGGGATTTATTATGCTGACAAGAGCAGCTATATTCAGTTCAATATTAGCTATGGGGGCATTAGGGGCTGCTATAAGTTTAATTACAAGAACTAAGAATAACTCAATGTTTACAAAGGATATTACCATTTTTGAAATATTATCCATTCAAACGGTCGGCGCAATTTTCGCATTAATATTAGGCTTTACTTTTATGGGAAATTTAATATCAGGCACTTTATTCCCTAATCCTATTATTTTTTATAGAATAATTTATGTTCCTCCCGCTTTTGCAAAACTTCTTGTTTGGTCTTTTATAGCTGGATTTTCAGAGCGATTTGTTCCTCAATTATTGAATAATTTAGCCAATAAAACAAAAAATGAAAGTGTTTAAGCTGTTGAAGTTGAAAATAAGTTGGAATCTTTCTCTTACCAAAAGAACCCATTTTAAAGTCTAATAGTCGCACAGCCGTTTCTTTCCATCATCTTCCCGAACCTTCGGGAGAGATTTTAGAACTTGTAATACCCTTCTACTTTAAAATGATAACTAGTTAAAGTTAAACTTCGTAAGTCTCATAACATCCTGTTATTTCTCCCGATCCTTTTTCTTATTCCATCTAATTTTAATTTCGCCGCCTTCATCCACAGCTTTAAGGTGTAGTACTATGCCCTTCATACGAGCAAGCTCACGTTCCTCCTTGTCCACAATGTCAGCACTCTTTTTAGGGTCGCGTAGTGGAATATCCAATGCAATATTGGTTCCACTGTTAAAACCATATACGCCTTTTACATCAAAATTAAGAGCGGTAGAATTAACCTTCATTGGACTAATGTCTACTTGATCACCACGTAAAGTAAGTGTGCCATTCAGTTTTTCTAATTGTACGTTTGATAAATTACGACTCCTGAAAATAAACTTGCCCACCTTTTCCAATGGCTCAAAGCCTACCAAAGCTGCTTTGTCCAAGGTGAAATTAACCTTGCCAAACATTGATTTTGGAACCATATTCCCTTTAGAGGTAACATTGCCCGAAGCATTGACATTAGCGGAAAGAAAGCCTTTTAAATTCTTGTTCGTTACCGACTGCTGTCCAAAATTATCAAAAGCATAAAAGAACTCCTTTACGCTAACTTTGGCAATATTGGCGTTAAACTTTACTTTGTTAACCGCACCCATTTGCTCTATTTTTCCGTTTACGTTAACCTGCCCACCTGCATGTTGTATCCCAATTTTATTAAAATAAATTCCATTCCCGATTAATGAAATGTCCGCATTGACCTGATTGGCCACAAACTTTTGGTATACGGCACGGTTCACTTTCAGTTTCAGGTGCATTTTTGACATTTCAAGGGCAGTGCTTAACTGTTCTGAAGCCTCTTTGATGGCATTTTTGGTGGAGGCCTTCCTTTTCGTCGCTTTTCGTGGGCCTAACAAAGGCATAAACTCGTTCAAATACAAATGCGGACTGCTTAAATTAACGTTAACTTCTATCTTCTCGGGATCTGTATAATAGAAATTAAGGAAATTTTCAATAGAGCAGTTCATGTTTAAAATACTGCGCCCCAGTTGAAACCTGCTATTGGTAATGTTCAAATCCTTTTGGTTAAAATTAAGGTCCAGTGAGCTGTTTATCAGCTTTAAGTTGCGGGGTAAATAAGTGATGTCTGCATTTTTAATCATTACCTTGCCATGGATTACGGGTTTGGTAAACAGGAAATTGTCAATATCCGCTTGGCAGAATAATCGCAAATCAGCAGTGCCTTTCTCAAACTTAAAACTTTCTTCCTCAAAAGAGTTGTTCAATTTTTGTAGTTCAAAAGAGGAGGTTACCAAACCTTGGGCCAAAGGTTTTTCCAAATTGGAAACCGTAAAAGTATCTATCTTAATGGGAGCGTTGTAGTAATTGGCCTTCAGCTCATAAAAGCGAATGATGGAATTAGCATCGCCAATGGGTCTGTTAGTGGTATCTCGATTAGAGAAAAATCCGATAAATGAACAATCCGTTAAGTCACCCGAAGGAATGGAAACCTTATTATCCTTCACCGTCATTTTCACGTTGATCAATGGATCTTTGTGCGATTTATCACCATCGTCGATAATGCTTCCCGTAACATCTATCGGTTTCTCTATCCCAAATTTTAAAAGCTTAGAGGAAATATTTGGTGCCAATAAATGGGCTATATTAGGGAACAAAATGTTATCGGCCTTAATGGCAATAGAAAAAGCAGATTTATTTTCTGCAATATTAATATTGGCCCCAATGTGAAAAATATCTTCGCCAATTTTGAGGGGTTTCTGGTCAATAATAATCACTTCACCATCACCATCATAATGTGCACGCATATTTCCCGAAAGGCTTTTGTCTTTCAAAAAGCTACCCTTTCTAGTGTTAAAAGCAAAGCTTCTCACTTGGGTTTTCAGCTTAAAATCGCCATCCCAGTGGTTAGCGGGATATTTGATTTTGCCTTTCAGTTCATCCACAAAAAAACTGAAAAGCTTAAAACGTTTTTGGTTGTCTATCACTAAATCAACCTTATTCAAGTCAATGATTCGTATTTGCAAAGAACTAGAATTGTCGTCATTTGCGGCTGCCTTTTTTTGGTCCTTGGTATGAAACATGCTCGTGTTGCTGTAGCCGTTCGAATCGGTATAAAGGTAAATGTTGGCATTGTTGATGGCCACTTTACGGATGTTGATGGTTCCTACCAATAACGACAGCGCATTAAGCGTGACATCGATATCCTTGGCTTTTAAAAGGTCGTGTTTATGTATATGCCAAAGGCTATCCTGTAGCGAAACATTTTTAAGCGATACGGAAATGCCAGGAAAGCCTTTCAATAAGGTGGTTTCCATGTGCGACACCTTAACCGTTCCGTTTACCTTGGTATTTACCTGATTAAGAATTTGCGCCAGAATAGCTTTGTTATTTTTATTGATGTAGTAGGCAGCGCCCACCCAAATTAAAACGAGTAACAGTAGCAGTCCTGCGACTACTTTGAGGGATATTTTGAGCCAACGCTTCATAAATGGTGTTTGTTACAAGATAACAATTATTTATGGCAGTTGTTTTTGTTACTAGGAACTAGGGGTTAGTAATTAGTAGCTAGTGGCTAGTGGTTAGGAGTTAGTGGGCCAGTAGCACAGGTCATTCGTTCTTCGTCATCCTTTTTGCCTGTCATTCCGATCCCGAACATTCGGGAGAGGAATCTCAAACATTACGCTTTAAGATCCCGCATGTGCGAGGATGACGACATAGGAAAGGATAGCGGGCTAATCAACGATTAACCTTTAAACAATTAACCATAAGAACAGCAAAGGAAGAAACATTACGCTTTAAGATCCCCGTATGCACGAGGATGACGATGTAGGAAAGGATGGTGGGCTAATCAACGATTAACCTTTAAACAATTGACCGTAAAAACAGCGGAGGTAGAAACATTACGCTTTAAGATCCCCGCATGTGTGAGGATGACGACATAGGAAAGGATGGAGGACTAATCAACGATTAACCTTTAAACAATTGACCGTAAAAACGACAAAAGAAGAAACGTTGGGCTTTAAGATCCCCATATACACGAGGATGACGACATAGGAAAGGATGGAGGGCTAATCAACGATTAACCTTTAAACAATTGACCGTAAAAACGACAAAGGAAGAAACGTTACGCTTTAAGATCCCCGTATACACGAGGATGACGATGTAGGAAAGGATGGTGGGCTAATCAACGATTAACCTTTAAACAATTAACCATAAAAACAGCAAACGAAAAAAAAATCAGGGTTTGTTGCAAAAAACTAGCACTGTTCATTACTAACCCCTAGCTACTAACCCCTAGTCCCTAACTCCCCAACTGCTCAGCGAAAATATTTTTATGCCAGCTATCTTGTAAAGGCACTTCCCATTTCTGCTCAAAATCTTCCAAGGTTTGCACCAGGTTGTTAAACACAATGGTTTCCAAACCAATTTTTTTAATGCTAATCAAGGTCTCAAAATCCTCTTTGGTGGCCACATGGACATCATCGTCTATCTTGTAGGCCATGTTGAAACGGTCAAAAAGGTCCAGCCCAAACTTGCTTTCAATGTCTTTAATTACCCTTACCGAAGAATCAATAGAGCAGCCCGTCGCATTGGCTACGTCTTGATCTACCGTAAGCACAATAAAATACTGGTGAAACACTTCAGCCTTTGCCTTTAACTGATGACCGTGGGCAGTCCACTGCGCAACAAAATCATTCAAGATACCTTGTATTTCCGCTGTTTCCTGATCGGTAAATCTTCGGTTGCTTTGGTAGATCCAAACTTTAGATTGTGGAGAAAAAATCATAACTCAAAAATATCAAAATAATTAACTTACCTACTTTAAAACGGAACTCTCATGCAAAAGTTTACATTGGACTTAAAAAAGTCCGTTTTCTTTTTGTTTGGCCTAGCTTTTTTGTTATTCTGTGGCTTTTCGGCTGCAGAGGATAGTCGTGCGTATATCCACCAGTGGTTAAATAAATATTATAATAAAGATGGACAACCAGAAGCGCTAAAACGTTATGAATTGAACGTTACTAACACTGGTTTTTGTAGATACAGGAAGGTTTATGCGAGCGGTAAGGAAGAGTTTTTCGCCTTTAACCTATCGAGGTTCAAATCCATGGATTACTATGGCAACACTCACAGTGGCGAGCTTTGGTTGCGCACTAAAAACGACGATGTGATTGTGCAAACACGTAATGATAGGCGAGGGGAGGTCGACTCCATGTCTACCTATTTGGTTATTCCCGTAAAAAATATTGACGAAGAGCAGTTGAACGAACTGGCAAGTAGGTTTAAGCAGTTAGTTCAAAAGGACTTAGTCGCAAATAAGTAGCATTGAGCGCTGTGAATTGCGTCATTACCAACTCGATTGGTCATCGTAAAGCTTTAGTTGTTCTCAGGCTTACGAAGTTTAACTTTAATTAGTGTTTGTTTTTTAGACTTACGAAGTTTTAAAAACTTCGTAAGTCTTATCCGTTACTATCGGGTTTAGCCTGGTTACGCCTGTGCACAACACTTAGTTTTTTAAACCCGACAGGAACGGATACCTGCCTTGTGGCTAAGGCCAGTGAAGTATGAGTGTATGGCGGGATTGACGATTAAGCATTGCACAGGCATTGCTTTACCAGCATTTTAAATATTTTGAAGTGGGCTTGGTGTAGGGAGGTATTTTCAGACTTACGAAGTTTAACTTTAATTAGTTGTTGTTCTAAATGGTAAAGTTGAGGGCTTCGCCGTTTAAAAACTTCGTAAGTCTTATAAGGAGTAAGTCTAATATGGTTTACAATCCGTTGGCTCTGGCGGTAATTTCGGCAATGTCCAATACCTTTACCTCTTGCTCTTTGTCTTTCAATTTCACGCCGTCGTTAAGCATGGTCATACAGAAAGGGCAGCCAGCGGCAATAAATTGTGGTTCAGTAGCCAAAGCCTCTTCAATACGCTCAATGTTCACGTCTTTATTTCCCTTTTCAGGTTCCTTAAACATTTGCGCACCGCCAGCGCCACAGCAAAGACCATTGGCCTTGCAGCGTTTCATTTCTACCAATTCGGCATCCAAAACTTCTAAGGCTTTTCGTGGAGCTTCGTAAACGCCATTTCCACGTCCCAAATAGCAAGGGTCATGATAAGTGATTTTTTTGCCCTTAAAGCTTTCGCCACCTTCGGCCTTCAATTTGCCTTCGTTAATAAGGTCTTGTATCAATTGTGAGTGGTGAATCACTTCGTAAGTGCCGCCCAATCCTGGATATTCGTTTTTAATGGTGTTGAAACAGTGCGGACAGCCAGTTACAATTTTCTTGATGTTGTAGGCGTTAAGTACCTCAATATTGGTCATGGCCTGCATTTGAAACAAAAACTCGTTTCCAGCCCTTTTTGCAGGGTCGCCAGTACAACTTTCTTCGGTACCTAAAACAGCATATTTTAGTCCAACATGATGTAGGATTTTACAGATATCGCGGGTAATTTTCTGTGCTCTTTCGTCGTAACTGCCAGCACATCCTACCCAAAACAATATTTCTGGTTCTTCTCCTGCGGCCATTAGTTCGGCCATGGTTGGTACTTTGAATTCCATTTTTTTAGTATCTAGTAATGAGTATCAAGTATCGAGACTTGAATTCATAATCTTTGTTCCTTGCTCTTTGTTTTAATTTATGTCTTTCAACTATTGGTCTTCTTGCGCCCAATTAAACCTATCGGCAGGCGAGTATTTCCAAGGAGCGCCATTGTTTTCTACGTTGCCCAACATGGCATTAATGCTGGCTGGTGCAACCGATTCTTCCATCACGGCATATCTTCTCAATTCCACAATAATGCCTAGTGGGTCAATATTTACTGGACAAGCCTCTGTACAGGCATTACAGCTGGTACAGGCCCAAATTTCTTCTCTGGTAATATAATCATCTAACAGTGATTTGCCATCTTGATGATCTGCACCATGTTTGTCGATGTTCTTGCCTACTTCCTCCGTACGGTCGCGGGTATCCATCATAATTTTACGTGGCGAAAGCAGTTTGCCAGTCATGTTTGCCGGACATACAGACGTGCATCGTCCGCACTCGGTACAGGTATAGGCATTGAGTAAATTTACCCAAGTAAGGTCTTGAATATCTTTAGCACCAAATTTTCCTGGAGCAGTTTCTGCAGGCACAAACGACGGGTCAAGCATGGCTTTCACTTCGTTGGTTACACTGTCCATATTGGTAAATTCCCCCTTTGGATTCAAATTTGAAAAGTAGGTATTTGGGAAAGCCAACATAATGTGGAAGTGCTTTGAATAGGGTAGGTAGTTTAAAAAACCGAAAATACCTACAATATGGAACCACCAGCAAAAACGCTCGATAAAAATTAAAGTATTCACACTATCGGGCAATAGGCCCAGCAGCAATGTACTCACTGGAAAAGCGCCTGCTTGTTGGTAATGTGCTACGCCCAAAGTCTGTAGTTTGGCGTCGGCGGCATTCATCAGCAAAAAAGCCGACATCAATAAAATTTCGGTAATTAAAATGTAGTTGGCATCTGATTTTGGCCAGCTTTTCATTTCCACTCCCGAAAAGCGTTTGAGCTTCACCACATTTCTTCTGAGGAGAAAAATAGCACAGGCCAACCAAACCCCAGCAGCCAAAAGCTCAAAACTTCCAATTAAAAAGTTATAAAGGCCGCCCAAGCCCGCAAATACACGGTGGGTACCAAATATGCCATCGATAACAATTTCTAAAACTTCAAGGTTGATGATGACAAAACCCAGGTATACCACCAAGTGCAAAAGAAATGGCACTGGTCTAACGGCCATTTTGGTTTGGCCGAAGGCTACCTTAAGCATGGTCATTAAACGTTGCTGAGGTTTGTCGCTGCGGTTGGCAGCCCTACCAAGTTTAATGTTCCTGATCACCTTGCGAGCGTTAAACGCGAAAAGAGCAGTGCCCGCAACAACCAATAAGACGAATATTATTTGTGCAACCATAGTTTAAATGGGGTAATGGTACAACGAAGTTAAAATATTTAGATTTAAAACATATTATTATGCATGCATAATTTTTTAAATTTAGAATGGTTATGAATTATGGGGTGCATTTATTAGAAATTAATTGGTTGGTTTTTAGGTGAAAAGCCTGTTTTGATAAAATTAATTGATGTTTTTTTGCGAAATAATTTTGCTTTTCGAAAAAAGAAACTACATTTGCATTCCCAAACGGAGGTGCCTTAGCTCAGTAGGTAGAGCAAAGGACTGAAAATCCTTGTGTCGCTGGTTCGATCCCAGCAGGCACCACTTCCTAAAACCCCGCAAATGCGGGGTTTTTTGTTTTAAGGGGATTTCTATTGAATAGCCTAAATAAAATTTTTGTTTTCATTTTGCTTTTCAAAAAAAGAAGTTACATTTGCAGTCCCCAAACGGGAGGTGCCTTAGCTCAGTAGGTAGAGCAAAGGACTGAAAATCCTTGTGTCGCTGGTTCGATCCCAGCAGGCACCACTTCCAAAAAAAGCCCCGCATTAGCGGGGCTTTTTGTTTTTGTTTCTTTTGTGGATTACCTCTTCTAGCTTAAGCATTAGCGTAGCGGTGCTTGCGCTTTGTAACCATGGCTTGAGGTTGTTATTGACTTACGCACAAGCGGACGCTTGCGCCAGAAAGAGGTTTCTTCATGCAACGTTTCTGTGTAGCGCCGTGTCTTATGGGATACACTTTAAATAATTTAAAATGAAGCAACCTTACTTAGCAAAATTCCTGTTATCCTCCCTGTTTTTATTCCATATCTCTTTGGCTTTTGGCCAGAAAAAAGCTGAAATCATATCGCCCTCCTCATTTTTTCCAAAAGAACGGGCAAAAGTGCTGTTTGTTGGATCTTTTCATTTTGATTATCCAGGATTGGACGCCCATGTTACGGCCAATAGTGATAAGGTAGATGTCCTTTCGGAAACCAGAAAAAAAGAAGTTACCGATCTCGTAAATTATATTAAAAAGTTTAAACCCACCAAAATTGCCATTGAAGCTTTTCCGGAATGGAAAGCAACAGAAAAATTGAGGGAATATCAAAAGGGTGCTTACCGGAACAAACGTGATGAGCGTTATCAGTTGGGATTGAGGATTGCCAGTGAAATGAAGTTGGATACCGTTTATGCTATTGATGATAACCCGATGGCTTCCGATCTCATGGCCTTAGATTCGGCTTATTTTAAGAAAATATTTAAGGATTATGACTATCAGAGTGATGATCCTTTTAGTAAAATGTATAAAGCCTGGTATGTTGGCGAAGATAAGCTACGTTCGAAAATAGATTTGCTAACGTATTTCAAACAGACCAATGCTCGTGAATATCATGAGTATGGGCATGGCGCATATTTGGTAGGAGATTTCAAATTGGATGATAAAAGGGGTGCCGATGCCCTTGCGATCAATTGGTATAGTCGAAATCTACGGATATTTAGGAAACTTCAGGAGATCACTACCAGCTCGAATGATAGGATTTTGGTGGTGTTTGGAAATGGCCACGGTGCTATTCTTAGGCAATTACTGGAAAGTTCACCAGCATACGATTTTATTGAATTTGACGGATTGAAGTAGTATGGATAGTCTCTTTGAATTTGTTTAGAGACACATTAATTCCATAAATATATTCAATGAGTGTTAAACAAAGCCAGTGTGATTCCTCTGGCTTTGTTTATATGTAATCTTTTATCGAATTGATGCTTGTCTAATAATCATAGGAATGATCTTGAAAAATCTTTCAGCGTAGGCACAAGCGGAGGCTTGCGTCAGAAGGGGCGCTTGTGCCAGAAGGGAAGGTTCTTTTTATCATCTCTTTCAAAGAAGATGTGTTTAAAGCATTCACGCAACCACTTTACGGTAAACCGTAAGTCTTCTTGCTTATAGATCTGTAATTTGGCGTTATGAAAGTCTTTAATATTTGCTCTTTATTCCTTGTTCATAAAAGTTTGCAAATCTCAAAGCCATGATTTATACTTGTAATATCTAAATATCTCACGCTCGATTCTCTTTGCTGAAATTCTGATTTTATCTTATTGTTTCGATAAACTGATTATGTTTGGATGGCATATTATAGCCTATAGTTAGGTTAAAATGGTAATAATTTTAGTTAAAAAAGCGATGAAAATAATAGATAGTATTCGTATTAAGTATTATCGGTCTATATTAAACACAACTAGAGGTAATCAAACTTTTTTTAATACTTCAGACCTAAATATTATAGTAGGTAGTAATGACGCTGGCAAATCCAATTATTTACGAGCTCTTAATCTATTTTTTAATAATGCAAGTGATATTGGTAGCTCATTTAATTTTCGGCAAGATTTTTCATTTCAACGACTAGGTGTTAGAAGGGAAGAAAGTCGAATCGAAATAGAATTGATTATTAATCCTCCATTAAAACAAGCTTTTAAAAATAATGGGCAGGTTAAATGGAGTAAAATTTGGAAAGAAAATAGCTTAGAGCCTTCTGAGAGTTTTGAATATGTAAATGGAGAAAAGTTTACTGCTAACTTTAAAAGTTCATATTATAAATGGTTGAAGAAAATCAAGTTTAAATATGTTCCTGCAATAAAAAGTCAACAATATTTTAACGATTTAATGTATGATCTATATGATGTAATGCAAAAAGACACTAAAGAGCTAGAAAATGAATTTAATAAGCAAGTAAAAGAGAAAACGACTTTAATTAGTGAGCAAATAAATAATAGGTTGAATATTGAAAGCGTATTGCAATTTAAAGGAAGTTTTAGAGACTTGTTTGATCGATTACAGTTTGGTTCTAATGATGGTAAATTAATGCTGTCACATAGAGGGGATGGGGTAAAAGTGAGGCATATACCCGTAATTTTACAGAGTATAGCTGAAGAAGAATTAAAGGAAGTTCGAATAAAAGAGCCCAAGAGTAACACAATTTGGGGATTTGAAGAACCAGAAAATAATTTAGAGTATGAATCGGCAAAAAAGCTTGCGGACTCTTTTATTGAATATATAGATGCAATTAATTTTGATGGGAAGTATGGACACTGTGACGAAGGAATTCAAATTTTCGTAACCACTCATTCACCTATTTTTTATACGCTTTCGAATTCAGAAAATCACAAAATACATTCATTCTATGTTACAAAAAATGAAGAAGGTGTATCAACAATAAGGACAATAACAAATGACCAAAATCTCATTTTGGAAAATGAGATGAAGCTACTTCCTTTAATTGAATTATCTCGTCATTGGAAGAAAGTTAAGGAGGATATTGAAAGTTTAAATCAAGAGAACAGAGCTGTTAAAGAGCAACTGGCTTCGTTTAGTAACAATTATAAATGTATATTTTTAACTGAAGATAAGAAACAAGGACTTATCGAGAAATTCATTTATAAAAATGGATTTAATGAGAGAGAAACAGACCTTAGGTCTTACAAAGGTTGTACGAACATAGGTTCTGCTGAAGTTCTTTTTAATTATCTAAAAGATAAATTTCCTAAAAATCATCCGAAGATAGTGGTACATAGGGATAAAGACTATATGACAGAGGATGAGGTAGATAATGAAATAGCGAAATTTAAAAGAAATGGAATAGATTTATTTATCACCAAAGGAACAGATGTGGAATCTTACTATGTTAATAAAAAACATATTATAGAGACTCAAGGAATGTCTTCCGAAAAAGTAGATGAAATTTTAAGATTGGCTAAGGATGACAAGAAGCAAATTGCAATAGATGCAATTAAGAGGAAGGAATTTGGAGATAAGAATAAAGATAAGTCCAGTCACTTAATAAGTTTTGTTGATGATTTTTACTCTAAAAATGAGGATAAGTTATTTCACGGAAAAGAAGTGCTAAGAAAAGTAAAAAGCCTAATTCAAACTGAAACAAAAGCTAATGCAAAAATAGAAGCCTTGTCAGATCATTTAGTAGATAACAAGTTGTCTGAAATAGCTAGTAAAATTTGGAATTAGAAAGCTTCTTAACCCCTTCTAGCGCAAGCATTAGCATAGCGGTGCTTGGGCTTTAATAACTGTTTTAGGTTAGAATAGGCACCCACCTATGCCAAAAAAAATGGCCCTATTAAATACCATCAAATCCGTAATGTGTATACTTTTAAGGACAATTTAGTCCGTCCAAAATTAATTCTTAAAATAAGCTAACCTATTGATTAGATGTTTTTTGAGTAATATTTTCTTGCGTTTGGCACTATTTTCCCTCATCACTGGCCGATGGGGCGATTCCCAGTCTATGAAATTATTATATATGAAACTAAAAATTACAAAATCTGCACTTTTAATAGCCTTGGTAGGCATTTCAGGTTCAGTGATGGCGCAAGATATGTCATCATCTACAGACGGAACACGTTTTTCTACGCAACCATTTCGTACCTGGTCAATAGGTGTACACGCCGGTGTAACTAGTCCTAGAACATTGTTTGATGGAAAATTTAGGGATTTTGAAACCGCAAAGGAAAGCTTTGGCTATGGTGGTTATGTGAAAAAGCAACTTTTACCTTCTTTGGGTATCCAAGCTGAATTTTTAGCAGGTAAAGTTCAAGGTTTAAGAGCATGGACTGGCGGAACTGATGCTGCTGGAAATCCGACTTATTTGAATGGTTCAGGCTTTGCGAGCAGAATGGAATGGGCTGGTGCCGTAACTGCGGTATACAACATTGCGAACATCAATATCAATAACGAAAATGCTGTTTTGATCCCTTATGTAAAAGCTGGTGCTGGTTACATGTCTTCTAATGCATCTATTTATGCGGGTTCGGCGAACAGCTATCAAAGCTACGACGAAAGATGGTACATCCCTACGGGTATTGGTTTCAAACTTGGTTTAACCAAGGGGATTAACTTAGACTTAGGCTATGATGTTAATTTTGTGAAATCATCAACTTTTGATGGTGTGAACAGAGCAACCAACGATAAATTCACTTATGCACATGCAGGTTTAGAATTTGCTTTGGGTAGCAAATCAAAGCCACAATTGCAGAACTACAGTTCGTTGGCAGCACTTCGTGTCCAATCTAAAGAAGAAAGTGAAGCATTGAGAAGGGCATTATCTACCGCCGAGCAAAATGCACAACGTGACAGGGAGCAATATGCGAAAGATATGGGCGATGATGACAATGACGGTGTAGCAAACAAGTTTGATAAATGCCCAGGAACTGCCCCTGGTACTGTAGTTGATGGTTCTGGATGTCCTATCAAAGTACAGAGAGAAGTGGTAAAAGAAACCAAAGTAGTGGTAACCGAAGCTGACCGTAAGGTAGTAGATGAGGCCATCAAAAACTTAGAGTTTGACTTGGGTAAAGCGACCATCAGATCAAAATCTTATACTACTTTAAATACTGTTGCGGCATTATTGGTAGAGAAAAACTTTAGCTTAAAATTGGCTGGACACACCGATATCACTGGTTCAAGAGAACTGAACTTACGTTTATCTAAAGAAAGAGCAGAGTCGGTAAAAGCTTACTTGGTATCTCAAGGTGCAAATGCATCTAGAATTGAGGCAACTGGATATGGTCCTGACCAACCGATTGCAACCAATAAAACTGCTGCAGGCCGTCAACAAAACCGCCGTGTAGAGTTTACATTATTCTAACCTATGATTTTCTGTTAGACAAAGAAAAAGGCCCATCGATTATTCGGTGGGCCTTTTTTTTGATTGCACGATAAAGTGTTGTGGAACAAGGGAACTATTTTTGATTCTTTACAATTATTTATCCGTAAATAATTTTCGGTCAAATTCGTGTATACTTCCAATGGGATAGTTAGGTGAGTTACTATCTTCCACTTTTGCCGAAATGTATTCGCTCTTGGAAGCATCCTCAATCTTTACCTTGATCTGATCGTTGTCGATCTTGAGAGATACCGTCTCTCCTGCATTTAGTTTTGCCATCATATTTTGTTTGATAAGGTTAATAGAAGATAGACTGAAATTGTTTTGGGTTCACCTAAGTATTTCACCCTTATTAATCAACCAAGTTCATTTAGTTCGTGATAAGGCAAACAAAAGGCCCAGATGTTTTCTGGGCCTTTGCTATTTATTTTTTGATCAATTTTAATATTTCTTTTTGCTGATGATTGATGGCTTCTATGAGGTAAAAGCCAGTTGGAAGTTTGGAGACATCCACGTTTTCCGACGAAACGATATTTTCTTTCCAATATACTTTCTGTCCAGTGTGGTTATAGATGATGATTTTGCCACCTTCCAGACTTTTAGGGACCTGAACAGTTATTCTGTATGCGGCAGGATTTGGGTAGATGCTAAATAGGAGATCATCATTTTTAATACTTTTGGTTTCACTATAAGTGTATTTTCCATCTTGATCAATTTGTTTAATCCTATAAAAAGAAATACCATTAAGCGGCTGGGTATCTGTAAACGAATAGTAGGATTTACCATCTGTATGATTAGCGGTAACCGTACCAATTTTTTCAAAACGGGTATTGTCACTTCTTTCAATCTCAAATATATCCGTATTTATTTCTTGCTCGGTAGTCCAATTCAACAAAGTATGCTTTTTGGCCAAACCATTGGTTTTCGCAGTAAAGGATACGAAATTTAAGGGCAATACGGCATTGTTTTGTATAAGCACATTATCAATTCCCAAGGCTTGCGCCATTTGGGCATCTGTTCCAGCTATTACCGAGATATTCCACGCCAAATACAAAAACTGACCAGAGGAAAGCGTGTATGTTAGGGTAGCATTCACATTTCTGATATCGCCTGGTGCATTGGTGTATCCTTCGGTGGCGGCATCGGCGGTAAAGGTTGTCGTAAAGCTATTGCCAGCAGATAACCAGGTTACTCCATCATTAGAATAGTATAGTTGTACTCTAAAACCTGCCGAATTAGCACCCTTACGGTATTTTTCAACGTCGTAAGCGATATTGATCGAGCTGATATCGGTGTTGCCCGTATTTTTAATTTTTAGGTAAGTGTTGATACATCTGGTACCATTGGCAATGCCGGTGGATATCCCGCCAATAGCTCTATCAGAAGCACTTGCCGCTGCACCAGCACCAAAGTTATAAATGCCATTGGTGGCGTTGTTGGCAATGCTATTGCCTCCAATCTGCTCCGTTTGTGATGAGGCTGTACTATAATTCCCTAATGTCCTAGGTGCATCAATTCTTTTCTCTATTTTCCAACCTAATGGTAAAGTTGCGGTATTGGTATTGCCAATAGCGTCAAAGTTTTGTTGATAGTTGTTTGTTGTGCTCAAGGAGGCGTAATCTACAGTAGTGTTAGCGGTACTGTTTTTAATGCTCACATTATCTAGGCCTAAAGCTTGGGCTCCTGCGGCATCAGTGCCCGAAGCAACAGCATAGTTCCAGACCAAATAGAGGCTTGCATTTGCCGCAATTGATTGATTTAGGGTAGCACTGATATTTTTGCTTTCACCAGGGGCGGTAGCATAGCCTGCGGTTTCTGTATCAGCATTAAAC
>NZ_JAELTX010000864.1 GCF_016429065.1 Pedobacter sp. ASV17
CTCTCAATCGTCCACCCCCTTGCCTCGTCGCGCGACGTGCGGGGCTCTTTCGCCCAGTCTAAATCTGGACATTCAGAAGTAGTGCTTCCCCGTAGCAAGCATGGTATCGCTGCATGAAGAGTAGGTAGGTAGGTAAATGTATGTAAATTACCTCTTTATATCACGTAATTATACAAGATACTGATTGGCTGCCCTGCGTGCCCACAACAATGATGACCCAGCAACATTGCCCATGGCGCCAGCAAGACTTTAGGACTCTGGAAATACTCGTAATGATCCCATTACATTATCCAATCGAGGAATGCTATCAACGCTATCTCTGCCGTAAACGCTGCTCATGCTCTCCCCAAACGTTCTTGCACGCTCTATGACCCCAATGCTC
>NZ_JAELTX010000865.1 GCF_016429065.1 Pedobacter sp. ASV17
CCCCCCCCCCTCTTTAATGACCCCGCGACCCCCCACCTCGACACACCGGCTCAGTCGTCGGCAGCGTCAGATGTGTATAAGAGACAGCTTGTGTACCGTGGGCCGGTTCTCGGTTTGGATGGACCAATATCCCTAATAGTAGAGACTGAAACCTAGTTGCGCGTTTTTAGCGCCGCATATTGCTTGTTGGTGTATACTAGTAGAAATACGTAGCTCGCGTCATTCTCCGCCTGCCATGTAAGAAGGAGGGGTGGGCCTAAGTACGGTCATAATGCAGCCAGGGTAGCCTTATTTGATCTTCTCACCCCTTGCGCATATGAATAACACAGGGGACCACCACTGTGACGTGCCTGGCACATGTAGTGTGTTTGCTCTGTCTCT
>NZ_JAELTX010000866.1 GCF_016429065.1 Pedobacter sp. ASV17
CCCCCCCCCCCCCACACCCGCACACCGGCTCAGTCGTCGGCAGCGTCAGATGAGTATAAGAGACAGCCATTACATCGCTCGATTCGCAAGCCTCCAAGTGCTTTCTTGCAGCTGGAGCTCAAAGTTCCAGAAAGGTTACCGTGGCACGGGAACACCCGCAAAAAAGTACTACTTTAGCCTTCCTGGCCAAACTGTCACCAAACGGTCACTGCACATGGCTAGCTACCTTAGGTACCTCAGGTACCTTAGGTTTACGGGGAATCAGTGCCTCGTACTAAGTTCAAGTTCTCATGGCGGCGCCCCTCAGCGGCCCTCCTCGGCAGCCCTCCTCGGCAGCCCCACGTACCAGTACCTCGCCCCGTAAAACAGCAGGACGAGGGG
>NZ_JAELTX010000867.1 GCF_016429065.1 Pedobacter sp. ASV17
TCTTTTCTTCTACTAGGGAAGAACACACAAAACACTTGCGATAAGTGGCGGAACGACTATGGGAAGCGGAACTTTACGCAAAGCCCACTAAGTGTATATTCTACTAACGTCAAGTCGAATTCCTTGGCTTTATCCTATTAGACACAGGCGTGGCGATGGATAAAGGAAGAGTTAACACAGTGACGATGTGGAAAGAACCAGAAACATTTAGGGAAATCCAGGTTTTTCTTGGATTTTGTAACTTTTATCGACGGTTTATCTACAACTATTCTAATATCGCCGCACCACTCTCGGCATTACTTAAAGGAAGTAAAAATGGCAAGAAACCCGGGCCTATACAATTACAACCCGGCGAGAAGGCGGCGTTTCAAGCACTAAAAC
>NZ_JAELTX010000868.1 GCF_016429065.1 Pedobacter sp. ASV17
CTTCAAGCCCTTGTACTAAGTTTCTGGAAAATTGTGCAGTTGAACGTTAATTTGCCATGCTGCGATGGAGAAAATATCTATCACTCTTGTCTGAACATCTTGTTTGCTCTTCTTCTTCTTGTAACCAGCTTTTCCCGTGTAAACACTCAACCATTCTGATCACAACCGGTCCCAGAATATCACCAACTGCAATCATGGCTTCAGTATTCCCAATCAAACCCTACCTATTTGATGCCATTGACGAAATCGAAGCCCTCTTGCGGCTTGATACCCGTGTCTTTGGCATCAACGCCGATCTGCAGCGTCTCTTGACGCTCAACACCGTCAACAGCAAGAACGGAGCCGACAAGCCCCAGTCGGCACCAAGGCCTTCATCAGCCG
>NZ_JAELTX010000869.1 GCF_016429065.1 Pedobacter sp. ASV17
GTGCCGGTGTTCAGGCCCGCATGATTGTCCTCCAGGTTTTGTAACTGATGATGACGACGCCGAAGAAAACAAAAACAAAGGCGCGCCACGTGGAAAACGACATGCTCCTTTTACATCTTTGAGTGACGGGATTTGATAAAGAGTGCTAGCCCTATGTGCGTGCGTGAAAGTTGCAACGTGAGCGCGGAAAGATAAAAACGATGAAACGAACAAAAACAACACATGTTATACTATGAAAGATTATTCCCGGAATTTTGATGGTTATTGAAAGGATTATACACTTTGGCCAAGCTGACTACAACGACGCCGGCCCCAACTATTTAAATCCATGCCTTTTTGACTTGAGCTATGCTACTGAATGCTATGACGACTGCGTAGCTC
>NZ_JAELTX010000870.1 GCF_016429065.1 Pedobacter sp. ASV17
GTATACAATGTAGCGATATAGCGGCCTCGTTTTTTTCGATCAGATCGGATCAGATCAAATAGAGCACAGAGGACTGCTCGATTCGAGGAAGCGCGTTGCACACTAGACTGGCGGAAGGGACAGGTGTCGAAAAGGTCGGTGATCGATTATCTCGGCAATGAGCGGAAGGATGCACCGGCAGATTCACGGTCAGAAATATCTTTGAAGGGGGTGGTGCAGGGCAGACTTCTCTTGACGTTGTTGGTCTGCAAAAGCGTTGAACCTTTTGGGCCACATACTCGTAGTCGTGAGCTCCAGCCACGAAACACGTTAGCTACCTACTACCAGTATCGGTTTGGTGACGCATGCGTGCCCAGTTCAGCCCAGTAACAGCGAGCCACC
>NZ_JAELTX010000871.1 GCF_016429065.1 Pedobacter sp. ASV17
CCCCCCCCCCCCCCCCCCCCCCCCCCCCCCCCCCCCCCCCCCCCCCCCCCCCCCCCCCATTTCAAGCAGAAGACGGCAAACGAGATCTTGTAATTCGTCTCGTGGGCTCGGAGATGTGTATAAGAGACAGTCGTTAATAGAGATCACCTTTTCCTTAAGTTCTGCCACTGCTCCTGTTTTCATTTCCTTTTGTGGAATTTGTCTATCGAAAAAGCCAATAGCACTAAAAATAATGTTGCTTGAAGCCAGGGGGGGGGGGGGGGGGGGGGTGACGCTGCCGACACTGAGCCGGTGTGTAGATCTGGGGGGTGGGGGGGGGGGTGTATGGGGGGGGGGGGGGGGGGGGGGGGGGGGGGGGGGGGGGGGGGGGGGGGGGGGGGG
>NZ_JAELTX010000872.1 GCF_016429065.1 Pedobacter sp. ASV17
GGATACTCAACACACTCAAATCCATATCAGAGCCTTGGGCAAACCACGCGGCCACCCTTTTAAAACGAAGAGCTTACGACGGAAGTAGTGCTGTCGCTCAAAGCTCCTTTCATGCACGAGTAGGGGCACCTTTCCGCCACAGGAACATCCACCCGAAACAACCTGTCTGGGTGCGAGCACTGACACCCAGCGTTGGGAACATCGGGATGGACCTTGTTTCCGCAAGCTGTCCAACACGGTGTCCGCGACAAGCGCCATTGGTGCGGACTACATAAAGAAATGGATGCTGCACACATCCTTTGCATGCTAGGCTGGCAGATAGGATTCCAACCACCCAATCACACATCTGCACATCACCACATCGTTGATTTACCCTGTATC
>NZ_JAELTX010000873.1 GCF_016429065.1 Pedobacter sp. ASV17
ATAATATGAGCGTGTGTTGGTTGTGTGATTTCCCCAGAAATGTCATGAAGTAGATAGGTCGTTTTGCTCGCTGAAAATGAATTGACAAGAAAAGGCGCCATGATTATGTTGCTGTGAAATTGTTGCTTAGTCTTTTATTGAAACATGTTGCGGTCCTTTTCCTTGAGACCTCCGAGCTGCTCCATGTCGAGAGACTGGAACTGGCCCTTGGCTTCCTTTTCGTACGCGGGCAGTTGCTCTTCTTGCACCGGCTCCAGGCCGACAGTGGCGTTGTCACCAACGCGAACAATGAGGACACGCCCGCTCTTGCGTTGGCCTTCATCGTCTTGCTCGTCGGGGAAGGTAATGTGGATTTCCGGCACGTTGTCGGGAGAGTGAGGT
>NZ_JAELTX010000091.1 GCF_016429065.1 Pedobacter sp. ASV17
CCTTACTACGTCGCTAAAGATGGTAACAAAGATTTCGATACCGAAAATATGCTTAACATAGATCGGGCTGGACACTTTGTGCTATTGGCTACAGGTAGCGACTCGATCAATGTGCATCATACCTATTTTGGTAAAAATAGTACGGCCAACGTACGCGACATTTACGATTTTATGGCTTGCAATGAGGTAACAGTAACCAATATTTATTGCAAAGTAAGTTCAGACGATATTGTAAAGCTTGGTTCCGATTGTTCTTTGGGCTTTACCAGACCTGCACACCACTATAAAGTACGTAATATCATAGGCGATACCAATTGCAATTTGTTCCAGATTGGCTCAGAAACGGCTGATGACATCATGGATGTTTGTGTAGATAACATCTATGTTTTAGGAGCTAACAAAGCCGGCTTTTCTATTTCTACCAATGATGGCGGACATATCAAAAACATCCATCTCAATTGTGGAGAAACAGGCAGTTTACACACAAGGTCTAAAATATTGCGCAGCACCACGCCATTCTTTATTTCTATTTCCAATAGAGGTAGGGTGTTAGGTGCGGCGGTAGGCAAATATAATTTTACCGATAACGGTGAAAAACATAGCGAGCTATTGGTTAAAAACATCAATATTGGTGTGGTCGAAAATATCATTATCAATGGTGTAGATATTTCCGAAGTTTATGGCGGCAGTTCTTATGGCAATGCCGCCAATCGCTGGAAAGCCTACAATGGGACACAGCGTAGGGCAAGCCCCATCATTGCAGGTTATCAACTTCCTGATAACAAAAACGTAGAAGGTGGATTAAATTTCAAGTTGCCTAATGGCCAACATACAGGCTATATCAACAATGTATCATTTACCGATGTGCATGTATTGGTGAAAGGAGGCAATGCTTTGGCCGATACGGCGCAAACTCCTCCAGAACTAGGCGTTGGACAGTATAATGTTTCGAACCTCAAAGTGCAGCCCGCTTATGGTTTATGGGCCCGCCATGTAAAACAATTAACAGTTAAGCAAAGTTCTTTCAATTACGAGAAAAGAGATAGCCGCTATGTCATATATTTAGATGATGTAATTGGTGCGCAGTTTTCGGAGCTAAAAATGCTAAAGCCCCTAGATAATCCTGCTGTAATTGGTCAAAAAAATGCATCGCAAATTACCATCGACAGGATAATTTATGACGACGATGTGTGGGGTAAAGACCCCAAGCCATTATTAAAGCTCAATTAACCTCATTTTATTAACCAAGTATTAAAGCCTAAATGAAACCTATTTTTCGCCACACATCCTCCTTATCGTTCGCCCTTTTATTTGCCGTATCTGTAGGCCATGCCCAAAACAATAAAATCTACCATAAAGGTTGGATAGATTTTAATAAAAACGGTAAGATGGACGTCTTTGAAGATCCGTCAAAACCGATTGATAGTAGGGTAAACGACCTGTTGAGCCAAATGAATTTGGAGGAAAAAACCTGTCAAACGGCTACGCTCTATGGCTATGGAAGGGTATTGAAAGACGAGATGCCTACGGCTGAATGGAAAACAAAAATCTGGAAAGACGGCATTGCCAATATAGACGAAGAACTGAACAGTTTGCCCTACAATAAAAAGGCGGTCACACAATATTCCTTTCCTTTTAGCAAGCACGCCAATGCCATCAATACGGTACAAAAATGGTTTATAGAAGAAACCCGATTAGGTATTCCGGTTGATTTTAGCAACGAAGGCATTCATGGACTTTGTCATGATAGAGCTACGCCCTTTCCAGCACCCATTAATATTGGCAGTACTTGGAACAAAGACTTAGTGTTTAGAGCAGGAAGCACCGTTGGAAGGGAAGCAAAGGCTTTAGGTTATACCAATGTGTATGCGCCAATTTTGGATGTGGCTAGAGACCAGCGCTGGGGCAGGGTGGTGGAGTGTTATGGAGAAGATCCATATCTGATTGCCGAATTGGGCAAGCAAATGACCTTGGGAATCCAAGATCAAGGTGTAGCGGCTACCCTAAAACATTATGCGGTGTACAGTGTGCCTAAAGGTGGTCGTGATGGCAATGCCCGTACCGACCCGCATGTGGCACCTAGAGAGTTGCACGAAATGTTTCTGTATCCTTTCAAAAGGGTAATACAAGAAGCAAAGCCCATGGGCATCATGAGCAGCTATAACGATTGGGATGGCGAGCCAGTAACTGGAAGCTATTATTTTTTAACCGAGCTTTTGCGTAAACAATATGGCTTTGATGGTTATGTGGTTTCAGATAGCGAAGCCGTAGAATTTATCTCGAACAAGCATCATGTGGCTGATGATTATAAAGGAGCCGTAAAACAGGCGATTGAAGCAGGTTTAAACGTACGCACCCATTTTACCATGCCCGAGGTTTTCATTTTGCCTTTACGCGAATTGGTAAAAGAAGGATCGGTATCAATGAAAACACTTGATGAGCGGGTAGCCGATGTATTGCGGGTGAAATTTAGGCTAGGGCTATTTGATAGTCCTTATGTAAAAGACCCGAATGCTGCCGATCAAAAGGTGCATACCAAGGCAGATGAAGAATTGGCTTTGCAGTTGAATCGCGAGTCGATGGTATTATTGAAAAATGAAAAGAACCTGTTGCCACTTAACGTAAACCAATACAAAAATATATTGGTTACAGGTCCTTTGGCAACCGAAACAAAATATACCACAAGCAGATATGGGCCTTCTAACAATCCAATTGTTTCTGTTTTGGATGGCGTCAAGGCTTTTGCAGGCAAATCTTCCACCGTAAACTATAGCAAAGGTTGTGAAGTAACTGATGCCAAATGGCCCGAAAGCGAAATTATGCCAGTAAGCATAACGGCTCAGGAACAGGCGCAGATTAACGAAGCGGTGGCTGCGGCCAGCAAAGCCGATGTGATCATTGCCGTAGTGGGAGAAACCGATGATTTGGTAGGCGAAAGCAAAACCAGAACAGGCTTAAACTTGCCAGGATTACAGTCGCAATTGTTGCAGGCCTTATACGCCACTGGAAAGCCTGTGGTGATGGTGATGGTAAACGGACGTCCGCTCACCATCAATTGGGAAAACAAGTATCTTCCAGCAATTCTTCAAGCAGGATTTCTTGGGCCTTCAGCAGGTAAAGTAGTGGCCGAAACGCTTTTTGGAGAAAATAACCCAGGAGGTAAACTCACCATGACCTATCCAAAATCCATTGGTCAAATTGAGTATAATTTCCCTTTTAAACCTGCATCACAAGCTGGACAAAGTAAAAATGAAGATCCAAACGGTTATGGCAAAACGATGGTGTTGGGTTCGCTTTATCCTTTTGGTTTTGGATTGAGCTATACCACTTTCGAGTTCAGCAATCTAAAATTAAGTGCACAGGAAATTCGCTCGCAAGGAGAAATAGAAGTAACGGTAGACCTTAAAAATACCGGAACCCGTAAAGGCGACGAAGTGGTACAGCTTTATCTAAAAGATGTAGTGAGTAGCGTAACGACCTACGAAACTGTTTTGAGAGGTTTTGAAAGGGTGAGTTTAGCCCCTGGCGAAACCAAGACCGTTAAATTCTCCCTTACACCCGACGATTTGATGCTGCTGGACAAAAACATGAAATGGACGGTAGAACCTGGCAAATTCGAAGTGTTGATCGGTAACTCCTCCGAATCGATTAAACTCAAAAAAGAATTTATGGTGACTCAATAGCGCATTTATAACCGTATGAAAAAATTAAGCGTTTTACTATTCTGTCTCACTGTTTTTTATGGGGCAAAAGCAGCAGATTTTGAAGTCACCAAATACGGTGCAGTGGGCGATGGCCTTACCTTGAATTCGCAGGCTATCCAAAAAGCTATCGATGCTTGTCACCAAAGCGGGGGCGGTAGGGTAGTTATCCCAGCTGGTAAATTTTTATCTGGTACTATTGCCCTTAAAGATAAGGTAACCCTCTATTTGCAGAAGGATGCCGTTTTGTTGGGGAGTATTGATTTAAAAGACTATCAAAACCTCGATCCTTTTACCGAAGGCTTGGGCATTGATGTGGGCTGGGCACTGTTGGTAGCTGTTGATGCCAAAAATATAGGCATTGAGGGAGAAGGAACCATAGATGGGCAAGGTTCGGCCATTAAGGCAAAACATATTTTAACAGATACCCGTCCTGAAGGAGAACGTTGGGGCTTAAGACCTTTTTTAGTACGGATTGTACGATGTACGGGAGTAAGCGTTCGTGGGGTGACCCTTAAATATGCTGGCGCCTGGACTTCACACTATTTTCAGAGCAGAAAGATCTTGATCGAAAATGTAAAGATCAACAGCATAGGTGTAGCCCATAACGATGGGATTGGTATTGACGGTTGTCAGCAAGTGCGCATTAAAGATTGTGATGTGATTAGTGGTGATGATGCACTGGTTTTTAAAACGACTTCAAGATTGATGTCCTGTAAGGATATAGAGGTGAGTGGGTTAAGGCTAAAAAGTAACCAGGCAGGTATTAAAATTGGCACGGAGTCCATTGGCGACTTTGAAAACATCAACATCGCCAATTGCCATATTTACGACACCAAAAATGGTGGGATTAAACTTTTAACCGTTGATGGAGGCCATATTAAAAATGTGACCATTACCGATATTACCATGGATGAAGTAAGAACTCCGATGCTATTTAGATTGGGTTCGAGACTAAATGTATTCCGCAAAAAAACCGAAACCAAAAAAACAACTGGAACATTTGAAAATGTGACAATTAGAAATGTGAAAGCCAAGGCAGCTGACGATGCACAATTAACACCTCCGTCGGGTATACTGATTACAGGTGTTCCTGGTCACGACATTACCAATTTAACTTTAGAAAATATAGAAATTACCTTGGCTGGAGGTGGTACCGCGGAAGACGCTCGTGAAGTAGTGCCAGAGGCAATAGATCAATATCCAGAAGTAAAAACCTTTGGCCCAAAAATTCCAGCATACGGAATTTGGGCTCGCCATGTAAAGGGCCTTAAGCTCATAAACGTAAAATTTAACTTGGCCAACAACGATGCCCGTCCAGCATTGCTTTGTGAAGATGGCAAAGCTTTAACGGTAAGCCAATGGAATTTACCTGAAACCACCACAGAAGCGGTTATCCGCTTAGAAAATGTAGCAGGTGCAAGCATAGGTAAGGTAAGCGTAAAAGGAAAGGCACAGGCACTGGTAAGGGTAGAAGGGTCACACAGCAAAAGCATCAAGGTGGTTAATCATAACGCGCCATCCATTAAAAAGCAGGTGGAGTATGCCGCCAATGCCAAACCAAATTAACGAGTGCTTATTTTTTAACAGCCCTTACAGCTTTAACCTGAGCGGATGTAATTACACTGGCTTCGTTGCCAAAACTATTTCGCACAAAACTCAACACATCGGCCACTTCTTGGTCGCTTAGGTGCCCTAGTGCCGGCATGGGGTTGGCATAAGTCTCGCCATCTATCTCTATATCCTCGTTTAGTCCTTTTAATAGGATGTTGATCAATCTTTTTGGGTCGCCTAAAACATAATCGGTTTTAATAAGGGGCGGGTTGAGGCCCATTACTCCGCCGCCGTCTAACTGATGGCAAACCAAACAATGTTTTTTATACAGCAATTTACCATTCGTTAATGAAGGCTGAGTTTTAGCGGTAGCCTTGGCGGGTGCTGTTTTTTTCGTTTGGGCATTTAAATTGGTCAATAAGCCAATCAGTAAAAAAGTAATGCAAGCTATTTTTTGTTTCATAGAAGCTTATTTTTTTGAAGAATATCCAATTCTATAAACAGTACCTTTTACGTCATCGGTTACAAATAAAGAACCATCGGGAGCTTGAGCCAAACCGCAAGGTCGGTGTTGGGCTTCACGAGGAACCATTACAGCATCTAGGCCAGAAAAGCCATCAGCAAATACTTCCCATTTGCCACTTGGTTTTCCGTTGGTAAAAGGAACAAAAACCACAAAATAGCCAGCTTGTTTTTCGGGCGCCCTGTTCCACGAACCGTGAAAGGCAATAAAGGCACCATTTTTATATCTGGCCGGAAACATGTTGCCTGTATAAAACAGCAAGGCATTTGGTGCCATGTGGGCAGGGAAGTCGGCAATAGGATTGATATAGGCCGAACTGCCTTCTTTTTTACCGTCGCCACCATATTCAGGAGCCAATATTTTTTTCTGCAGGGCCGAATCATAATAGATATAAGGCCAACCTGCATTGTCGCCTTTTTTAACCATGTACATCACTTCGGCAGGTGTTTCGGCTGATTGTTTTTCGTTAAAAAGCTTTGGCCACGACGAATTTAAGTTATCCCTTCCGTGCTGCATCACATAAAGCGTGTTGTTTTCGGTATTCCAATCTAAACCCATCACGTTTCTGATTCCTGTGGCATACCTTATTCCATTGTGGTAAGACTGGTTAAGCTGATTGGCCTTAAACTGCCATATCCCGCCAGCCGAATCTAAAATTGGACAGCCCGCTTTGCCTTTTGACTCTACTCCTCGATCGTTTTCTTGGCAAGAATTGGTAGGTGCGCCAATATTTACGTAAATGTTGTTTTCGTTATCCAGTACAATAGATTTGGTTTGGTGCTGTTTGCCTGCCAATAATCCAGTAACGATTTTTTTGGGATTAGCTGGGTCAATCACCTGCTCTTGGTCATTTAGTTGATAACGGAATACCTCTTTATCTGATGAAGCATATAAATAGCCATTTTTAATGGTAATGCCAGTTCCGCCGTAGTTACCAAAAGCTGTCTGTACTTCGTATTTGCCGTCTTTGTCTTTGTCTTGCAAAAACAAAATGCCCTTTCCGTTTACCACTCTCATTAGTTTAACGTAAACGCTACCATCTTTGGTAAGCACAATATGTCTGGCCTTGCCCATGTTATCAACCACCTTGCTGGCTCCAAAACCAGTAGGTAATTTAAGCCCGGCCTGGTCAGTATCAGCTTTAAAAGGGGTGATTTCCGCATTGCGCTTGTACATAAAAGCACATAAAGAGCCTACTAATAAAAGACAGGTAATGGATAACGGAATGATTGTTTTATTCCTCATTTGTATTGAATGGCTATTTTGTTAATACTTTAATTCCGTTTCGATATTTGAGTAAATAAAGTGTATTTCAAAGCTAACTGATGCAGGAAAACATCATTATTGGTTTTTGGCATTTTATACAATAATATTGGCATCTCAATAGCCGTTGCTTCCTAATGAGCTAATGACCAATAATCCAACAATTAAACAATTGAGCAATTAAATAATCCTTAATGAACCAATGAACCAATGAACCAACACCTATTTTCTCTTCCGATCTTGTAGCTGTGCCAAATACAAAGAGTTAGGGTTGATGCCTGTTTGATTATGGTTTTCCCAAATCCCATCGGGTCTGCCTTTAAATCGGCCTTCATATTTTCCTCCCTGTGTGCCAAAACTATAATTCTGGCCATTTGCCCAGGGACTTTGTACCGATGCCCGCTTTACTTTGCAGTTCCATAAAACTTGGGTTACGCCAGCCCAACCATGCCCGCTGCCCCAGTTGCCCCTGTCTTGCACATTGATTTCGCCATCGGTTTCAATATTATCGTACAATGTACCTACTGCCCAACGGTGGTGCGGACCAATATCGGCATGCGTTCTCAAGGCTTTACACTGATAAAAGACATTTGGCCCCAAGGTTCTCGCTCCTGTTACATAATCGTGTCTGGCATCAGTCGATTCTAAATTCATAAACAAATTCAGTTGTCCGTCGTTGTTGAACGAATATCTCCTGCCGCCCGTAATCACCGATTTGGCATCTAAGCACTTCGAATCCCTAACCGTTATTTGTTTGGAGCTGGGTTTGATGCTAACAGCCGCGTAACCAAAATACTTAGCCGTAATATTTCTAGCCCAACCATTTTCAACTTTGTTAAACTCTACGGCAATCCAGCCATGGTCCTCATCGGTATCATTTGCATATTCAGATTCGATGGACATATTTTCGATACCCACTTCGTTTATCCGTCCATCAAAAGAAGCTTTATAAACTTCGGCACCGCCATATTTTGGCTCCATTTCTATCACTGTTGGATTGTCGAGGGTAATTTTGTTGCCTTCAATCTTTATAATCCGTCTTTCAAATTCTAAGTTATATTCTTTGGCCTGCCATTGCTTGGTGCCATCTCTAGCTTCAATCTGATCCATTTTCAGGTCTTTGATCCATTGGTCGGTACCTGGCCTATATACCACAATATTGTCGCCTACTTTAAATTGACTGGCATCGGCTAAGGTGAGCGAAAAGGAACCTACAGGTACAAATTGATCTTTAACCTGCGTTCGGGTTCCCTTGATTTCTTTCAATGCACCTTCGCCACTAAAAACAATGAGCGATCTTTGTCCCTTGCCAGTGGCAATCAGTTTGGTGACATTTTCGCCCTCGCCCCTCAGTACAATGCCGCTTTTATTGATTTGTAGTGTGCCCGTTATGTTATAAGTTCCTTTTTTAAGCAGAATGGCACCCCTAAAACCGTCCTTGTTTAGAGGTAAAAGCGCTACTTCGTTGATGGCGTTTTGCAAAAGCTGCTGACTGTCTGCACCTTGATTGGCATTAACGGTTTTAACCACCGCAACAGTTGGAATAGCCTGATCACCCTGATGGTAGCCCACTCGACTAAAATCGGGGATAGTGTTCCCTTTAGCATCTGGAATATATTTTAAGGTGCCATTGGGATTAACCTTAATGTACTTCGACGCTTCCAGTGTTTTGATGATCGTTTTGAACGATACCAGTAAAAAAAGAGCCGAGCTCAGTAATAATATTCTCTTTGTCATAACCTCATTAACTAAAACTAAATATAGCTGTAATGCGATTACAAACATTTGCAATAGATTGGCAATAGTGTATGCGATTTTGTCATTCGCTTACTTCCGCAATCCTTAAAGCCCTTTATGCTTCTCGCCCCATTTTTCGAGCAGTTTAATTACGGGGCCTAGGTCATAACCAATCTCGGTAAGTTCGTATTCTACACGTGGAGGCACTTCTGCATATACGGTGCGTTTGACGATCTTGTTTTCTTCCAATTTACGCAGTTGTAAGGTAAGCATGCGCTCGGTAATGGTAGGCAGCAACTTTTTCAGTTCGCCAAATCTAAGTTTGCCGTTCAATAGCCATGAGCAAATCACCAATGCCCATTGTCCACCAATGATGTTAGCGGCATAAACCTCCGAGCATTCGTCCATTAACGCCTGTTTGTTGGCGAAATTGGTAGAGCTTTCCTTGATCTTAGACATTACTTACATTTTTTATAGTACCCTACATTGGGTTGCTAAGCTACCAAAATAGCAGTATGCTTTTTAATTTTGTGTTGTAAAACAATGGTAAAGAAAAGATGAAAACATTAGTGATCGTTACCCATCCTGATATTGAAACTTCGGTAGTAAACAAGAGATGGATAGAAGAATTGAACAGATACCCCGATTTATATACTGTACACCAACTGCATAAAGCGTATCCCGATGAAGTGATAGATGTACAAGCCGAACAAAAATTGATAGAACAACATGACCGTGTGGTGTTTCAGTTCCCATTTTATTGGTTCAGCTGCCCTGGATTATTAAAGAAATGGCTGGATGTAGTGGTGCTTCATGGCTGGGCTTATGGAAGCAAAAGTGGCTACAAAATGGCTAATAAAAAAATTGCCCTAGCGCTTTCCGTTGGGGTAGACGAACAAGACTACCAGCCTGGCCAACGATATAAATATACGATGGAAGAATTGCTAAGACCTTTTGAGCTGAGCTTCGAATATGTAAAGGCAGATTACAGACCTTTCTTTGCCTACTACGGAATGGAATTTGATACCTCCGCAGCATGGGTAGAGAAAAGCGTACCACTGTATATGGACTTTTTAAAGTCGCTTTAAGGCTTTCGCAAACAGCTCAGCAATTACTGGGCTGTTTGTTCAATCGGTTGGAGCAGTTCAGGTTTCACTTTACTCGGTAAGTAATGCTGGATATAGAATTGTTTCTTGAAATCCTTATACTGTTTTACCGCACCTAAAGTATGCATCACCTTGATGTAATACCAAGCCAAATCAATTTGATGAGGTTTAAAACCGCTCCTTGCACTTTTAGGATATAAGTGGTGATTGTTGTGCCATTCGCCCGCTACAATCCCTGGCCATAGCTGGTTAATGGAGTTGTCTTTCAGGTTATAATCTGTGCCAGTTTTCTTTTTATCGTCGCCCTTCCCATGTCCCTCATAATTGAAAGTACGCACGCCAATGCCCCAAAAACCTGCAGCGCCAAATAAGGTACAAGCCAACGCATGTCCGCCAATGAAGTAAAATGCCGCATACCAAAATGCCCAGTTTAAGATCCATGATAGAATTGCCGATTTGGGGTTAACATAAGATCCCCATTTAAGATATTGTGTGTAGGTATTTGAAGTAACACCAGTGTGTTCCATCAGTTGTTGAACACGGGTAAATTCGGCTTCATTAAGGTCTTTGGCAATAGGCTGGTGGTTAACATCAGCCAAGAAGCAATATAAAAAGCCCGCTTGTGCATTGTAAGGATCTCCAGGTTTATCCGAAAGGGAGTGATGAACATGATGGGAAATCACATAAATCTCCTCTGGAATAACGTTGATGGTTAAGTTTTGCGTAAAGAACCGCCAGTATTTATTACGGAAAGTATAAGCGCCATGCGTACAATAACGATGATGCCAAATGGTACCATGCGTACCCATAATGATCATGCTGTAAATAAAGGCCGCTAAAATGGTCCACCATTCTAAAAAGTAAATGATAAAGATAAAGAAGAAGGGGATTAAGCATAAGATTTTAATCCAGCTTAAAAGGGGCAACCAGTTTTTTTTGTCCTTAAAAATGTTTAGTCTGCTAAAAAACTCCTTGAAAATTTGTTTAGGGCTCGGTGTAATCAAATGACCATTATGATCCTTCCAGCCGTACGCTGGCGGCTGTAGAATTCTTTCAAAGAAATGCATTAGCTGAATAGTTGTTTTAGTTTACAAATTCCTTCAAAGAATTTGTACGTAAGGTATCATAATTTTTTAAGGAATAATGAATTTATTTCCAGTACTTTAAAATTAATGTTTGCCAAATGGATTTTGCTTGGAGCAAACCTGCTAGGTTTTCAAACGGTGAGCCCTCAGGCTTGTCCTTGAAGAACAACGTTGAAGGTAGGCTAAACCTAGGAAGTTTTTTTGCGACCATTCTAAAAAGAACTAACCAGCTCATTGTCGAATTAACCAAATATTGGGTGATTATCAAAGGAATAAATATCTTTACAACAGCTAACCACATTCCTGTTGATATCTAGAGTTACCATATTTGCCCTTTTTGGATGGCTGCTTTGTGCCCTTACTAGCGTAAAAGCACAGCAAGAACCCATCAAATTTAACCACCTGTCGTTTAAAGAAGGATTGGCACAAAGTCCTATTGCTACCATTGTAAAAGACAGTAAGGGCTTTATTTGGCTGGGCAGTTGGAAAGGGCTTACCCGTTATGATGGCTATACCTTTCGCACATTTAAGCACGACAACCATCAGCCTAAAAGCATTAGTAACAACAGGGTAAATGCCATTGTGGAAAACAAGGACGGCAAACTTTGGATAGCTACCTCGAACGGTTTGAATATTTACAATCCTGCAACGGAGGTGTTTAAAAGAGTAGATATTAGGGATGTTAAAGGCGGAAGGAACTACATTTCTTCTGTTTTAATAGATAGTTATCGCAATGCTTGGGCGGCAACCTTTGACGGTATTAAACTGGTAGATACGCAGAAATGGGTGTTAAAGGAAGTGGCAGGACTTAAAGATACCACCATTAACAGTTTATATAGTGCCGTTACCTTCATCATGTTTCAAGACAGTGCCAAAAGAGTGTGGGTAGGTTCAAAAAATGGGGTTAAGGTATTTGACCCCCAAAGAAAAAAATTAATTCCATTACCTAAGGGTATTGCCAGTTCTAAAGAGTTGATGGCTGCCAAGATCATCGTGATTAAGCAAGATCAGTCAGGTAACCTATGGTTTGGCTCCGAAACTTCGGGTTTGTTTAGATACGAGCCCAAAACAGATCAATTGCGTAGCTTTAAACATGAGGAGAGTGACGGTAAAAGCATTCTTTCCAATTGGATTAGGGATGTTTATGTATATGACCAACACCAGATTTGGATAGGTACCCGTAACGGTTTAAGTATATTCAATACAAGTACACAACAATTTAGCAATCATATACATAGTGCACTGAACCCAAATAGCTTAAGTGATAACACTATTTGGAGTTTTATGCACGACAATGCTTCGGGCATTTGGATCGGTACCTTTGCCGGTGGCCTAAATGTATATTATCCCTCCAATTCCAACTTTGGCAATATTGGCGAACGTATTGGCGATAGGATGGGTTTATCTCACTTGGTGGTCAACGCTATTTCTGAAGATCAAAATGGCGGTCTGTGGATTGGCACTTACGGCGGAGGAATTAATTACCTCAATAGAAATACAGGTGCTTATCGTTACTATGATATTAGAAACGATCAGAAACAAACCCGTAACGGTGTAAAATCATTGGCCGAAGATGCAGATGGTAATTTGTGGGTGGGCACTTTGGATGGTTTGTGCCATTTTAACAAGGAAACTAAAAAGATCCGCTTTTTTAAATTTGCGGTTACCCAAGGGAAGTTCAGCGAGAACCTCATCAACTCCATCATTCCAGAACAGGAAGGTGTTTGGGTAGGTACCAACGGTGGTGGCCTGCGTTACTTGCAACCAGATGGTTCATATCGCACCTTTGTGCACTCCCCAAAAGATAAGGCAAGCATCAGCGATAATTTTGTGGTCGCCTTAATTAAGGATAGCCAAAACAACCTTTACATTGGTACGCAAAATGGCCTTAACTATTACGATAGAAAGGCGGATAGCTTTAAGCGGTTTGTGAAGCGTAACCAGCCCAATACACTGAGCAATAATAGCATCATTACGCTGTTTAAAGATTCTAAAAATAGGATATGGATAGGCACGGATGGAGGTGGTTTGAACTATTACAATCCCGCTACCCAAAAATTTTATGCACTGAATGAGCAGGAAAACCTTACAGATGAAGTGGTACATGCCATTGTGGAAGACCAGCAGGGAAATATATGGTTAAGTACCGATAATGGTTTGTATCAACTGCGTTTTAAAAACTTTCAACTTCCATTTAATGCTAAAAATGTAGAGGTTACTCATTATAATGCCGATGATGGCTTGGCGAGTAACCAATTTCAAACCAATGCAGGTTTAAAGTTAAAGAGCGGTGAGCTGCTTTTTGGCGGGATCAACGGTTTAACCTCCTTCTTTCCCAATCTGCTCATTAAAAATAAGATCAAACCTCAAGTAGCCTTTACTGATTTTTTGGTGAGAAATAAACCTGTGCTCATTGATTCGGCAAATTCGCCATTGAAAAAATCGATAACTTTCTCTGATCATATTGAACTTAAGTACGACGAAGGCTATATCACCATCAAGTTTGCCGCATTAAACTTTATCAATCCCGAAAAGAACCAATATGCCTATAAAATGGAAGGCATTAGGGGTGATGATTGGCATTACTCGGGCACGCAGCGTGAGGCTAATTACACCAACCTAAGTCCAGGCAACTATACTTTTAAGGTAATGGCAGCCAATAATGACGGTTTATGGAATACAGAACCCATTACTTTAGCAATTACCGTTTTACCGCCTTGGTGGCAAACATGGTGGGCATTTTTAATTTATGGCGTCATTCTTTATTACATTGGGGCCACTATTTATCAGTTTCAAAAGAACCGTACAAAACTAAAAAGAGAATTATACCTTGAACATTTGGAAAAAGAGCGACAAGAAGAGCTGCACCAAATGAAGATTGATTTCTTTACCAATATTTCGCACGAGATTAGAACGCCTTTGACCTTGATTTTAGGACCGCTTGAAAAAATGCTAATGGGTTCGGCGCTTAATGCTACGCTACATAAGCAATTGGAACAAGTACAGCACCACGCAAACAGGCTAATGCGTTTGGTAACTGAGCTGATGGATTTTAGAAAAGCAGAAAGTGGTCACATGAAATTGTCTTTTTCGGCTTGTAATATGGTGCAATTTGTGGAGGAGATTTACCTTTCTTTCCAAACCTTGGCGCAGGATAAACAAATTGATTATCGTTTTGAGAGCAATGTAGAAAAGTTGGAGGTATTACTGGATAAAGATCATTTGGAGAAGGTGGTTTTTAACCTGCTTTCCAATGCCTTTAAGTTCACACCAGAAAAAGGAAAGATTGTAGTAGCCATAGAGAAAAGAGGAGAAAGGGTAGCTTTAAAAGTAACGGATAACGGAAAGGGAATATCCGAAAAAAACATTGGTCAACTGTTTACAAAATTCTTCCAAGTATATAATGAAGAGGTTTCTAATAGCGGCTATGGCATTGGATTGGCGCTGTCCAAAGGTATCGTAGAATTACACCAAGGAACCATTGAGGTAACCAGTGATATTGCGGATGAGGCCAATCGAAGTACCACTTTTACGGTGACCTTGCCGCTGGGGACTGCACATGTGGATCAAAGTGCTATCATTCCTGAGTATATGAACAGTGATAATCCCGTTCATTATTATTTACAATCGGCAGCCAGCGAAATGATTACCCCGCCAATGATGGAAGTAGGCGAAAAGTCGTATACTTTATTGGTAATAGAGGATAATTTGGAACTGCGAAATTTTATTAAGGAATCGTTCCAACAGCAATACCACATTTTAGAAGCCGCTAATGGAGTAGAAGGGCTGGAGATGGCCATCGCTCAGCTTCCAGATTTGGTGATTAGCGACGTGATGATGCCTGAAATGGATGGACTGGAGCTTTGTAGACATCTTAAAACAGACGAGCGGGTGAACCATATCCCAGTTATTTTGCTCACCGCCCGTGCGGCCTATATCCACCAAATCAATGGTTACGAAAAAGGTGCCGATGCTTATATCACCAAGCCTTTTAGTATTCAGATTTTAGCGCTGAATGTTAAAAATATCTTGGCAACAAAAGAGGCTACTCGTCAAAAATTTGTGAGGGATATTTTGCTAAACCCAGCGCCTGTTCAGATTGAAACTGCCGACGATAAGTTTTTGGTGAAGCTGATGAAAATCATTGAAGACAATTTGGATAATACCGATTTTGACGTAACTGCCTTAACACAGGCAATTGGCATGAGCAAAACGGTGCTTTATAAAAAAGTACAAGCCATTACCAACCTTTCCGTCGCTGATTTGATCAAGACCATCCGCTTGAAGCAAGCTGCCTATTTATTGGAAAAAAATCAGATGAGCATCTCGGATATTGCCTTCGCGGTAGGCTTTAACGATCGTAAGTATTTCAGCAAAGAGTTTAAGAAGCAATACGAAATGTCTCCATCAGAATATATAGCTGTGAAATTAGGGACTAGTGGTTAGGAACTAGTTGCTAGTGACTAGGAGTTAGTATTCGTTCCTCTCGAATGGCTTTGCCATCCAGAGTGTAACCTGTACAGATTTATCGGTAGCGAAAGATCTCTAAGTTTACCCATGATTCTCTAAATCATCAAATTGGCTCATCATCACATTCGCTAATTAATCCTCGATAATTCATCATTAACCATTATTTAAACCAATTTTACCCCTAAATAAGGAAGATTTTACCCTTCATGTTTCCGCTCGTTCAAACATCTTTGCTATAACCAAATATTATATGATGATACCACTACTGAACCAAATGCGGGGTAAACTACCTAATCCTATCTTTTATTCAACAAAGGATAATCCATTACAACTTTCTTATAATCCAATGAATAGCCACTACTGCAAATTACTTGCGGCGGTTACTATATTATAAATCAACCAATATTTAACCTAATTGAATGATACTACTTTACCAAAGTTTTAGTTTTTATTCGAAACGTTGCATCTGCAAAATAGCTAATCCTGCTAAAAAGGTTTTGTTGCTATTATTATTGTCGACGTTTAGTTGCCTACTTTATGCCCAAAACCGAACCGTTACAGGAGTGGTGAAAGATAACCAAGGCTTGCCTATTCCTGGCGCTTCCATTAAGCTTAAGATAGGCGGCACCACTGCGGTAAGTGACGGCGATGGTAAATATGCCATTTCTGTACCATCAACGCCTGTGGTTTTAGTATATAGTTTTATAGGTTTTGTGGCACAGGAAATCACCGTAGCACCAGGTAACAACTTACAAAATGTTTCCTTAAAAGAAGACAATACCAATTTGAACGAGGTGGTGGTAGTGGGTTATGGTACACAAAAAAAATCAACCTTAACAGGAGCGATCAGTACCATCAGCAGCAAAGAAATCCTGCAATCGCCAACCTCCAACGTGACCAATAGCTTAATAGGTAGAACCCCAGGGTTGGGCGCCGTACAACGTAGCGGACAACCAGGCTCTAACAGTTCGGTCATTAACATCAGAGGTTTGGCCACCTATAATGGTTCGGGCGCTATTGTAGTGGTTGATGGTATAGAACGCCCAGATTTTGGTGATATAGACCCTAACGAAATAGAAACCATCAACGTCCTTAAAGACGCTTCTTCAACGGCAACCTTCGGTATTAGGGGGGCTAACGGGGTAATTATTGTAACCACCAAATCAGGTAAAGAAGGTAAACCAAAAATCAGCTACAGCGGTAATGCCAGTATTCAAAGTTATACAGGTATTCCTAAAGCATTGGATGCCTATACCAACGCTTATTTGATTAACGAAGCCAATAGGAACGATGGTTTTGAGAGTGTGACCTGGAGCGATGCCGCATTGCAAAAATTCAAAGATGGTTCAGACCCTATTGGCTATCCAAACATCAATTGGTTTGATTATGTTACCCGGAAATCCTATCCGCAAACCCAACACAATGTCAACGTAAGTGGCGGTACCAAAATCATCAAATATTTTGCTTCGGTAGGTTATCTTTTTGAAGATGGTATTTTCAAAGAATTTGACTCTCCGTACCAAATCAATTCGGTACCCAATTACAATCGTTACAACTTCAGATCCAATTTAGATATTAAACTTACCGAAGATTTAGAGGTGGGCATTAAGTTGGGAGGTCGCTTACAAAAGCGTTACCAACCTAGCGGTTTACGGTCTGGCACGGGTTCTTTTTCTTATGATAATGTAGAAGCCATGATTTCCAGAATTTTACAGGTACCTGCTTTTGCTTATCCTGTTACCTTGCCCGATGGACGTTTGGCGCAAAACCCAAGTGTAGGAACCAACATCTGGAATCCACTTGGTGTGCTAACCCGTTGGGGAACCCGTTACGATGATTTCAATAACGTACAGAGTACCTTCAATGTCAACTATAACTTAGGTAAACTGGTAAAAGGGCTATCCTTTAAAGCTAATTTGGGTTACGATTCTTATTTTGAAAATACCACCCGTCGTAACGCCAGTTGGGCAGCGTATGTGATTGATAGAGATACCAAAGAAGTGACCATTGCGGGCGATAGACCCCGTGACGAACCTTTAAGCGGGTTAATTAGTGAAAACGGAGGTACCATTCATACCAATTTACAAGCAGGTTTTAACTATAGTAGAAGTTTTGCTAAACACAATTTTACAGGCTTGATTTTGGGCACCCGTCAGTTGATTAATGTACAAGGATCTACCGCTACTACTGCGCCGCCTAGGGCTTCGCAAGGTGTGGTTACCCGTGTTACCTACAATTATTCAGATAAATATTTTGCGGAGTTTAACGCCGCTTACAACGGTTCCGAGAATTTTCCTGTAGGCTTAAAATACGGTTTCTTCCCTGCAGTTTCGGCAGGTTGGACCCTTAGCAATGAGGAATTCATGAAAGGGGCAAAGTGGCTTAACTACTTAAAAATCCGAGGTAGCTATGGTTTGGTAGGTAGCGACGAAATTGGACAGCGCTTCCTTTATATCACCAGCTATTTACGTAATGCAGCAGGCTTTACCGCTTCAACCCCAGCTTATAGTCGTCCAGGAATGCCAGTACACTTTGGCGACCCAACCAGCGTAGTAACCTATCCAGTGGTTTACCTGCCCAACAGCAGCATTGGCAACCCAGAAATTACTTGGGAAACAGGTTTGAAAAGAAACATTGGGGTTGAAAGTAAGTTCTTCAAAAACTCCCTGTCAGTAAACATCGACTTGTTTGACGAAACCCGTAAGGATATTTTAACGGCTAGAAACTCTGGATTGACCAGCTTAGGTCAAGGTTATCCTGCACTTAATGTTGGTGAGGTATATAACAAAGGTTATGAGGTAGAGCTAGATTTTAGCAAGCAAAGAGGTGATTTGGTTTATGGCGTAAATGCGCAGGTTTCTTTCGCTCGCAATAAAATCAATAGCAGAGACGAGCCTATTGGCGCGCCATCTTATCAAAAACAAGAAGGCAAAAGAGTAGGGCAGTTCTTCGGTTATGTGACCAACGGCTTTTATACTTCGCAACAAGATATTGATAGTTATGTGCCTAATGAACTGGGCAAACCAATTCCTGGCGATTTAAAATATGTAGACATCAATGGCGATGGACGCATCAATAGTGATGACCGAACCGCCATTGGCTATTCGAGAGTGCCTGAATATATTTTCAGCATTTCACCACGTGTTTCTTATAAAGGATTCTCCATCTCCTTAATGTTCCAAGGTGTGACCAATGTGAGTTCAGATGTGATTTTAACGGAGCAGAACAATGGGCAGCAGATGTATGAGTTTATGTTGAACCGTTGGACGCCACAAACGGCCGCAACCGCTACTTGGCCGGCCTTGCACTCCAGGGGAAATACTTTTATCAGCTATCAACTGAACGATTTCATTTTGCAGGATGCTTCTTATATCAAATTACGTAATGCCGAAATTTCGTACACCTTACCCGCAAGGTGGTTGCAACCATTAAAAATACAATCGTTAAGGATCTTTTTAACAGGACAAAACTTGGCTACTTGGACTCGTTTCAAGATGTACCTAGATCCTGAAAATATCAATACCAGTAACGCTGATTTTTCAAAACAATCTATCTATCCCACTTCGAGGATATACAACCTAGGTGTAAACATTCAATTATAGCATGAACATGAGAAACATATATACCCTTATTTTCCTTTTTGTTGCTCTTGTAATTAGCTCATGTAAAAAGGATTTTCTAGATCGCACGCCTTCGGCGGATTTAGATGAAGAAAAAGTATTTAAAGATCCTGCTTTGGCCATTGCCTATGCAGATAACGCCTACAACCATTTAATAGATGACTATGCTAGGTTCAATGCCCATCGTGGAACTACCGCTCAAGCCTCAGACGAAGCGGTTTCGGGCAACACCGACGTTTCGGTACGTACTTTAAACCAAGGCTTGTTTCACGATCACTACGAGCGTGGCGGTGCACAGTTAAACGATATTGGTGACATTTGGGACCGATCGTATGCAGGCATTAGGATAGCCAACGTAATGCTTTCCAAAATGAGCAGCATTCCCTGGACCGATTCCCAAATACAAGCTAAAACCCCACAAAGAATTACTGGAGAAATGTATTTCATCAGAGCATTCCTGTATTTCGAACTTATTAAACGCTTTGGTGGCGTACCTATTTACGACAAGCCAGCCAGCATTTTTGATAACATTGATATTCCTCGCAACAGCTATCAGGAATGTGTAGACTTGATCATGGCCGATCTTGATAAGGCGGTACAAGTAGATGCTTTGCCGGATGATTACAACGCTTCTAATTATGGCAGAGCGACCAGAGGTGCTGCCATGGCCTTAAGAGCAAGAGTATTGTTGTATGCTGCCAGCCCATTAAACAACCCAACCAACGATTTAACCAAATGGGCCAATGCCGCTGCGGCAGCCAAAGCGGTAATTGACATGAACAAATATTCATTGCAGGCTACCTATAACGACATTATGAATATGTCTACCTCACCAGAATATATCATGATCAAAATACGTCCGCCACGTGTAATAGATGGTTTCTTGTTGGATTTTGTGATGTCGCCAGGATCAGGTGGTGCCCAAGGTTCAATGAACCCTACCCAAAATCACGTGGACATGTATGAGGCCGTTAAAACAGATGGTACCGGTGCTATTGTAAGTAGTTCACCCATTACTACAGCTGGTTCAGGCTATGATGTGCAAAAACCTTACGAAAACCGTGATCCACGTTTTTATGCCAATATCTTATATAACAATGTATCATGGCAAGGTCGAAACATGGGCATGTGGTCGCAATACAATGCAGCTGGCAATACCTATACTTATGGCGCCGATTTCCGACCGAATAACATCATTTACTCGGCAACCCGTTATTACTGCCGTAAAATGTGGCCCGAAGTATACGTAAGAAACGCCACTCAAAGAGCATTGTTCAACTTCGTATTCTTCAGATATGCAGAGGTGTTGCTTAACTACGCCGAGGCCATCAACGAAAGTGGCGACAATGCCGCCAACAAAGAAGAAGCAAGAAAATATGTAAACGAAGTACGCAGTAGAGTAGGCATGCCAAATTTGGCCATTACTTTAACCCAAGCGCAGTTAAGAGATGCCATTGTGAGGGAAAGAGCGGTAGAATTGGCCTTTGAAGATTTCAGATGGTACGATTTGATCCGTTGGAAAAAAGCAAAAGATGTACTGAACCAACCTGTAAAAGGAATAGACGTAGTGCGTAACACCAACGGAAGTTTTACTTACAACGTGATTACACTACCCAACATTTACCAAAAAAGATTTGACGACCATATGTATTTATACCCAATTCCAAGAAGAGAAGTATTTAAAAGCAATGGAATTTTAAAGCAAAATTTGGGATGGTAATGCAGAGAATTGAAAAATATAATCCGTTTACGACAGAAAATATGATGAAGTTTTTAACCAAATATCTTTTACTTTCCCTGTTGAGCATTGCCGCCATGCCATACGCTTGGGCCCAAACTGAACAGATTGCCGTAAAAGGTAAGGTAGTAGACCAAACTGGTGCGCCCATTGCTGGAGTGGCCATTATTGTGCAGGAAAAAACAAGTGGCGTAACCAGTGATGCTGAAGGTAAATTTGCCATAGAAGCCAGTTCTAATGACCGTATTGTTTTTAAAATGAACGGTTACAATACCGCTTTTATACCTGCTTACGAAGTGTCAGAAACCAAACCCATTAAACTCCAAAAATCGCAGATAGAAGCTGGAGATGATGATAATGTATATATCCCTTTTGGGCTAAGGAAAAAGCGTGAAGTAACGGCAACCATTACTACGGTGAATCATCAGGAATTGCCACAAATACCGCTTTCAACCTTAAATAACGTTTTAACAGGTCGTTTATCGGGTTTGCATATTCAGCAAACGGGTAACCGTCCAGGTACTGACGATGCTAGTTTTCTCATCAGAGGTAGGTCATCCTACAACAGTGGGCAAGCACCATTGGTATTGGTAGATGGGGTAGCACGAGATTTTGTAGACATGGATTTGAACGAGATTGAGAGCATTAGTGTATTGAAAGACGCAGCTTCCCTTTCTTGGTACGGTATGTATGGTGCAAACGGCGTGATTTACGTTACCACTAAAAGAGGTAGCGCCAGCGCAACCAAAGTAACTTTTGATGCACAGGGAGGTGTACAAACGCCAACATATCTCATCAACCCGTTAAATGCTTACGCTTATGCTTACTTGTACAATGAAGCTCGCCAAAATGATGGCCAAGCACCTCAATACAATCAGCAAAGCCTAATTGGTTATTACACCAAGTCAGACCAATATTTGTATCCTGATGTAGATTATCCGTCGGAGTTCCTTAAAAAAGCTTCGCCCGTACAACGTTACGTAGCTACGGTAAGTGGCGGTAATGCCTTTGCCAGATATTTCACTTCGGTAAGTTTTTATGATCAAGATGGTTTGTATAAGGGTGGAGAAGCCCCCAATTTTAATTCGAACACTAATTTTAGGAGATATAATTTCCGTACCAACTTAGACCTACACCTTAATAAAAATTTAGATGTGACTTTAGATGTTGGTGGACGGGTTTCTAATTTGCGTTACCCACGGGATGGCAATTCGGCTTTTCTAACTGCCATTTTTAACACGCCAGCAAACGCCTTTCCATTGCTTAATCCAAATGGTTCATATGGAGGTAGTTCCTTATTCCGCACCAATCCATTAGGCATGTTACAGGCCCGAGGCAACATCACCGATGTTTACCGTACTTTATTGGCTACCATGACCGCACGTCAAAAGTTAGATGCGATATTGCCGGGCTTATCATTTAATGTGGCCTACACTTATGACATGACAGGTTTGTATACCTATGGCTTTACCCAAAACCACATTGTTTACGAGTGGCAAGGTGGCAACAGCTATCAAGGATATGGAACCGAAACACCGTTAAACTATGCTTCAAGTACTTTTAGTGCCAATTTACGTAACAACGAATTTTGGGGTGGTTTTGATTACGATAACAGTTTTGGCAACCACAGCTTTAAGTTCTCTACCCGTTTCCAAAGGGCTGTTTCAGCTTCGGCTACTCGTTTAGATGATAAAAAAGAAGGAATTTCCAACCGTTTATCTTATGGCTATAAACAACGCTATTT
>NZ_JAELTX010000874.1 GCF_016429065.1 Pedobacter sp. ASV17
TATCAATATGGCGTGGCGGTGCACCTTGCGCTGCTGCAGTGGCCCGGGTCCATGATTGGCGCGGCCGTGGGCTGGGTTGTTGGTTATGCCTGGCGTACTGGGGTGTTGCCGACTGCGCTGGTGACCTGGAGACTGCCCGGGTGGATGGTGGGAATGAAGTCGCAGCGTCGCAGCGCAGAGTTTGAAGGCTTACGTAGGAGGTTGGAGGGCGAGAATACTGCTGCGGGAGCGACTACGGCCTTGGAGGGACAGACGGATGGGCAGGCCGAGCGGAGACGAACGATGGGGCAGCAAATAGTTGATCAGTTTCGAGAAGCATTATAGAGTTCCTTTTTCGGTCATGTGGTTCATACGATGATAATAACGGCGTGTCTGCTTAAT
>NZ_JAELTX010000875.1 GCF_016429065.1 Pedobacter sp. ASV17
GTTAAGAGCAGTTTTATAGCTTGTAGGGAAGGCGTCCAGCCCCTGCTTCCAGGGACATTGCCTGTTGAAAGCTCAATAAAAGTCCCACGCGGTTCCTCTGGGTCTCGGGGCGTTGGTATGATACGCGGCCTCTCTTTTTTCTGCGGCGACGAGGAGCGAGACTCGGGCAAGGAGGGCTTCTGGCGATTTAGCCATGCAAGTAAAGGGTCTTCTTCGTCAGTGGCCCAGTCGTTGTTCTGAAGGGACTCATACTGCTTGGTACTTAGTACGCCATTCTTGTGAAAAGTTTCAGCTTTATACAAGTGGCTTTGCGTTCCGTCCATCAGAGCTTGCAATGTTTTCACCAATGTTGACTTCACGTCAATAATGGCTCGTCTAGCC
>NZ_JAELTX010000876.1 GCF_016429065.1 Pedobacter sp. ASV17
CCCGAAAACAGCAGTTGGCCTGAACTGAATGCGTCAAGCAAGCTGCGCTACACAAATCCTTGAGGTGGGAAAAGTAGGTTGAGGTGGTTTATGTGCTATCGCGCGACGATGAATGTGAAGAATCTTGAGCTGTTTGTTGGTTTGTCGTTTATACTAGGGATGAAACCACACCTTGCGCCGTCCGGCTCTCTCCCTCGGCAATGGTGTCGCCGTGACCAGTGCTGCCCCCCTCTTCCGATCCAGTGTTGTGGTGCGGCAGATCCCAAGCAGCGTTGGCGCCTCTAGCAGGCAGCGGGTAGCAGATTTGCAGCGCAGGCACCAGCGTTCGAGGCGGCAAAAGTTGATTTAGTTATTTGCGCTTCGACACGTGTTGCTTGTGGA
>NZ_JAELTX010000877.1 GCF_016429065.1 Pedobacter sp. ASV17
ACCTACATCGACATCCATCACGCGTATTTAAACAACCAATCTTGCAACCCGTCCGCCAATCTGCTGCGCTCCGTGTGGCGCTTACGGTTTCCCGACTCGGCGGTTATCACCAAAGACAACGAACGGCTACTTTGTATCGGCACGGTGGACAATAGGCTGGACTCAACTCCGTGTTGTTTCTCAAACACAAATAACATAGGAGACACTCTCAACAGCTTCCATCACTGTACGACGCGCAAGCGCTTGCCAGCCTGCGCACGCCCACAGGCGTTATAAGCCGTTCGCCACCCATCATGACGTCGCGTCGTCGCGAGATTCCCGTCGAAGAATCCTGGCGCATGGTCGACGGCGAAAACGACAGCTTTGACACGTCCATCCTAC
>NZ_JAELTX010000878.1 GCF_016429065.1 Pedobacter sp. ASV17
GGAGTTGTGCATACTTACATAATCTCACTTCCTCCAAAACAGAACGACATCCCCCATCCATGCTTCATCATTCCTTCACCTACAGCTTTCACACCGTGACAAAATCTTACAATCTGCAGTCTCTATTAAATGCAATGCCCCATCACAATACCCCGGAACTAAACATACTCTCCTCAGCAGCGCAATGGCGTCTCGACACGCTTTCCGCTTGAGTCTCATCGGCGGTGGTCAAACATCTCTCACTCCACGACTGGCATCAGTATGTACGCGATGCGAATTCTCATCTTCTGCCAAAGCAGAATATCCCAGACGAAGACCATCAGCAAGAATTGTGCCAGTATTGCCATCAGGAGATCCTCAAGAGCCTCGATCACATTCACC
>NZ_JAELTX010000879.1 GCF_016429065.1 Pedobacter sp. ASV17
TTGCTAGAGACATGTGTGTCACGCACCCTTCGGCCCATCGGCACTCCGCAGACGAAGGAGATCTTTCCGAAGATATTGATCAGTTGTTCGAGCTGACGAGAATCACTGTTTTGGTTCTTTCGGGCCTTTTACCCAATCTCTCTGAAGAGAAGCAGCCGCTCAGACATCAAATGAATGAGGAGGCTATTCTTCTCATCCGGACATCAATGGACGCGCTGGTGGCAGCGGCCGAGGTCTTCCCTTCGATCATCAAGGCAGACCTTCACGCTTGCATCATTCACATCTTTGCCACAATCCTCGGCACTCCAGGATGCCAAGAACTAATTGTACCACAATCTTTGACCTGTCTCTTATACACATCTGACGCTGCCGACGACTGA
>NZ_JAELTX010000880.1 GCF_016429065.1 Pedobacter sp. ASV17
GTATATTTATATAAATCTGGATTAGAAAGAAGTCCTAAGAGTTACCGTTGACGCACAGGCACCCTCAGCCGCTCAACCCTCCTCCTCCGTCCCTACTCGTCTCCCAAAAAGGATCGTCACAAAGGATCAACACGAAGGGCAAATCGAGTGTCTGAACTTGATTAATCTAGCAAAAGACTAAAAACTAAGGCAATAGGCCAAGGGCCAATGTAAAATGGGCTCGCCCAGGGGCTAATTTCTCATGAAGCCATTCCCAAAGGCTTGGTCTCCGACCTTGCCACCCTGCCTCTCACTCCCTTTCTATACCGCTACTATAAACAAAGCTATCAAGCATCGGCACCTTAGTCCTTAAATCCTACTTGCATTAACGCTTTTAGCGC
>NZ_JAELTX010000881.1 GCF_016429065.1 Pedobacter sp. ASV17
GTCTTGACTCGCGTTTGCCGAGCTTCCTTCGCTCGTGCTACATACATTAGCCCGCCTTTTAGCTCCTGCTAGAGCCAACGCCAAAAACCCGCATCTTTTTTCGGCCGGTATTGAAAGCGTCCGGACAATCTCCTCCTCTTGGCGCCCCTATTCTTTTGATTTTTCCGGCAAAAAGCTGGTTTCAATTTTGCGAGATTTGTTTTTTTACGCCACCGGTTTTTGGGTGGATTTCGATCTTCACGACGTCAACGCCGCACACCAAAGATAAACCACCCCTGCCGATTCGTCATCCTCTTACTTATAGATAACTACCACTCCCCCAGCAAAACAAGGATTTTCGAAAAAAATCCCCGAGAGAATGCCTCGTCCAGGCCTTCCTC
>NZ_JAELTX010000882.1 GCF_016429065.1 Pedobacter sp. ASV17
GCCAAGCTCTGACAAGAGCGACAGCCAACTCGTTATAACCCATTTTTTCCCAATGCAAGACTTCAAATCCTATGCGCCCAAGAAACCAAACGTGCTATGCTATATAAATACAAAATGTCTCGTACGCTGCTGTCCCATTCAACAGGGTATTGGGTACATGATGGTGACGACGGAACAACCCCGATAGCTCGGCAATTTATTTAGCCAAAGTGCGGTAATCGCGCCGGCACAAAATCCAGCTCATGCTGCCCCGAATCACGCCTCACCGCGCCAGAGATTTCCTCTTCTTTAGCCACGTCTTCATCTCTCGGTTGTGTTTTTGAGGCGTCAATAGTCGACAGTGGTACATTGCCCGCCTCTTCGTCTGCGGGGTATACTTC
>NZ_JAELTX010000883.1 GCF_016429065.1 Pedobacter sp. ASV17
GTACTGGTGTTGCAACGCAACGGCGCTCGGGCGTTACAGCACGGTTGGATCTGGATTGATACATACAAGAACCTGCCAAAGGCTGGGAGGGCGAGCTCGGCAGTTGACACGAAGTGGGGCCACTCGCGAACAGCCGTTTGCATTATGCCTCCGTACCCCACACCAGCGCTTCAGCATTGTCGATTCTGACCATGCAAATCAGCGTCCAATATGGACGAGCTCACGTGGTGTGCCTCGGCAACGATGATCCTCTGGCTTTGCTACCCCTCACTTTAACTGGTTTGGGCTATTGTGGATGTCTGTTCTGAGAAGACGGTGACATTTATAGCCTAGCTTGGCTGGCATTGTACCGCAACGGCTTACCCCAGAAGGAAAAACGT
>NZ_JAELTX010000092.1 GCF_016429065.1 Pedobacter sp. ASV17
CCCCCCCCCCCCCCCCCCCCCCCCCCCCCCCCCCCCCCCCCCCCCCCCCCCCTTTTGTAATTCGTCTCGTGGGCTCGGAGATGTGTATAAGAGACAGCCTATGTACAGAAGGCCAGGTGAAGTTAGAACCGCACTAGGTCTAACAGAGAACAACTTCTTAAACGGTATTACACCAGGAATATCAAGCCTGATTGATCAGATTAATTTGGGCCGCGCAAATGCGATTGATAGTTCTTTGCAAACTGCCACAAGCAGTGCCGACGCTTTAGACGCCATCGCTAAAATTGATTATAATCACGGGCAGAAAATGAATGACGTTGCTTTACAAGAACAGGAGATAAAGAATGATCTTGAAAAGAGATATATTAGCCAGCTAATGAATAACGCTGATTATACTGATAAAGAATTTGAGATTAATCAGTGGACTCCTTATGAAAATAAGGTTGCCCAAGGTGAAGCTTTAATAGGAGCTGGAAACATTAACAAAAAACAAGGGATTTCAGATTTAGCGAAACTTGGATCTGGCGCTGCTATGTATGCATTAAACAATAAAGTAAGATTTGACACTGGCAATAGAACCGTAAGCTAAAAAAATTTACTCGTATAAATAATTATTTATTATAAATATTATTTTTAATTATATTTTTGAATATGATTTCCAATAATTTAGATCGTATTTATCGACAAGGGCAAGGTCAAGCATTCATACTTCCAGGTAGTGGTGCTGTTGACACATTGTTGGAAGGATTAAATCAAAACTCCGAGCTAAGAAGGAGATATGCCGATCAAGCCATCAAAGAACGACAAGCATTTGATAAAGGTGTAAATGATAACATTTCTAATTTGCGTCCAAAGGATTATTGGACTAGATATGCTAACGAAATAAGTAACGACTACAATGCTTTGATGTCTCAAGCTCAGGAATTAAAGTCTAAAAGAATTGATCCATTTTCTGACTCCGATTTTCTTGCTAAAAGAGATCGATTATATTCAAAAGCTAGAGCGTCTAACGAGCTAAAAACTCAATATGATGACTTTTATAAAGAGTATGGAAAAAACCCAGATTCATACGATAATGGACTTGACGTTCTAAAATCGTATGGAGATGTAACATTAGATGGTTACATCGATAACGGCTTTAATCCACCAGTTCTGCAAAGAAGGTATTCTTTAGCAGATGCCGTAAAGGATAGCAACGGTCAAATCAGCTACGAAAAAAATAACGATGGAGTTTTTGACACCACAAGGGTTAATAGAACTGGTAATGTAGGCCAAGCTATGGCTTCATTGAATACACCCGCTGCTGGATATTTGATAAAAAGTTTTGGAGGTGATTCTGGTAAGTATATCGGAGGATTCCCTACAATTACAGAAGATGGCAGGACCTTTTACAATACGAAAGGAAAACAGTTTGAAGATGCCGTTATTAATACCCTGGCCACTGATCCTGAATTTCCTAATTATTTAGCCTCCAAAGGTTATGATATTTCATCAAAAGCAGCAATCAAAAGCTCTGCATATGATTTTGCTAAAAAACAAAATGAAGCTGCTGGTAAATATGTAAGCGGCTACGCTGATTTACTAGAGAATAAAGCAACCACGGATACCACAAGGGTATTTGCAAAGGAAGCAAACGCAAGAGCAAACGCTGAAAACGCCCGTGCAGAAAAGAGAATGCAACATGATCAAAAAGTCTGGGCGGAAGAGGCGCTGGAAAAACAGCCTGATTCAATAGCAACAAATGTTCTAACAAACATAGCATCATCTTCGGCAGATGGAGGAAAAGTTTATCAGAGACCTTCTACATCTTTAGCCGCTGTAAACGTTGGAGATGCAAAGTCACCATTTTTACCGCAATTTGTTTTCAATGCCGAAACGGGTATTGGAGATAAGAATTCAGCTTCAATAAATATACAGGGTGGCCAGGTACATATCAAACCAGTCTTAAATTTTGATGGCGGCAGAAAAATATTGGACGACGAAAGTATCAAAAAAATAAAAGAAGGCACTTACAAAGTTAATGGTAAGTCCGTACCTAAAACTGCCAAGATAGCCTATGAAGAACTTTTATATGGTACAGAGCAAGTGGCTGCTGATCCTTCCGACCCACTTTCTAAAAATACTTCAAGAAAAATAATTATTCCAATTAGCGGTCAAGCAATTGACAATAAATTCAGTAAAAAGTACAATAGAGAGCAAATGTTTGACGCTGCTGCCAAATCAACTACGGATTTTGAGACGAGAAAGGAATTGCTGAAAAATTATCTTAAAACTCAGGCTCCTAACCTTGCTGATAAAGAATTGGACAAATTAGCATTTGAAGCAGCTAAGCAATATTAGAAATGACAGAAGAAACTCCTATACAACGTGCAGCACGTCTAGCTAAAGAAAAATCTGTTGCAGAAAATTCTAATTCCAGTAAGCCTTATAGCGAAATGAGTTATGAGGAATATTTGGCGAAAAAAGACACTTCAAAAAAAAAAAGCTCGTCCGTTTCGTCATCAGGATCGGTACGTGGTTCAAAAACATCTGGTACGCAATCACCAATTTCCCAGATTGATATTCAAAATCCATTTAATGGTCAAACGCAGGAAGAATATATTGGAAAGGAAAGAGCTGATGAAGCTATTAGGCAACTTTCCTTACCAGATGATAGCTTAGAGAAACAAGCGTCAAACATTAAATTAGGAATTGATAAACCAACTGTATTAGGTGGGTTCATGAATTCAAATGTTTTCGGAGATCGTAGAACACCTACGGAAAAAGAAGAAAGCCGTAATCTATCCGAAATTGTACAGCAATGGGAAGCTGATAATCCTGGCAAAACATATCCTTATTCTCAACCTAACAGTAATGGCGTAATAACTCAAGGATTTGAAGATCAATATTTAGAAGGTAATTGGGGTAAATTTTGGTATAATAAAATACTAGAGGGCTTGGGACAAACCGCCTCTGGGGTTGGTGATTTTGCTGTGCAACTGTACAACAAGGGCCTACCAAATGGCGGCATTCCCAGCCCAAATCCTGTTGAAGTTAGCAATGAAGATAGGGCTTTGGCCGAACAGAATATAAAAGACTACCGAGAGAACACGGCTCCAACAATACGCGGGTATTTAAAAAAAAATATTGGAGCAGATGTCCATCCGATATTAGAGAACAAATATAACGACAATACCTTCGTAGGCGCCATTGGCGGATTGGCGAGTTCACTTCCCTCTATTGCAGGAACGATTGCCAATCCAATAGCAGGAACATCTATGATGGCTAGTCAGATGTTTGATAATTCTATTGAAAGCATCAATAGTACTGAAGCTGGGCGCAACCTAGATGAGGGAACAAAGACTTTATTTGCTAGTGGCGTTGCATTGGCCCAAACTGCTTTAGAAAGATATGGGCTTAATAAAATCTTAAAATCAGAATCTGGAATTGTTTCTGACTGGATTGCCAAGAAGGCGGTACAGCAGGCCGTAAGAAAAGCTGATGGCAAAATTACGGGTGATGCTTTTTCTAATGCCATCAACAAAGAAGTTCTTGATCTATCTAGCAAATTTGCTATCGGCGGCGCTAGAGCTTTGGACGGAGCCCTAATAGAATACGGTACAGAATTTGGGCAAGAGACCGCATCTATTGCAGGAGAGTTATTAGTAAATGAAAAAACTGGTAAACCTATCTTCGACACCAGCTTAAATGGATGGACAAAATTTAACAAGCAATTGTCGAGGGCAAATAAGGCGGGAATTGCGGGCTTTATAGCTGGTAAAACGTTAGGTGGTGTTTCTGCAATGTTTAATCTTAATGCGAATAAAGTAAATCAATCTAGGTTAATGATCGAAGAAATAGATAAATCGTTAGCTAATGATCAATTATCAGAAAATACTCAGAAAACTTTAATAGCTCAAAAAATAAAACTGGAGCAAGAAATTGATGATTTTGAAAATAAAGTTAATGAATCTTATGATCGATTAACGCCTGAAAAGAAGGAAAAAGTAAACGATACTGTTGAACGAATTTTTGAGATACAAGAAACCATAAATGATCCAGCGGTAACTGATGAATTAAAAGCTGGATTAGATGCTGAAATTGTTGAGCTAAACAAAACTCTGGGGAGCTTAGCAGAGCCAGAAGTCGAAATAAAAGAAGAAAATACATCAAAAGAACCGCAACCAGCCTCTCCATCTTTCTATGGTGTTGGCGATGAAATCACATTAGAAGATGGCAAGCAAGCTTTTATAAAGCAACTACTTAGTGAAAATAAGGCCATTGTTGGAGTTAATAACGAAGGTATATATTCAGAAGAAACCGTCGATTTACCTAAAAATAAAATCAATGAACAGACCAACGAAAAACCTCAGAACTCTGAGGAACAAAATCAACAAGCTAGATCAAACTCAGAACTTAACCAAGAAGCAGGTCAAGTCTCTGATAAAACTGAAGCTGCAATTAGCGGAAATCCAAACGAAGAATTAAACTTACCTGAGGAATTTATAGGTAAATCACCAAATGAACTCGCCTCAATGTATAATGAAGAGGTTCGTAATCCCACTTTATCAGCAAAAGAACAGGCAATTTATTCTATGCCATTTAACGCTTTAAGAGACAGTTACATTCAATTTGGTGATAGAAATAATATTACCGCCAGCAAGGCTAGAAGCTATTTTAAAAAAAATGGATTAAGCCTAGATGTTATCGCTCAAGAAATCAACGATACTCGATTCGATGGTAGTGAAATAGTCACACCTCAGGATATTGTAGATTTTATAGACAGATTCCCCAATGGAATTAGTTCTGTTATTCAACCAAGTGGGAATACTCGGTTAAGGGATATCAACAACGCTTATCAAAAGATAAATGGAGGCAAGCGATTAAATCAAAAAACCGCGGCAGATATTGTTTCTTCACAACAGAAGCTAATTGAATCTTTGCCAGATGAAGCATTTAACGATGTCGATACAGAATCTATTAGAATTATTAATGAAGAAGGCGTAACTTTAGACAATATTGATAAATTAGAAAACGCAATCAAATTTATCTATGGGGATCAGGCATTTGACGATCTAAAAGCCTATCTTATTTTTGGTCCATCAATTAATACAAATGACACCACAAGACAAACGTCAGGAAATTCTGAAGGCAGTACCGAAATTGGCAGAACAGATAGCCAAAGCTCAGAACTGGAAGAACGGATTATCTCAGGAACAACTGGACAAGATAGCCGAGCAGCTGGAGACTCAGGAGCCAGAATCGAAAACGAAGGACGAATAAATGAAGCAACACCGTCAGAAAATATTGAATCTGATGAAACAGTTCAATCTAACTCTTCAACTGGTTCAAACACCTCAGAAGACGATAGTTTTCAATCCTCCTTTGACGCTAGATCAAGTGAAATCGAAGCTCAAATAAACGAAGCTCAAATCATTGCAGATAGTAAATCGCTAGATGTATTAAAGCTGCAGTTAGAGCTAAAATCTCTAGCAAATTCTTTGCAGGAAAATCTGAACGAAAATCAGACTAACATTTTTGGACAGAATAAAACTCAATCAGTATTTGATGATCGTGCTGAACAGATTAAGATTTACGAAGAAAAGCTTGCTGAATTAGTAAAGGCACAAAATGAATTGGCAGAGGCTAAAAATTCCTTAAGTGAATTGAAGGAAAATTTAGGTCAAATAGATTTGTTTCTTCCCGAAAAAAATGTCGTTATTGATGGAGATGAAATTAATCTTGCCGAAACAAACAGCGAGGAAGATGCCAAAATCATAGAAAAATCAATATTTAATCCCCTCAGTGTTTTATCTCAAATACAAAAAGGTGTAGACAAGATAGAAAACAAGTTCTCCGAGAAATTTTCCAGCAAAGTAGCTGATGGTATAGCAGAAAGTTTAAAATCTTGGCGAACATCTAAAACTTCTTTGAAGCAAATAGCCTCTTCTTATCTTACTAGTATACTAGGTGGTATTGCTAGAACGAATAAAGATGCTAATGCTAAGCTGGGCTTGATAGGCGGTAAAAATCTTGCGGTATTCAATATGTCAAAGATAATGAAAGCCGCTTATGATGTAGTAGACAACAATACTGATAGTCTCGAGCGAATTCATGTTGTTCTTGATCCAGACTTTTATCAACAAGGATTGGGCGGGCAAACCAATACAAACAAACCAAATGTGCCACCCAACTTAACATATGGCGATTTAACATATCAAGAGCAACTACTATACGATGAGTTGAGAAATATGCTCGACGATATCCATTTTAAAAACTATGCTCTTGGTTTTATTTCTAAGGATACTTTTGATAAGTACAAAGGGAATTATGTTCCCCGCATGTATGAGACGTTTGAACTACCCGCGGAAGTACAGGAGGTATTAGACACCTACAATGCCCAGGTCGGAGACAAACTAAATTTGAACCCGTTTAAGAGAAGAAAAGGCTTAGACAAGTTATCAGAAGAAAGCAAAAATGCACTGGTGAAAGACCCTGTTTATTTAGCAGCAAAGCGTCAAATGGAGCTTGATACAAATAGTGCAATTATGACTTATATAAATCATATTGCCAGAGATAATAGGTCGCTTGTTCACACTGGTGATGCCAATGTGCCTTTTAACTATGAAAAACTTGAAGGCAAAGCATATGGAGCACTAAATGGTAAATATGTTCCTAGCTACTTAGCTGAAGATTTACGGGGTTACTTTTTCGTGAATAAATCATTAAACCAGCTATACGACTCTATAAAGGCCTATGATAGAACTTGGGCTAGAAAGGGCATAAAAAAGGGATTAACAGTATTTAATCCTTTCGTTCAAATAGGCAACTTTACCTCCAACGTTGTTTTCGCCCAAATGGCGGGTATAGACTTCGTAAGATGGTTTGGTAATTCCCCGAAAGCTTTAAAAGCACTAAAGGAAAAGGGACAAGATTATGAGGACTTAGTTGGTGCTGGACTGATTGGTACCGATGTTATAACCTCCGAACTAATGCCTAATACGGAAAATGCCAACTCCCTTCTTCAAGAGTCAGAGGCAAAAAAACTTCAAGGACCCTTCGGTAAGATTTTGTCAGGAGTTAAGTCTATTGATAAAGCTCTTCTTAAACTTTACTCTGGTAATGATGATTATGCTAAAATAAATGCGTATCAAATACTTAGAGAGCAGGGTTATAGTAAAGAAGATGCGGTCAAAAAAGTGTATGATGGATTTCAGAATTATGCCACCGTGGGCAAGTTTTGGGATGTAGCATCCAAGCTACCTGTTTTTGGTAATCCATTCCAGAAGTTCTCAGCTGATTTGATGAGAATAACGGGTAATGCAGTCACCAAAAAACCGTTGAGTACATCTCTTTATTTAGCAGGATTGTACTACATGCCAAACATGATTTTAAGTGCTATAGGATGGGATGAAGAAGAAACAGAACTTGAAAAGGATCTTCGGGAAAATAGACCATTTATCCCTAAGATGGACTTGGGAGCAGTTAACATCCCACTGGTTTACAAAACCAAATATGGCGAATTAAATCTAGCAAGATACATCACCCCATATTTCTATTTTGACAACGGCGAAGACGGTGCTTTAAGCTCAATGGCAGAAAGGTTCATGCCAGTTAAAACAGTGGCTACACAGGGTTACGGAAAAGGCAATGAACGTAATGTATTGTTTGGGCAAGATCCTATCTTAGGAACGCTATACAATGCTTTAATCCTTGATACAGATTTCAGAGGCAAATCAATTAGTGATCCAGAGGCTTCTAGGTATAGAGCAAGTGGAATTACCGATGGTGAAAAATGGAAGAATATATTTGCTAACGCAGCTAGAACCTGGGTTCCAAATGGTGGGTTGATACATGATACTTACCTGAATGCAAAATACGGAGAGGATTACTATGGACGAACTCGAAACATGGCTCAGGCATTAATCAATTTTGCGGTAAAAATTCAGCGCTTTGAAGAAGGTGATTATAAAAAGACAGCCGAAAAGCAGCTTTTCTCATTGGCTAACGAACTGAAAGGTTCCGCTGAAACAATAAAAAATGCCATGGTATTGAATTATCGTCAAAGACAAAAATCCGCAAAAGATTATAAGGATGGGAAAAAGACGCTAGCTGATTACCAAAATTCATTACAGAAATTAGATAAGACCTTAAAGAAACGCTTAGTCGAGCTAAACGCTCAGTTAGAAACTAATCAAAAAGATTTTATAGGCTTTAAAACCAAGTACAAAACCATACTTGATAGATAGTACTGTTTAATATTTTGTTATTTATAGACCATAGTCATTTGGGTAATTTTGAATGTACACCCAATTGATGTTCAATGATCTTTACACCAGATTTTAAGGCTGAAGAAAGTAATGATGGTAAAAAAGTAATATTCACCAACACATCTAACTTCGATACTAACGATCAAGGATATACTCGATCTTCTTTTACAGCAAACAAACTTGTTTTAAAAGATGCTTATGGTTCTCCAATAGACACTATCGACTTCCCCATTTCAGGGGCATCAATTGATAAAATATCTATTCCATTGAATTCATCTAAATGGATTGATGCAGAGCTAGTGCTCGAGGGCCCAGCTTCATTTTCAAAACTCAAGAAGTTCGCTTTTTACAAAATATTTATTCAAAAATATAAGACTGTTCTTAGAAGTTATGAAAGTGGCCAAGCTACAGGTAAGGATGTTGATTTGTCAACCTACTTTAAAGACGTTGCTGAGTATGCAATTGTCCCTGGCGATTCTGTAGAATTTCAGGAAAACATAGATATCGCGCATTCTTATTTGAAACAGTGCCTATAATGATCCCTATAGCCAACATAGCCGAAACTGTCAACAATGCTAAGCTGTATCTTATAGAAGAAACTAAGGCATTAAAAATTGAACTCCAAACAAGCAGCAATGATTGTTTTGTAGAAAAGTACGCCTACATTTCAAAACTCATAAAAATTTTATCCTATGATATTTCTAGAGGTTATGTAGATACCTGTACTGAGACAGTTTACAAACAACTCATAGGAAAGCTAGATGGATTCAATGAACCTTACATAATAGATGATAGTGTAGATTTTCCATCAAATATTATAGCCTTTTACGTTGGTGCAAACGCTAAATGGGGCATGATCACAGGCGATATCAATGATCAACTTGATCTGATAGATATACTAAATAACATAGTTGTTGGTAGTAATTTCGCTGATATTGAGGGAAATCCTGATGATAATGCTGCATTGGCGGCAAAGTTTAACGCTATTTATGAATCCATAAATGAAGAAACAATATCCAGAGAAGAGGCAGATGAATCTTACTTACTTCAAGCTAAGGCTTATGCTGACTTAGTTTCGACGGATGTATTACGTTATGCTGGCGATTGGAATGCTTCCTTAGGGACATATCCTACAAACGGTACTGGTGCTTCTGGCTCAATAAGAAGAGGTGATTGCTACGACATTGTTGTGGCTGGGATAATTTATGGAAATGAGTATGAGGTTGGCGACCAATTAAGATCCAGAGTTTCAAATCCTGGACAAGTTACTGCTAACTGGGGAAGTGGGCAAGTCAATACACAGCAAGCTACCACCACTAACCACGGCATTGCAAGGATGGCTACAAATATTGAAGCTGTTGCTGGATCGAATCCTCTTTTAATGTCAAATCCTGCTACTGTACTTAACCAAATACTAAATCAAAAGAAAAACTACATAAAGGAGTGCTACGTGCTGGCGATTATGGAAATCATTTTTCCTATGGAAGTTGCTGGCCAATTCACATCACTTTCATGTTCTTCGGCAATGAGCAATATTCAATTTAAAATTGGTACTGGCGGTTCTTATGCAAATTATACGGGACCTGTAAGTTATTCATCTGGCTCAGAGGTTTTTCTTAGATGGAATTATGTCTCACCAACAGAACAAAGAGGTTGGATTAGAATGAAAGGAAAAGATACCTAATGGCTGCTACTTATAACTGGTCTTACAAACCAAATGTCCCTAATAAATATAACGTAATTATACCCATTACAGATGATAATGTTAGACCTGCAGGGTTTGCTTACATAGCACCTTGGGGCAATGACGATACTGGTAATGGTAGCAGGCAATATCCTTACAGATCATTTAAATATGTCTATGATAATACATCTTCTTTTACTATATGCATATTAGGCTCTGGAGTATATAGAGAAGATACTATTAATGATGCTAAATTGGGTTGGTCGTTAATAGGTGATGGCAATGTTATAATGGATGGTACTACTAAACAATATTGGGGACTTAGTGGATTATTTGCTAGTAACATTTTTAATATAACTTTTAAAAATTACATAATTGGTATTACTGGTTTTTATACTAACAATTATGTTGATTGTAAATTCATAGATATACCAAAACCTTTTAGCGGCTCTAATTCAGAAGGAAATACATTTTCTGGTCTTAAAAATACATTAATTAAAAATGCAAATGATTTATACTTTAATTATAGAGCTACTAGTGGCGCTGATTATATAAAAAATTGTACTATTATTAATTCCAATATAACTGTAAATAATTTTTATATAGAAAGTTATGAACAATTACAAAATGTTATATTTTATAATTGTCGTATTAAATTTCAAAATGCTATACCAAAAGCTATAGGCTGTCTATTTTATGATTGTGAAATAAGTATTGATAATGGAACTACTTATAAACTATATACAGATATTGCGGATTTAGAAGCAGATATTGCTATTCTATATCCTACAGAGCCTAAAGGTTTATTTAATTGCCTTATAGCCGATCCAAAATTTAATAATCTCACTATTGATGATTACACCCTAGCTATAGATAGTCCAGCTAAAAATCTATCTTATTTTGGCACTTATGTCGGCGCTTATTCAATAACAAAAGCTTTAGGAGTAAAATCTGATGTAGCATTATCTTCATTCGATAATGATAGCGCAGTAAACCTAAACATTTCTGATAACAGTCTAACCTTAATAGATGTTGATGAAATAGCGAGTATAGTTACAAAGCCCATAGATAATACCATGGGTAGAGAAATACAAAAACTACATACATTCGGATTTAACGCAGATAGAAATGGTGAATATGTGGACAGTACGGCAGATTTATCTACAACAGTGCTTAATGCTGGAGAATCACTAAATCCTACGACACCTTATTTAGTTGAGATTGGTTCGATAACTTATGGCAGTAATGTGTACAATGCTGGTCAAAGATTCACATCAAGTCCTGCTGGAGGAACATTTACAACGTCTACTGAAGGAGCACTAAGAGAGATTATTGAAGCGCCCGCTAGGGAAAATGTAGAGGGTAGGTTTAGTGATGGGGCCCTGACTACAGTTGACAACACTGGATCTATTGAAGAACTTGCCTGGTACTTTGTAGAATCAGATTCTGTAAGTTACAATGGAAATGAATATCCCATTGGAAGTTTCTTAAAAGTACTTGTTGGGATTACATCGTTCACAGGATCTGGTTTACTAAGAAAAGTTTTCAGCGACAGCGATACATATTTTTTCTTCGAGATAAATCAAAAGCCAACATCAAACAATGTTGGAAATAGTAGAACTGGTGACATATTAAAAGGTAATGGAGATAAAGATTTTGATAGGACTGGTGAAAATGTTTTTCCAATATCAAAAAAATTCATTCAGTTGAAATATACCATTCAAGTAGATAACCTAACTCCTTAAGAATATGTCAGAAGTTACTTGCTTGTTTGGTGCTGGAATTGAACTAAATGAAGATAGCAATGATTTGCCAATATTCCCCGAATTAACGATACTAAAAGGATTTGGTGTTGAGTTCGTACAACAGGGAGATGATATAAGGGTAAACGATAGAACAACAATAATGGGATTCTCAATTGAATTTGTAGACTTTCCAATTTACGCATTTCAGATTTTAACTAGACGACTATAGATTATGGATACGCTCTTAGCAATATTAAGTACAGCAAGTATAACAGCGCTAATTACATGGGCTTCTACAAAAGGTAAGACCAAAGCTGAAACTGCTAAAATTGTAGCTGAAACCTATGGAAAAATGGTTGATGACCTACGGAGCCAGATGAAGTTCCAAGGCGAACAATTAAATCAGCAGTCTAAGCAGATCACTAAAATGTCCGAACGAGAAACTGAGCACATGAAAATGATCAATAGATTGGATGCTGAAAAGAAAGACTTGATCGCTACCCACCATAAAGAAATTACTGCTTTGAATGAAAAACACCATAAAGAAAAAACGGACCTAATCACAGCTCATCAGGTAGCCGAAACGGAGCTTAAAGCAGAAATTCAAAAATTGAAGAATGATTTGGGTTCACGCATGGAGCAAATTGAAAATAAATTACAATAAATCATGAAAGAAAAATCAGTTAAATTTTTAAAAGAGCATTTCGCAATTCTATTCGCCCTTGTTTCCTTTTTCGTCTACCCTTATGTGGTAAGGTGGTTTGATCCAACCGCGGCAACATATGATGCTGGAGTGTTACAAATCATCGTCATTACAATTATTATGTTCACTGTGTTCCAATGGGCGGTTTGGCGCGTAATAAATGCTTTATGGCCGAACATTGCGGATTATTTTAAAACCAAATTTATTCAAGACTTTAATTCTTTAACGCCATGGCAAAGACAAAAATCATCATTGTGTATTTACTTTGCTTTGTTTGCAGCATTGGTAGTGCTCAGCAGAGTTATAAGCTAAGAGATGAAATTCAAAAAACTTATACTTCCCAAATAGGTGTTCGTGAATTTACTGGAAAAAATGACGGCATCCATGTAGAAAAATACCTTTCTTACGTTTGGCTGAAAAAAGGTCAGCCATGGTGTGCTGCATTTGTCTCTTGGACATTTGGCCAAAGCGGAGTTAAAAAAGCAAGATCAGGTGGATGCGTTCAGCTTATGGAGCAAGGTGTCACAGTCTATAAGGGAGCTAGAACATTGCCGAATAGGCCACCACCATTGCATGGCGATGTTTTCTTCATCTGGTATGCTAACAAAAATCGTGTCGCTCATACTGGTTTTATAGATCAGTGGGGTGACGAAATAGTAACTACAGTTGAAGGAAACACCAATGCAGCTGGAAGTAGAGAAGGTGATGGTGTTTACAGAAAGAAACGTTTAAAGCGACAGATATATGCGGCTGCTACTTATATTTATTAGTTTTCTGGTATTGCTACTAGGCTGTGGCACCAGAAACACAGCTTTAGAAGTTTCAAAGTCAAGTAAGACCATTGACAAATCAGTCTTTATCGAAAGTGATATTAAAAAAGACGTGAATACATCCGTGGCCACATCGATGATGGGTAAATCTTGGGATATCAGTACGCTTAAAAACAGTAATGCTGAATTTGATATTGAGGAAACTTTTGATAAGGAAGGTAAAATTACTGGTCGTAAAACTAAAGCCAGGTTTAATAATAATGAACAGGCAACTAATAAAGGATCATCTTATTCAAACGATAGTTTAAGTAATACGGTAGATAAATCTAGCACCAAATCTAACGAGAAGAAATTGGACAAGTCCAATGGTTCAAATTATAAGAAGGACAAAGATACTCAGTCAGATACTACAGTCTCAAAAAATGTTGGTGGAGCTGTTTGGCTTTACGCCATTATCGGATTAGTAGTAATATCTTTGGTATTTCTCAAATGGAAAGGATATATTTGAACAAATATAAAAAGGAATATAAAGCCCCGTCGTTAAACAATAGCTTCGGGGCTTTCTAATGTATGTAGCCCTATTAATGATTCAAATTGATCAAGTACTAGACTTTATCAGAAAATGAAAAGCCCTCTGTATTGTTGGAGGGCTTTTTTATAATACAACTTCTTTATCTTGTTTTAGGACATGCAATTCTAAATACGTTCCGAAACCGACCATTTTATTAAGAACCCACAATTCACGATAGAAGATAGGATCTTTCAGTCGATAATCGATGTCTTCGGTGGATACAAAATGTAGTGCTAAATTGTTGGGATTTACCTTAAGCCAACCGACATACCACACCTGCGGCCATCCAGTAGTCTTAAAAGCCATTAAGGTTCCGTGCAGCAGGACAGGAAGTTCAAGACCAAACTCTCCCTCGGCTGGATAATAAGACCTCAGTACTTCATACTTCTTTTTGTAGATTTCCAGTACCATCTTGTCCCTCCTAGATTATTTTTTTCAACTTTAACAAACGAGCGATTAAAGGGTTTCTGGTGTAGTCAACTTTTGCAGCTTTAATTCCAATGAAATGAGAATTTACAAAATCAGAATAGCTATTAATCTTAGTTGCTTCATCCAAAAAAATCGGCTCTGCTGGTGCGGGCGCATTCTTAAACCAGTCTTCTAACTCTTGAATTGACATGCTGCAAATCTACAAACATATTCATAGTTTAGATGACCAAATGAATTAAAGCTTATGTTATTATCTTTTCTAAAATCAGAACATTGCTGCTTAGACATAGTAATTTGATTAGCGAGGACAGGCTTTCCGTTGCTGTCTTTAATACAAGTCGCTTATAATTGCCTACGTTGCCATCTTTAAGGATATAGTTTAAATAGCCCTGCCAAAGTTGGTCACATATTTTCGCCGCTACTTCCTCGCTAACATCTTTGGCTAGGCCGATGATTTGGTAGTTGCCTTTAACATTCCAATTCCAGTTTTCCTTTCTATAATTATCCCATCTATGAGGCGTTTTATAGGTAAGTATTAATTCATTTTCTAACACTGAAAACTGCATCTTAAAATCAAAAGAATCCTCAGGCGCCTCGACCAGCAAATATTCCTTGCCTTTTTTATTTGTGAAGGTTTTCATTGTTATTACAGGTTATAAGAAATCTTACAATCTTCCGAATGATACGGCTCTTCTTGACCACAAATAGGACAAAAAACGATTTCCTCATCAGAACAAAAACAATCATGTTCTTCCAATGCTTGGCATTCAACACAATACATCGCCGCCATGGATGCATCTAAATATTCTTGATTTTCGTATTCTTCGACAATCATTTTTGCTTTCTTATATTCTTCTTCAGTTACCATCTTCTTCTTTGTTTAAGCCCTGTTATGGGCGGTGGTTAAATTGATTTAAGAAATATAGTCTAACAAATCCTGCTTGGTAATCAAGAACTTGTTACGAGTACCATAATTAAGATGGGGCACTAGGGAGTTTAATTTTTAGAAGTCTATATTTTCATTCAAAATCTTGATTATTTTGTCATATTCTTCTTCGGCTCCATTCTCTGAAAATCTTTCTTCGTTTATTGTATCCATGATTTTCTCTGGAGTAAATACATGAATAGGCTGGCTTTCGCACGAGTAAGCTTCAACTGCCCAATCATCATCTAATTCTTTAATTTCCTCTTCATCGAATGTAGAAACGTATGAATCCATATCAGAATAGTAATCCTCATCGATGTGAAATGCTTCGTTAATTGTTTTCTTTTCCATACCTTATTGTCCTTGTTTTAACTGCCATAGTCAATGGCTACTATTTTACCTTTGTATATTCCAAATGATGATTGTTTTTGCTCTACAGGAACTTTAAATTGTCCTTCCCAAAACTCTGATATATTTATGCTATGATATTGACAATTGCTCAACTCTTCACATCTGGGCATTATTAAAATCCAGCCTCCCCAAGCAGCAAATAAAACTGGACACATTCTATCGTCTTTCATATCGCTAAAATGCTTTTCTTGCATGTTTGCGAGTAATCCCAGAAGGAAATGACGCCATTGGTAGCTTATTTGGGGAATCTTTATAGCATATTTTCCTATCAGAAAAACCTTTCTTGTGCATCCATTAGCAACTTTCATTACTTACTTGTTTTTGGTGGGACAACTGAGAGACATTGATGTCCTTTAGTCAAACTATTTCTTACCACTACTTAATTACTTTTTGGTGGGGTGAATAGTTTAAAATGGGTTATTGTATCATCTTTAATATTCCAAAGCCATCTCCACTCTTTTTCTCCAACCCTCATCCTAACACGTCTATTTTTCAATGATTCGCCGTTTTCAGTAAGGCAAATTAAATCGAAAGTCTGTTCTGGTATCAAATCGTCAGCATCATCACGGAGTAAAGTTGCTATCGTCTCTGGCAATGCATCATCAACGCTAATCCACTTATCTCTTTCCGCTTCCCATTCTGCGCCTGCCTTATGAGCTAGATTTAATTTTTCTCTCATAAGAAGTTGTACTGGCTTTTCTCCTAAACAGTCGGGGTGATTTTCTAAAATATATCTGTCAGCAGCTTCTTTTCTCAATTGTTCTTTGTTCATTTTACGTGAATTGAAAGCCCTTAGGCTTAAGTTTGATTATTGTTGTGGAAAATGGGAACCCATTTAATTCTTTTGCCTTCAGGCATTGGTCTTGTAATATAACTGAGCCAGTGAAAATTACTCTTTTCACGTCTTCAAAATTTATCTGTAGCGTAAGGAGTTTCCCGTTTCCTTTATCAAATTTTGATGGCTCTATTTTGAAATCAAGAACTTCCAACTGAATGCCTAGAACTTCCTCTATCTCTATTTTTTTACCTGTAAATCTCTTTTCTATTTTGATGTTTAATTGACTGAATGCGTTCATTGAGATGTGTTTTTATTAGATGTTTAGAATTGCAATGCGCAGACCATCCTAAGTAACTGTTGATCGTTGCCATTGGCTTTTTACTTTTAATTGCCTTAATGAAGGCACTCTTGATTGATGTCCTTAATAAAACATGAGTGTGATAATGTACGTAACCAACGAAGTCAACTCCAAGTGTAGTTGGGAATGGCCCTCTATTTGGCTTGAGTGTTAATTTTAGTTTCTCAAGTAGATATTTTTGAATTGCAGAAAACCATTTGTGAAGTACAGATTTATCGTGATGAAAAATAACGATGTCATCTGCATACCTAGAATAATACTGGACGTTTAATTCTTCCTTTATCCAATGGTCAAAATATGCTAAGTAAAAATTCGCAAAGTACTGACTAAGATAATTTCCAATGGGAATACCAGGGGCGCTATCAATAATTCCATCAAGCAACCATATCATTTCATTGTCCTTAATCTTTTTCCTTAAAAGTTGCTTCAATACTTCATGGTCTACACTTGGATAAAACTTTCTGATATCCAATTTCAAACAGTATTGGGTACCAGCGACATCCTTCATTTGCTTGCGCAAAGCAAAACTGGCGGCGTGAATACCTCTTCCTTTGATGCAACTGTACGTATCTGATGTAAATACAGAAACAAATATTGGTTCCAAAACATTCATTGCTGCATGGTGAACAATTCTATCCTTATAAGGAAGTATCGATATTTCTCTCTCTTTCTTCTCTGTAATAGTCCTATTCTTGTAAGGTGATGTTTTGTAAGTCTTATTAACCAGCTCCTTGTAAAGATCAGCTATATTGTTTTCGAACTTCTTATCGAAATTTATAATGCCTTTCTGCTTTGATTTTCCCTTTCTTGCTATTTTATCTGCATGCAGTAAGTTTTCAATGCTAGAAAAATTATCGTAGAGATTGTTTATTCGTTTCATACGCCTTTGCTTTAGAGGTCGCCTTCGCCTTCGCTACCAACGCCCTTTCAAGTGATAAGTGATCTTTTACCTTTCGGTAGGGTCTATGCCGTATCTATTTTTTAAGCAATTTGAGCACTGACATTCGAGTTGTCGTTGTCGTAGTTGTAGTCGTTGTACGAAAACTCACCAACTGAACCAGAATTCGGCACACAACCTTTTTTGTTTATTTTTCCTCAGGAATTGTCATTGTATTTTTAAACAACTCAGGAAAGGTTTTTATAGCATGCTCCAAATCTTCCCGAGAAGGAAAAACTCGGCGAGCACCGACAATCGAGTTGTCGTGGCCGTAGTCGTAGTCGTAGTACGAAAACCCACCAACCGAACCAGAACGATCAGCCATCCAGAACCAACCAAAGTATTTACGTTGGTTATTACCTCTGCTCCAATCTTGTTTTTTCCCAGCAGCTTTCCACGCGGCCTTGACTAACTTCCAAAGTTTAAATTCGGAAACTGCTGCCTCCTTATCTTCATCATCATAAGCGGATACGTCAGGTAATTTTGTATGATCATCCCCGTTTATTTCGCAGATATCTTCGTAATTGGTTACTTCTAAAAATTTTTTCATTGTATTTAATTTTAAAATGTGAGAATTATTTGCTTGGGGCTAAATGTCTATTGTAGATAGCTTCGAACGTTTTGCCCATAAAAATTGCCTTTTCTGAAGAATCGACAGAAAGGCGAGCACCGACATACGAGTAGGCGCAGTCGCAGTAGTAGCCGTCGCACGAAAACCCACCAACCGAATTCCTTTCAAAATACGGATAGTACCATCGGTGTTTCATGCTTAAATGCTTTCCTTCTCTGATTGCTAAAGCAATTTCTTCCAATTCCTTTGTGGCTTTCTGACCATCTGTATCTCTTTCAGTTTCATTTTCGAATTGCTCTTTTGTTTTGCCATTAAATAATAGTGCAGCTTCTAAACTTGTAATGTTCCTAAAATCGAAAGGTTGATCCTTCATAGCCTGATCAATTTGTTCTTGGGTCAACTCAATTTCTACTGGTTTACCATTAATTTGAATTGTTGTTTTCATTTTACTTTAAATGTTTAATTATTAATTATCCTGCTGATTGACGCTCTTCCTTTGCTTCTTCTTGTGAAAAAAGTGCGCTATTTATTTTTTTTATTTCTCCACTTATGAACCTTTGGGAAGCTTTAGCATATGTCTGCTTTGTGGTGCGGCTGCTGGCATGACCTAGAATTTTAGCAATAGCCTCAATATTCACCCCTAAGTCCATGGCCATTTGAGCAAATGTGTGCCGTGCTGTGTGGGTACTTATATCTCTGGCGTTTGACAAACCAGCAAGTCCTGCTATTTCCTTTATGTATTCATTACAAGATTGTAGACTGGCTTTGGGAAATAAGAGGTTTTCAGCTTCGAGAATTGGGTCATTCCAATACTTATCGATTATTTTTTGAACTGGGGGGAATATCGGAATGATACAGACTTCATCAGTCTTTACCCTGTAAAGTTTTATCCACTTCCCATTGTCTCCAAATACTGTATGGATGTTGTCCCTTGTGCATTGGCTTATATCCGAATGCGCCATGCCCGTATAACATCCAACAATGAATCTGTCCAGTACTTTATTTAAACGAGGTATGGCTAACCTGAGGTTAAGCAATTTCTTGAGCTGATCTTCCGAGATTCCTTCGGCCGTGGGTTTTTCCCATTTCAGCGATTTATTTACAAATGGATTAGTTTTTATCTCGCCTCGTTTAAAGCACTCCAGTATAATATGGTGAAGCTTTTTGAGGTAACCTGTCGTCGTATCTCTACCTAATCTAGAGCCAGTTGATGAGCCGTTCTGAAGTAGCCATGTTTCAAAATCAGAAATAAAGCCATAATTAACCTCATCTAAGAAAACGTCTTTACGCTTTTTGACATTGAGAAAACTCTTAATTCTATCTTCGAGTAATTCATACTTGCGAAGGGTAAAAGAACTTAGCGAATTCTCTTTTTCAACCTTGTCCTTTGCCTTTTTTATATATTCACTGATAACAGAAGTTATTGTAGATTTAATTTGTGCCCTGTCTAAAAAAATATTGCGTATAATTTCCGCAGAGACAGGGAGCCTTTCAAAATTGAGGCGAGTATAAATTTCCGTGATTTTTAAATCTGCCTCAGAAATGTATCTATTTATAGTCAAAGCCTCCATCGACTTACCTGTAACAATTTTCTTTTGTGCGTTCCATAGGTTCACATCTACGAATTTTCCAGTAGAAAAATCGCATTTGTCTTTATCTTGTACGGTAATTCTGATTTTAAGCGGCGCTAAGCCCTTCTTGTTCTTTTCGGATGTTCGCACCCAGAAAAGGACAGAAATCTTGTTATACATAGTGAAAATTAGTTTGCTAAAACAAATATATATAATAAATAATTATAAATATAATTCATGATAATATTTTTGGTGCTTTTTCCTAAAATTTAGGTAACAGCACCAGTTTCAGCACCGATGTTTTTTACTTGTTTAGGCTTAATTGAGGTTGTTTTAAGAGTAGTTTGAGCATAAAAAAAGCCTCAAATCATTAAGATTTAAGGCTTTTAGTCTTGTTTTAACTCTTTTTGAGTTTTAGTCTTGTGATCCCGCTGGGATTCGAACCCAGGACCACTACATTAAAAGTGTAATGCTCTACCAGCTGAGCTACGGAATCTTCCTTCGTTCTAAGGAGGTGCAAATATAGGAATATTAACTAATCATTCAAATAATTTTTAAAAAAAGATATAATATTTTAATATTCAATAAACATCCACTTCACAATCAAGGATATAACTTTATCAGCTTTGGATAGTTCACCGTTACGGTCCTCTTCTTTATAAAGTTCAAAAGGATAAGATCAATGTAAATCAATGATGGGGGCAACAGAAAAACCTCATTACATGGTCCTAAGAGCAAGAAAAAGGCATTAAATAAAAAAGGGCCAAGAAACTAGTTCCTGACCCTACATCTACCTATGAAAAACATACCCCCGAAAGGGTAAGCCCAAATGTAAAAACATTTTTTCAAAATCTATAATATTTGTGAAAATATTATTTCTTTTTTTTTAATTGACACATGAATATTACAATTAAACCTATTGATATGGCCTACAGCTTAAAACAAGTACTTTGTACTCAAGAAATTTGAGTTATGTCCATCAATAATTTCGTTCAATAACTGCTTATTATTGTCGTTAAGTTTGGTAGCCACCAACGAACGGATAGAAAAAGCTCTCAAGGCATCTACTACCGAAAGCGTTCCTTCTGCGCTGTCTTTTCTTCCTGTAAATGGAAAAACATCTGGACCTCGCTGACATTGACAGTTGATGTTCACCCTACTCACTTGATTTACGATTGGATCGATTAAAGCGGCTACTTCTTCGTTGGCATTGCTGAAGATACTCACCTGCTGTCCGTGGGTAGATTCGATCAGGTAATTGATCGGTTCTTCAATGTCATCAAAGGTAACCACAGGAATTACCGGACCAAATTGTTCTTCGGTATACAGTTTCATTTCTTTGGTCACGGGATAAACCACTGCTGGATAAACAAAGGACTCTTTGCTTTGTCCACCATTTTCGTTGACCACCTGCGCTCCTTTGGTTACCGCATCATCTATCAGCTCCTGCAAATAGGCTGGCTTTTGAGGTTCAGGCAATGGCGTTAGCGACACTCCCGCTTGCCAAGGCATTCCAAATTTAAGTTTGGCAATCTCGGCAGACAGTTCTTTCACAAACTGATCGACATGCTTTTTATGCACGAAAATGATTTTTAAGGCGGTACAACGCTGGCCGTTAAACGATAACGAACCTAATACCGTTTCTTGAACGGCCAGCTTCAAGTCGGCATTGGCAGTAATAATGGCCGCATTCTTGGCATCCAATCCTAAAATAGCACGCAAGCGGTTTACTTTCGGGTGCATTTTCTTTAACTCATTGGCCACTTTACTTGAGCCAATCAGCGTAAGCACGTTAATTTTACCCGATTCCATTAAGCCTGGAATGATCTTATTGCCACGTCCGTAAATGGTGTTCACTACGCCTTTAGGAAAATTATCCCTAAACGCTTTTAACAAGGGGTAAAACAATAAGGTACCATGTTTAGGTGGTTTAAATAAAATGGTATTGCCCATGATCAAGGCAGGGATCAGCGTGGTAAAGGTTTCGTTCAACGGATAGTTAAATGGCCCCATACAAAGCACTACGCCCAAAGGTGAACGACGAATTTGCGCCACAATGCCTTGCTCGATGGTAAAACCAGCAGACTTACGGTCAATGTCTTTTAAAGCATCAATCGTGGCGTTGATATATTCGATGGTCCTGTCAAATTCTTTTACCGAGTCGCCATAAGTCTTCCCTATTTCCCACATGATCAGTTTCACCACTTCCTGCTTCTTCTCCATAATATCACGGGTGAACTTTTCTACGCATTCAATACGTTGTGCTACGCTCATGGTAGGCCACTCACCTCTTCCGTTATTATAGGCATGAACGGCTGCATCTAAAGCGATTTGCGCCTCTTTCTCGCCACAAAGTGGATAAGTACCGATAAGCTTTCGTTCCAAGCCTTTTGCGGTTTTGATACAAATTGGAGATAGTACGGTGTGCACATCTCCCGACCAAGTTAACATATCTCCGTTGGAGAGATAGCTACGCTGGTCTA
>NZ_JAELTX010000884.1 GCF_016429065.1 Pedobacter sp. ASV17
TCCCTTGGCCCGCCAGCTCTAGCAAGAGACTTAAAGTGAGCGTGCCGCCGGCAGAGTCGCCTGCCACACAAATTTTGGAGGCGTCGTCGACCTCTTGTAATACCTTTTGGTAGCCTAACAGTACCTCATTGATCTGAGTTGGATGTGCTTGATCCGGTACAAGCGAATACTCGAGCCCAAACACTGTAGGGTTTTTAAAGCCAGCCTGCAAAAGTAATGCATGGAAAGCCAGCAAGAATTCGAGATAGAACGCGGCTGAGCCGAGAGCGAACCCGCCACCTTCTAAACGTTAGTAAAATTAGCTGAAGTCGTCAAGCCAGTCTTACCATGTATGTAGTAAACAACCACGTCTGGTGCCTTGCTTGTATCATGCTTGATCC
>NZ_JAELTX010000885.1 GCF_016429065.1 Pedobacter sp. ASV17
GCGTGGCTGTATGTCCATTTTGTCATTTTGGCAGTCTGTGCATCATGAGCAAGTTGTCCACCCGCACGTTTTTCTGATTGCGCGAGTGCCACGTCGGCCAGGGGTTTGCCGATGGTGTGGCGTTCCAAGTGGCCCACAGATGTATACTATACGAGTATTGTAGTAATTATTCCGCTTCTTTGGATTCCAACCTCTAATACCGTATGGCCAGAAACCGATGACGCTCCAGATTCACTGGTGCTGAGCTATTACTCATTACCTCCGCCTCCTAGTCGTACACACCAGCAGGGACTTTTAGGCCTCTGGGGCGCGCATATAATTGCCCAAAGAACTACAGGTATGAAGTTCCTTGCACAGGGTTCGACGTCGCATGGCAAAGG
>NZ_JAELTX010000886.1 GCF_016429065.1 Pedobacter sp. ASV17
GTCGTTGCCGTTGCCAGATCAGCACCTCAGGCACCGGCTGGGACTTTCCCCAAAAGCTGTCGACTCTACCTACTTGCCAACTTTACATCAACACACATGGCACGCTATATACACCACTGCATCACTCTTCTCCATCTCTCACGCAACCTCCATGCAACACTCTTGGCCTGTCTTTTTGCATCGTCTCCCCTTTTGGCTCATTTAATCCATCCGGCTGCCGGCTGCACATTACCAGTATTCCATCGTTTCATCCATATCCGCAAGCATGCCACTCTTCTCCAAGCGGCGCCAGAAAGCAAACGCCCCAGACACAAAGGACGTGACGCCATTGAAGGACGCTGAGCAAAGCTCTCGAACAATCAGCTAGCGGCTGTGGAAG
>NZ_JAELTX010000887.1 GCF_016429065.1 Pedobacter sp. ASV17
GAATATCGAAGACTTAGAAAAGCTACCACCTAATACGGATCTCGACAAAGCCAAGCACGTCAACTTCAGCAAACGGACGATGCGAAAGTGGCTCATCGACATCAACCTCGGTTCACGTAGGAAAGCAAGCCAAGCAGTGGAGCACCCTGATGAAGTCGTCAGCCAGCTAGTCCTTGCGTTCTTTGAGAATGACCCATATTATCCGCTTCCACTTATGGAATTGGACCTGGACAAGGAGCTTTGGTCGGTTTTTCGCGAAAAATACTTGTGGAAATCAAATGATATTCTTAGCTCTGGGCACCCTGAGCTTCGGCAACTCCCTGGAAGATTTATCGACGAGTGCGTGGCCAGAGAACAGAAAAAGCTGGCTGTCTCTTAT
>NZ_JAELTX010000888.1 GCF_016429065.1 Pedobacter sp. ASV17
CATTATGCGGGATCCGTTTCGCTTATGGTATAATAGCACCTAGCGCATGTTACGCTTTTATTTGTGCAGTAGACCTGGACTTCAAATTTACAAAAAGCAGCCGAAACAGACTTGAAAGCAGCCAAATCTTGCGAGCACTGAAACAGCACGGACAGAACAGTGCCCCGCCGAAGCCATAGGCTATGGCTTTTCTGGTGCAGCGGAAGGTCCAGCGAAACAACAAGATACTCACGCAAGTTGATTAGAGAAATCCGGTTGTAGCCAACAAGAGTTGCATCCAATAGTGTTGTCAGGTGGCTAGCGTTCACTCAGTTGAGAAAGCATCAAAATTTGTGACCCCGGCCCCTAAAGTCTGCCATCTCCGGGGAAGGTATTCAAT
>NZ_JAELTX010000889.1 GCF_016429065.1 Pedobacter sp. ASV17
TCCTTGTAGCCATCGTAACCTTTCCTATCCTATCGCTGCCCTACGACACGAGTACGATCCGACAATGCCGCGCCTGCGTTCGCCCCTTATTACTGCAGTACTAGTTTGCTGCAAAAACCAAGCTACACAGTCTCGGAGCGCGGGAACTTGGCATCCAAGGACCACTCTGGGCCACCCATTCATCCACCCATCCATCCATCCCACCCACTCCGGCACTCATCATCGATTGCCCAGAAGAGAGAGCTCCCGTCTCCACCATGTGCACCACTCTGCCGCATTCGGCACATTGGTCGCGACGAGCAAAAAGCTTCTGCTCTACGGGAGGTACGGATTATGGAGAAATCATTGGAGAAATCGCATTACGAGGACAGTAGCGAGT
>NZ_JAELTX010000890.1 GCF_016429065.1 Pedobacter sp. ASV17
GTATATTTCAGCATTGGAACTTGTAGGTTTCTTTTTACCTCATGTGTCCGAAAGGTGCAGTGAATCCTCCACGATTTCCTCTTCCTCGGCCTCTACCGCCAAACTGACGGAATCCATTGCCAGCCGCACCGCCGTGCCGCTGATCATGCATGAAGAAGGCTCCGCGGTTAGGCACAAAAGCGGGATCCTCGTCTCTACGCCGTCTGTACTCGTCCGGTTCTTTTCCACGGCGGGCACCTTGAGGCGGTTTCATGGCGGATGAAGAGCTAACTATGACAGGAGCCGAGGGGGATTTGGCCGGAGAAAGGACGATGTCATCGCCGTCTGCCTTGGGAGCTTGTTCTGACTGCTCACCGGCAACAGACATACCCTTCAGCAT
>NZ_JAELTX010000891.1 GCF_016429065.1 Pedobacter sp. ASV17
CTCGAGGGCCTTGCCTAGGCCAATGTATAGAGGGATTTCATTGTTCTTGCCCATTGCTGTTAGGAGACGGGCTGCATTGTTGGTTGTATGTCTTGCGAATGGTGTAAGTGAGTTTTGTACGTAAGATGGAGAATGTGTGGGATGGGAAGCTTACTCCAGGGAAGCATTGCCGAAGACGGTGGAAATGCCGAGAAGGTTGATTCTGGGGTGGTATGCAGCCATGAGCATGGCAAAGGCATCCTGTAGGAAGCAAATGTCAGCTTCTATGTCATCTTAACTAAGTGGCGTGTAAAGTTGTGGCATGTATTCGGAATGATCATCCGGGGTTGCATCCGCACCGGTTAAAGAAACGCCACGCCGGAGCCAATCAGCACTGGCT
>NZ_JAELTX010000892.1 GCF_016429065.1 Pedobacter sp. ASV17
ATTGTAAAGAGCGCGTCACACGCTTCAGCGACTGTTTTCGGTGCACAACACTCGATCAGCGCCAAGTTTGCAGCGACTTCATTTTGAAAGAATTCTTGGTTGCGACTGTTTGTTGGAAACTGAGTCGGAAGTTCCAATAAGTTAGAATACAGCAAACAATGGAAATGCAAAGAGATACTCAATACCGCTTTCAAGATACAGGTCGCCATGGCGCTGCGCTTACTGTCTACAAGTCTCCGAACTTGAACAAGATATACATTCGGGTTCCCCCCTTTGCCGTCTTGAATTACTCGGAGAAGTTTATACTCGAGCGCTGCGGTCAGATCAAGCAGCTTGGTGGCTGTTTCTGGCTCCCGTTTTCGTTTGGGCGACATTGTCT
>NZ_JAELTX010000893.1 GCF_016429065.1 Pedobacter sp. ASV17
GAAAGCCGTTGGCCGCCTTGCAAAGAGAGTCGACGTATAAGTCTGGTTCCCTCCCACAGTAAAAACGTACCCTACCCACCCCGTATCTTTTCCTCTTACACGGTACTTGATCTCTGGTGGGATGTGCATCTTCCTCTTCTAGTCCTGATTCACCGGGCCCGGCCGCCTTTTCCTACTTGTCGTATACTACAGCCTTTCCTTGTTACGGCGCCGCATTTATACTTGCACATGTCTCGGGGCACGATGTTGTAAGCCCGCCGTCGACGCTGCGAACATACATGACCTCCGCCAATACGCCCGCAGTTGCCCTATCTCACCAGTGACATCGCTTTGCGTCTCTTGCGTCTTGGATTACACCTCGGAACCGACGACTTAATCT
>NZ_JAELTX010000093.1 GCF_016429065.1 Pedobacter sp. ASV17
ATATTAACCCGATAGGAACAAGCCATTTCCTCAGTGTGCTAAACCAAATCAAAAACGGAAAGCCCAACTCAAAAAGCATGACCAGCCAAGAAGTGATTAAACATACCGTAGGATTGGAAAACCATTGGGGTACCAAGTGCAAATTGGTGTAGTATTCCAATTGCCAAACTTGCTGCATAAACGACCCATCCCACCAGCTGCTTTTTAAAATTTTCCCGTAACCATTTAAAAAATACACGGCACAAATATTTATTTTCACCAACAATACCGTCGCATTATTGAGCATCCAGCTTACTTGTTGTTTCACGGCATTTTCATTCACAAAAATGAGTGAGAAGATAAAAAAATTGAGCAGCTTATCGCCACTATTGGTTGCCAAATAAAACAGGCTTAGATAATTGAGACTGATGATGAAGACAAGTATAGACAGCCATCGCTTTACCGAAAACACCATTGCCGCAGCGACCACCGCACAAGCCAAGCCCCACCAAAGTGGCACAATTGAACGAAAAACAGGCAAAAACATCAGTTTTGAAAAACTGAACCCTATGGCTGCACCTTGTGCGTTTACTACATGATGATAAAAGGTTTTCAACTCTGGCCAAACCAATAGCATTTTCAAAAGCAGCAAAAGGTAAACAGCCTTTCTAAACCAATAAAGATTGGCGTTGCTATCCTTTTGGTTCATTAAAACCGCTTCCGTGTTTGTTAAAAAACTTTGAATACGGCTCATGGTTGATATTTGAATTTAAAGATCGTTTTTACCGTTTTGGGCTGATTGAACTTTTGCCGAACAATGATTTCGAGCGAATCGGGTTTGCGATTTTGATTGTGCCAATAAAAAAGATGTGAGGTAAAAGCCTGAAATTCTTTGCTCTTCATCATTTGGGCATTCCCAGACTTGCGGCCAATGCGCACCGTTTTTTGGCTAAGATATTTATCTAAGCGATTATGCTTTAACGAAGCCAGTCGGCCTTTGGAAACATATTCCTCAAACAATGGCTCTTCCAACAACTGCCAGCCCGTCCACTCTCCATCTTGGTAAAACCTGTAACTCGTAGCATAGGCTTTCATCGACGCCTCACTTACAAACAAAGTTCCCAAGCCAACAAAATTTCTGGCCTGTTGAAATTTCGGTTTCAGTACAGCGGGCATTAGTTTCTGCACAAATACAAAAGCAGAAAGAAACACTAATGCATAAACTGCAAAAACACCAGAAATAAAGATGATGACAAAGCGCTTCATTAGTTTCAAAACTAACAAAAAAATCCTCCTGTTGTGAGTACACAAATCAGGAGGATTTTTAAAGTTTAACGGATATGTTTATTTAATCCCATATTTATCACTGAATTTTTTGTCCAGTTGTTTATGAAGATTATCTAAATTGATATCTCTACCTTGGATAAAAGCTTTTTCTATTTTGTTGCTTTTCATGTCCAATGCATCGCCAGTAGACACAAACAAAGTAGCATCCTTACCTACTTCTAAGCTACCTACAGATTTATCTACGCCTAAAATCTTAGCCGTATTTAGTGTAATGGTTTGCAATGCTTTTTCTTTATCTAAGCCCCAAGTAGCCACCGTACCAGCCATAAAAGGCAAGTTACGTTGTTGCCAAAAATCATCGATGCTTACGGCTACGGTTACTCCTGCATTATATAAAATTGCAGCGTTTTTATAAGGCATATTTACATCGTCATCAATGTTGTTTGGTAAAGCATGTGGTTGTTTCACAATCACCGGCACATTGTTTTGCTTTAAGAAATCAGTGATCAAATAAGCATCGCTACCGCCAATAATTACTGGCGTAATATTGAACTTTTTAGCAAAGTTAACAGCGGCCACGATATCCTTTTGCGTATTAGCAGTGATATAAAGCTTTTGCTCACCTTTGAACAATTTGGCCATGGCTGCAAAACGCGTATTGGTTTCCGCAGGTTTTGCACCTTCGTTATACGCTTTCGCTTCGGCAAAGAAACTATTCAATTCTAAAATAGCATTTTGTGTACGCTCTGCCAATGACTCTGGAGAGAAGGCCATTCGCCCACCACCAAAACCTCCTCTGAAACGAGGTGTTGTTGGCCATGATACGTGCATCCCATCATCCGTTTTAATGGCAGCATCTTCCCAGTTCCAAGCATCCAACTGAACAATAGATGAACTCCCTGAAATAGCGCCACCACTAGGTCTAATTTGCGCCATTAACACGCCATTAGTACGTAGGGTTGCAGGCACTTTAGAATCGGTATTGTAAGCTACGATTGATCTGATGTGTGGATTAAGATTTCCTATTTCCTGAAAATCCAAGGTTGCTTTTACTGATTCGTATTCTACCAAGCCCAAAGTATTTACTGGAGCAATAAAGCCAGGATAAATGTGCTTGCCATTTACGTTGATCATTTCGCCATCATTGGCTGCAAATTTTACGGTAGTGGCATCGCCTACACCCGTAATTTTACCTTTTTCAAATACTACGTATCCGTTATTGATGACCTGTCCATTTCCAGTGTGCACCACGCCACCCAATAAAATCACTTTTTTGGATTGTGCCTTTGCAGGAGAAATATTCGCTTGAGCAAAAGCTGATGCACTTGCTGCAAGGGCTAAAAACAGGGTTAATAATTTCTTATTCATGGTGATGTCCTCCTTCTTCTGTTTGTATGGCTTCAAAACCATTTGAATAATCGCTAGCAGTTTCACAATTGTACAGGATAGAAGTCATGCCCATTGGACGCTGAGTTCTTCCGCCTTTGTTCTTACTGTCTAACATTTTTTGAACCAATCTAGCTCTTTCTACTTGTTGTTGTTTTAGTTTTTGAGTGTCTTTTTCAAGATCCCAATACAAAACACCGTCTACAAAAGTTTTTTCGGCTTTGGCATAAATCGACAGCGGATTGTCTGACCAAACCACTACGTCGGCATCTTTACCTACTTTTAAACTTCCAACTTTATCATCAATATGAAGCATTTTAGCTGGGTTTAGGGTTACAAATTTGAAAGCCTCTTCTTCTGGTACACCACCGTACAATACCGCTTTACCTGCTTCTTGATTTAAACGACGAGCCATCTCTGCATCATCAGAGTTGAATGCCGTAGTGATGCCCACGTTGTGCATGATTTTACCATTGTAAGGAATGGCTTCGGCCACCTCAAATTTATAGGCCCACCAGTCAGAGAAAGTAGAAGCGGCGATACCATGAGCTTTCATTTTATCAGCCACTTTATATCCTTCTAAGATGTGGGTGAAGGTGTTGATTTTAAAACCTAGGCTATCTGCTACGTGGATCAACATGTTAATTTCCGACTGTACATAAGAGTGACAGGTAATGAAACGTTTGTTGTTCAGGATTTCTACCAAGGCATCTAATTCTAAATCTCTACGCACATTATTTCCTTTTACTTTTAAGGCTGCTTCGTAGTCTTTTGCACGCGTAAAAGCATCTACAAAAGTTTGCTCAACCCCCATACGGGTTACCGGGAAACGTTGTCCGCTACCGAAGTTACTTTGCTTCACATTTTCGCCCAATGCAAATTTGATGAAACCATCAGCACCAGCAAATTTCAACTCTTCTGGCAACTTGCCCCAACGCAACTTGATCAACTGCGATTGGCCACCGATTGGATTTGCCGAACCGTGCAGAATTTGAGAAGTGGTTACTCCACCAGCCAACTGGCGATAGATATTCACGTCTTCAGAATTGATGATGTCTCCGATACGTACTTCAGAAGAAACTGATTGCGCACCTTCATTGATACCACCTGTACCTGCAATGTGCGAGTGCTCATCGATAATACCTGGGGTCACGTGTTTTCCAGTCGCATCAATTACTTTCGCGGAACCTGCAGCCAAGTTTTTACCTACCGCTTTGATTTTACCGTTCTCTAAAAGTACGTCGGTATTTGGAAGGATACCGTCTTTTTCGTTCGTCCAAACGGTAGCATTCCTTAACAATACCGTTTCTACTTTAGGCAAAGCTTCGTTACCGAAAGCTTGGAATGGATAAATTAGAGGTCCGTTAGCTGCTACAACAGGTTTAGGCTCTTCTCTTTTTGGCATTTCTTTAGCTGCTTCTTTAAAAGTAGCGGTCCATTTACCTTCAGTACCATCGCTTAAAGCAACTTCACCTTTCATGGCAATTGGCGATTCTGAAGAGATATAGCCTGTTAAACGAACATCTCCTTTAGGATTTTTCTTTAAGTTGAAGTTCAAAGTGATCCAGTCGCCGTTACGAGCAAAAGTTCCTGTAGTTTTTACGCTATCAGCACCTGTTCTTTCGATAGCTGCCGCTGTAGGTCCAGTGATTTTTAAGGTCAATGCCCCAACACCATCTACATTTAAATTGTAAACGCCTTTCAAATCGCTTACATCCATTTTGTTAACGATGTAACGCTTGCCTTGTACCCAGTTTTCGTGGATAATGTTGCTGCTTTTGAACAAATTATCTGAAGTAATCAGGAAGTTGGCCAATTTACCTTTTTCAATAGAGCCAACTTTATCGCTAATGCCCAACATTTTTGCAGGCACTTCGGTTACTGAAAGCAATGCTTGTTTCTCGGTCAAACCGTTTTCTATCGCCGTGCGGATATTTGCCCAAAACTCACGGGTATTATCCAAACCAAAAGCAGTTAACGCGAAGCTAATTCCCGCTTTCTCTAAAACTCCAGGATTGGTTGCTGCCATTTCCCAAGCTTTCATTTGTGCTAAACCGATATTTCTAGCTTCTGCTGGATCTTCTACATCATAAGCTTTTGGATAAGCAATTGGAATAATCAAACTTGCGCCAGTTGCTTTTACAGCATCAATACGTTGGTACTCATCGCCATTTGATTTAACGATATACTGCTTACCAAACTCTTTACCAATTTTATCGGCACGTAAAATATTCTGCCATCCATCAGCCTCAAAAATCTGAGGTAGGTTTTGTTGTTTGTTAAATTCCTCCAAAGAGATGTTGTACTCTTCTTTTTGACCTTTATACCAAGTGGCATCTAAATAAGTTTGACGCAACAAAGCGATTGAACCCATTAATGAAGTTGGGTAGTCGTTTGAAGAAGTTCCCTTATTGAAAGAGTAGTTGGCTGCCGTTTGGTCTTTCAAGAAAACCTTGTGCTCAAACTCATCATTTAGCGTTACTGCTGCTGAGGTTCCACGGGCAATACCATCACGGTTGATTACGTTTACACTACCAAAACCAGCTTTACGCAATTCGTCTGCTTTTTTGTTATCGATCGCGAAAATGGTTCTTACTTCGGTTTCTGGTCTAATGGCCGCATTCCAGTTGTAAGGTCCTTTTTTAGCCGTGGTAAAAATAGATTGACGTTGACCGCCAAAACCCATGGTTGCACCACCACGTTGAGCTTCTGGTAAACCGTAGCTGCTGAAAGCATCTATCAGCGAAGGATAAACGTATTTTCCTTTTAAATCGATCACCACGTATCCTTTGGGAATTGCAGTACCGCTACCCACTGATTGGATCACTTGGTTTTTAATCAGCAACGTACCATTGCTGATGGTTTGGTTAGCGTTTACCACAATAGTTGCATTGGTTAAGGCATACTGCCCCGACCGCACATCAGCAGAGCCGTTTACAGGAAACGTTTGTTGCGAAAATGCAAATACAGTAGAAAACACCAACGCAAGCGCTAGTAAAATTTTCTTCATGTTGTTAGTTAATGTTTTAGAAAGCTTAAAGCTATTTATAAATCAGAACTTATAGATACTATATCTTACTTTTTACAAAAAAAGCCACACTTTTTAAGTGTGGCTTTGCAAATTGTTTATTGAACCTCTGTTAAAAACCGTAACGCAAACCAATTTGTGCTTGCCAAGGGTTACCCGATGGGTTAATTACTCCAGTATTGTTTACACGATAATTAAAAGACTTCGTTGTTGCATCATAATTCGGAACAGCAGGAATTGCTGGTGTTGTTCCTGTTGCTGGGACTGCTGCCTTACCGTTTAAAGCATATAATGATTGTGTACCAAATGTTTCTGTTACACCCCATTTTTTATTCAATAAATTAGCAAAATTGAAAATATCACCAGAAACCTCCACACTTTGTTTCTTAGCTTTACCAAATTTAAACTGATAAGCAACTCTTACGTCTACAGTACCAAAGAAACCATTGATACCACCATTACGCTCAGCTACCTTACCTTCGTATTTTAAAATGTAATCTTTCAAACTTTGACTAGCATTTGGATTGTCAAGCAAAGCCTGTAAACCCGCACGTACATTTGCTGGCACATTTGGATTATTTCTATCAAAAACGAAAGCCAAATCATTTGTGGCTACGAAATCGCCATTGTTATTAACTCCAGAAAGCAAGCTGTAGCGCGTACCACCAAGCCCTGAGTAGCGAAAGCCAACTTTAACTCCCCAAAGCGTAGGCAAGGTACCATAAACCACTACTTTATGCCTAAACTGACCATTTGAATAAGTAACATTACTCAAATTACGAGGATCATCAACTACTGGCAATGATAAAGTTGCCGAGTTAGCTACGTTACCATTATAAGAAGTATTGTCTTTGGTATCATTCCAAGTATAACTAGCCGAAATTTCACCGTCTTTGAAGTATCTCCAATTTCCATCAACCACTACTGCGAATTGATTAACCTTTCCTTTACTATTCAACTCCAACACACGACCAAATTGAGTGCTCAAACGTCCCGTTTTCCAATCTGGTGCTCCACCTTCTGGAATCGAAGGAACAAATACACCCCTATTGCCTTCATTTGGCAAAGTAAAGAAGGGATTAGCCACCATATTTCTATCTACATACATATAGTTGTTTCTGGCAAAAGTGGCATAACCTGTAATCCCTACACGCAAATTATCATTGATCAACTTATTGTAAGATAAGTTTGCTTTATATACCACTGGAATTTTAGCGTCGTCCGCGTAAGTGTTAATCATTGGCACTTGAAATGCTGCTAATGTAGGTACTTGTGCTGTGCCATTTCTATAGCCAATAAAATCTGGTGTAGGTACATTTGCACCAGTAACATCAACCGTTGCAAAATGTTTTCCGTCAAAAGAAAGGTTGTTAATGGTTACATAGTTATTTACGTCTGAACCAAAAATACCACCGCCCAAACGTACAAAATCAGTATGGTTTTCATTCACGTCCCAATTAAACTGGATACGTGGCTGCACTAAAAACTGCTTCAATTCATGATCAGTTCTTACGCCAATAGCTTTATACAAATCTTGGTTAAGGGGCGAAGTAGGGTATTTACTATAATCGATACGCACCCCTCCCGTAAACTCTAAACCTTTACCAAGCTTGGTTTGCATTTGACCATAAATGGCCGTATTCCAAATACTTGCCCTTACACTTGGATCAGCCACTAAAGGCACTTCTCTATAATATAAATATGGCGTAAGATTATCAAAATTCTGCATAGCAGTACCTGTGCTATTATTTTGGAATTCAAAACGGCCATTCACTTCACTGCCATATAATGAAAGTGCATTAGTATACATCAAGTCTAATCCGAAAGTATATTTAACTTTATCTGTATTGTAATAAAAGTTATCTACCAACTGAACTACATTATTGGTAAATCCTTCCTGAGCAAAACGGTGTCCTCCAATTTGAACCGCTGTAGATCCAGTCCTTCCGTCAGGCAATGTGGATGTTAAATTACGCACAATCGCTCTAGGTATAGGGCCTGATAACTGACTATTTTGAGCACTTTCTTGGAAAGTATATAAGTGTTGTACTTTTAATTCGTTGGTTACTTTATTGCTAATGGTCGAACGAAGCGTAGCCAACAAACTATTATCTACGTTTTTATCGTTACCATAACTCTCCAAAAAGTTGATAGCCGTATTGTCACCCAATCCCATTGGATTTCTATCATTGGTATAGTTATCTCTTACTGTTAACAAATGCTTATCACTGATTTGCCAATCTAAACGAACAAAACCAGCATCAGTACCGCGTTTTTTATCGAAAGTACCATACTGTGGGGTATTAGCTACGCCATATTTCGTTCTGGCTATGCCTAAAAACTGACTTAATGTTGCATTGGTGATGTTAAACCTAGCTGCATCAGCGTCCGTTTGCACATCGGCAATAATTAACGGACGAGCATCTTTTTGATGATCCCAACCTACAAAGTAGTGTAGTTTGTCTTTAATGATTGGCCCACCCAAAGTGAAACCATATTGGTAAGTAGAAAAGTCGTTTGTTCTTTTGTTTCCTCTAATGTCTTTACCACTAGCCAACCAATCTGCACGACCGTAACCAAAAGCACTACCGCTAATTTCGTTGGTACCTGATTTGGTTACCGCACTAATGGTACCACCACCCGCACGACCTAAAGTAACATCATATTGGTTGGTCACTACTTTAAACTCCCTTACTGATTCGATTGAAATGGAATATGGCGCTCCACTTCTACTGGTAGTACTGCCTGCTGAAGTTGGATTTTTTGCCGTCATCCCGTCGATGGTAAAGTTGGTAGAAGAACCTAACTGACCCGAAATTCCTCCGTTTGCCGCTAAAGGAGAAAGGTCCGTTAAGCTGGAGAAGTTACGTCCATTGACAGGCAATTGGTTCATGGTTTTAGAAGAAATCTCGGTTGAAGCACCAAACTGCTCTACTTTGTTTCTTAAACCGTTACCGTTAATCTGTATAGCCTGCAAGGTTTGTGCAGAAGTTTGCATCCCTACGTTGGCTCTTACCGCATCACCCTGGTTTAACATATAACCAGAAAGTGTCTGTTCGCCATAACCTAAAAAATTAACCTTTATCGTATAAGGCCCACCTAAAGGAAGTTCCTTAAAGGTATAATCCCCCTGGGCGTTGGTTCCCACCTTGGTGGTAAAACCTGTTGACTCATTTTTAACCTGAACCGAAGCACCTGGAATAGGCTTTTTCTCTTCGTCGGTTACCTTGCCCGAAATAGATGCTTGCGTGGTTTGAGCTTTTGCGCTGGCAAAACTCAAAAACAACAACATCAGCATTGATAGTTTAAATAAAGTTCGTTGCATGTAAATTCCTTTAATTGTTTACACGCAAAAATCCCCCAGAAAGATTAACTCAAATACTTTCAAAAATTAACTATTTATGAAATTAAAAGCCAAATTTTAACTTTATGTAAACAAATACAACAAAAAGAAAACAAAACATTACACAAACAAGCCATATTGGGCCTTTAATATGAAACACACTTTAATTACCTTTTATCACGCATCTACATTACAACTTAAAACGATTATAAATTACTCCCTATATTTGTGCCTGACACAATCGCTCAATTAAATTTCTATTTTTGAGAAAATAATTAAACAAGACATGAACTTATACGGTATCTTAAAAAGTGCGCACTCTGGCTGGCGCTACATTGTTCTAATTCTATTAGTGGTGGCTCTTTTACAGGCCCTAGCAGGTTGGCTTGGCAAAAAAGGATATACAGAAGGCAACAGAAAGCTAAATGTTTTTACTTTAATCAGTGCACACATTCAGTTCCTTTTTGGATTGATCCTATATTTTTTAAGTCCTTTAACCAAAGGGCCAAGCAGCGAAGCTTTATATCGTTACTGGAAAATGGAACATATTGCCATCATGCTTTTGGCCGTGATATTAATTACCGTTGGTAATTCAAAATCGAAAAAAATTACCGATGGGGTAGCAAAACATAAAACCATCGCTATTTTCTTTGGCTTAGCATTAATTTTAATTATTGGTTCTATTTTCATGATGGTTAAAAACGATCCATCTAGAACATTATTTGGCATTTCTTAACCTATTTAGCACATTGCGTACCTTTCCTTAACTGGAATGAGTGACGATAAATGTTAAGTAAACATTTGCCACAGATGCACAGACAGATACCTTAAATTCATTTGTGCGCCTATGGCTAACAATAAAATTTTTCAAAATATTTTGATTATTTAACATTTTGTATAAATTTGCTTTACGATGATTAACAAAATAAACACTTGGCACTGGCGTACTAACTCGAAAGAAAGTTTCGTCAATGGCTCGTGCAAAATATAGTTTATCAACTTAAACCTAAACTTAAACCACATTCAAACCCGACGGAACCACACGTCGGGTTTTTTATTTTATAAAAAAAATGAATACATATCAAATACATACTTATAACAAGAAAAGATTAGCAGATACGACAACGCCTGTTAGCATCTATCTTCGTTTGAGAGATGTTTTCACTAACACCATCTTACTGGAAAGTTCCGACTACCATAGCCGAGAAAACGCAACCAGTTTTGTTTGCGCCGAGCCTGTGGCAGGTTTTGTGGTTAAGGATGGCATTCTTAGCATCAGCTATCCTGATGGGAAAACAGAAACAAAGGAAGACTTTGTGCTTTCCAATGAAATCACGGCATTTAAAAACAAGTTCAAGCAAATCAATGCGCCAGAATCAAAACACATTTCAAGTGGTTTGTTTGGTTACTTTACTTGGAACTGTGTTCAATATTTCGAGGATATCAAGTTTTCATCGGCTACGCCAGAAGAAGATAAAATTCCTGAAATGCAATACCATATCTATCGGTACATTATTGCCATAGACCATTTCAAAAACGAAATCACTTTGTTCAAAAACACCTTCAATAATGATGAAGACGAGGATTTGAGCAAGATGGAATACATTATCCAGAACAAGAATTTCCCTGAATATGGCTTTAGCACTAACGGAACTGAAAGTTCAAACCTTACCGACCAGGGTTTTATTGATATTGTAGAGAAGCTTAAAAAGCACATCTATCGTGGCGATGTTTTTCAGATTGTACCCTCAAGGGCTTTTACTCAAGGCTTTTTAGGGGATGAATTTAACGTGTATCGTTGCCTTCGTTCTATCAATCCATCTCCATATTTATTCTATTTTGATTATGGTAGTTTCAAGCTATTTGGCTCGTCGCCAGAAGCTCAAATTACCATCAAAAACGAGACCGCTAACATTTTCCCAATTGCAGGGACTTTCAAACGCAGCGGTAACGATGAAGAAGATGCAAAAATTGCGAAAGCCTTAGAAAACGACCCCAAGGAGAGTGCCGAACATGTAATGCTGGTTGATTTGGCCCGTAACGATTTAAGCCGTCATTGCCAGCAAGTAGAAGTAAAATCCTTTAAAGAAGTACAATACTACTCGCACTTGATTCACTTGGTATCTAAAGTAAGCGGGAAACTTCAACAAAAAGACAGTGCTTTCAAAGTAGTGGCAGATACTTACCCAGCTGGAACTTTAAGTGGAGCGCCAAAATACAGGGCCATGCAGCTGATTGATGAAAATGAAAACTTGGGTCGTAATTTTTACGCTGGGGCTATTGGCTACATGGGCTTTAACGATGATTTCAACCATGCCATCATGATCAGAACGTTCATGAGCAAGAATAATAAACTTTACTACAGGGCGGGGGCCGGAATAGTAGCCGATTCGGTTGCTGAAACAGAACTTAACGAAGTAAACAACAAAATAGCGGCATTGCGCAAAGCGATAGAAATGGCTGAAGGAATTTAAGATTTTTGATTGACGAATTACGATTGACAATGAACGATAGAAATACAAAGTCCTCCTCAGGGGATTTAGGGGTTAAAAATGTAGTTTTAGTAATAGACAACTACGACAGTTTCACCTATAATTTGGTGCATTTGATTAATGAATTAGGTTATGAAACCGAAGTGTGGAGGAATGACAAATTCGAACTAGCAGAGGTAGACAAATACGATAAAATTCTACTTTCACCTGGGCCAGGTATTCCAGAAGAAGCGGGTTTACTGTTAGATGTCATTAAAACCTACGCTCCAACAAAAAGTATCATGGGCGTATGTTTGGGACAGCAGGCCATTGCCGAAGCTTTTGGGGGCAGCTTGCTTAACTTAGGCCGACCTATGCACGGCATTGCTACACCAGTAAGCAAAACGGTTGAAGACGAACTACTTTTCAAAGACATTGCAGTTCCCTTTGAAGTGGGCCGTTATCACAGTTGGGTAGTTGACCCTAGTAATTTACCCGAAAGCTTAACTATTACATCGGTAGATAACGAAGGCCAAATCATGTCACTAAGACACAAAGAACTGGACATCTGTGGCGTACAGTTTCACCCTGAAAGTGTATTGACCCCAGAAGGCAAACAGATGATGAAGAACTGGTTGGAAGGAAAGTAAAAAAGCAGAAACTCCAACTATCTGTCATCCCGAGCTTATCGAAGGATTATTCAAACAGATTGCTACTCAGAGGAGTCGGAACAGGCTTTCCCTCCCCATGAATCCCTAAATAAAAACATGAACATACTCGACAAAATCGTTCTACGAAAACAAGAAGAAATTATACTTGCCAAACAACAAACAAGTGTAAAAGAGCTGGAAAGCAGCCTCGCATTTGGGCGAACTCCTTACCGTTTCAAGGATTTTTTACTCGCTGAGGATAGAACAGGGATCATTGCCGAATTCAAAAAGCAGTCTCCTTCAAAAGGAGTGATTAATGGCAATGCTGACGTTAAGGAAATCACTCAAGCTTACAATGCAGCGGGCGCTTCGGCACTTTCTGTACTGACAGACACTGATTTCTTTGGCGGCAAAAAAGAAGATTTGATCCAAGCACGTAGCGTGAATGAAATTCCAATTTTAAGGAAGGATTTCATGATTGACGAATATCAAATTTTAGAGGCCAAAGCTTGGGGAGCCGACATTATTCTATTGATTGCCTCCATTTTAAGTCCGCAGCAAATTGTGGATTTGGGCAAGCTTGCTCAAAGTTTGGGACTAAATGTGTTATTGGAAGTACATGACCTAGCGGAACTAGAACGCAGCATTTGTCCGCACTTAGATGCCATTGGGGTAAACAATAGAAACCTTGGCGATTTTACGGTAAATATTCAAACCTCTTTTGACTTGGTCGACAAAATCCCTAACGAGTTCTTGAAAATCTCGGAGAGTGCCATTAGCCATCCGCAAACCATTAAAGACTTGAAACAGGTAGGCTATAACGGTTTTTTAATTGGTGAAAACTTCATGAAAACGGAAAACCCCGGCTTGGCAATGAAAGAGTTTGTTGGGGAGTTGTAGTTCCTTTAACCAAAAAAGCCTTACGTTATCGTCATTTCGATAATAAGAGAATTGAAAATCAACGTAGTTAAACCTAACAAATCGTAGATACATAATGATGATCATATTTACCACCACATAGCTACTTTGCGGTCTTTGCGGAACTTCATAAACCTTTGCGGTAAAGATTTAACCGCTAAGAATGAAAAAGTAACGCAAAGGACGCAAAGATGTCACAAAAAAAGTCCAACGAAAATTAATCCGTATGCCAGATTTTACTGTATAGCGGCTTTACGACCTCTTCGTTACTCATCGAAATGACGGAAAGAATAAGTTAAGCAATTAAACACTAATCACTAACCACTACTCCCTAACTATCAAACTTCACACACTCCTTCAATTCCTTTTCCGTATAAGCTAGTTTATATTGCTTCAATACCTCATCAGGTACACCGTTCCATTGGTTTGGCGAATTTCCTGCATAGCCGATATCAGCCACGCCCATTTCCGAGGTGTAAAAGCCCGAAGCTACCAAATTACGCATGCGATTAAAAAACGCTACGCCCTGACTCATTTCTGGTTTGGCCTTTTTCGGATAAGCAATCATATCTACCAATTCTATTTGCTGCTTATCGCTGCACTCCCTAAAAGGTTTGCCGAAACGGTTTAAGCACTGTAAATCCAACCAACGCAAACCACCACGCATAGGAATTTGGTGCTGAGGCATATCCTTCACAATAAACTCAATAAATTCAGGAACCTTCGCTTCCGAAGCACTGCCACTCACTTCGTCCTTAGGAATAATAATATCCGACAAAATGGTAATGGTAGCCATTTCCTCCTTGCTAAAGAAATTCGCTTGCGCCAAAAGTTCTTTCTCTCTGGCCAATTCTTCTTTCGCCCGGTCGTAGGTAAACTCTGGATCTTTTACAGCTACTTCTTTTTCTTCCTTAGGCTTACAACCACTCACTAAAGCCGTACCCGAAATGGCGCCAACACCTAATAATTTTAATGTTTCTCTCCTGTTCATGGCTATAAGTTTTGTTTTTTCATTTCAGAAATAATGTATTCACTAGCCCTCATTGAAAGTGCTAAAATGGTCCAAGTAATGTTTTTATCTGCCTGCGAAGTAAAGGCCGCACCATCCACCACAAATAGATTTTTGCAGTCGTGAGCTTGGTTATATTTATTCAAGGCCGATGTTTTGGGATCATTCCCCATACGGGCCGTTCCTGCTTCGTGAATAATCTTTCCAGGCGATTCTAAACCATAGTTGTTCTCTTTATTATAATCGCCACCCCAAGTAACCACAGCACCCATATTGTGCATCATTTCATCAAATGTTTCTTTCATGTGCTTGGCCTGCAAAATTTCATGCTCGCTCCATTTCACATTAAACTTCAACACCGGAATACCATATCGGTCTACCACGTTAGAATCAATTTCACAACGGTTATCGTACAACGGAATAGCCTCTCCACGACCAGCCATGCCTACACTTGCTCCATAGAAATAACGGTAATCTTCTTTCAACGACTTGCCATAACCACCCGCCTCTTTCTGCTCACCTCTAACCGCAAATTTTCCGTTCATACCTTCAATGCCACCGCCAAAACCATACGCTGGCTGACTCATTCCGCCCCAGTATTCAATATGATAACCACGAGGAAAATCCAGTTTCTTATTATCTAACCACCACGGCGAATAAATGTGCATCCCACCAACACCATCTTCATTATATCTTTTTCGATCAAAAAGTTGAGGAAGCACTCCGCCCATTGCCGCTCCAGTTGAATCGTGCAAATAACGGCCAACCACATCACTATTGTTCGCCAAGCCATTTGGATGACGTTTTGATTTAGAGTTCAGCAACAATCTCGACGATTCGCAGGCACTGGCGGCCAATATTACCGTACGCCCAGTCACCTGATACTCCATCATATCATCTTTATTGATGTACGAAATCCCCGTAGCCAAGCCCTCTTCGTTAGTCATCACTTCTCTTGCCATAGCATTCGCTACGATATCAATATTACCAGTAGCCAAAGCTGGATAAATCAACACATTGGTTGAAGAAAAATCGGCCTTTGCCATGCTACAGTTTCTATTACACTGTCCACAATAAAAGCAAACGCCACGTTCGTCATTAATTTTCTGAGTAAGGATAGACAATCTCGAAGGGATCACTTTCACACCCGATTGTCCAGCGGCTTTCTTGATAAAAAGCTCATGCAAACGAGGTTTAGGTGGTGGCAGAAAAAAGCCATCTGGATGGTCTTCCAAACCCTCATTAGTCCCAAAAATACCAATCAACTTATCTACCCTATCGTAAAAAGGCTTAATATCATCATAACTGATAGGCCAATCTTCACCTAAACCATCTACACTTTTTCGTTTAAAATCTTTAGGCCCAAAACGCAAGGAAATACGTCCCCAGTGATTGGTTCTGCCCCCTAGCATTCTGGCTCTCCACCAATCCCATTCCGTTCCGGGTTCTTTGGTGTAAGGCTCGCCTTCAACATCCCAACCATAGTAACAGGCATCAAAATCGCCAAAAGGACGAAATTTTGTACTTGCTCCCCTGCGTGGCGATTCCCAAGGATTTTTTAACTGCGTAATGTTTTTTTGTGGGTCGTACATGGCTCCTGCCTCCAAAAGGCATACCTTTAATCCCGCCTTGGCCAGCGTATACGCCGCCATACCTCCACCTGCACCCGAGCCCACAATCACCGCATCATAATGTTTGCTTTGTTTTTTAATCTGCATTAGGCTTATAAGTTAGTTAGCTAGGCTCAAGTTAACGCATTTTTGCTTCATGCACAAGAAACCACATCGTGTTTTTTAATGGGAAAATGTTCGTCATATCACTTTGGCAGCGCTAGCCCCGCTATCCACTCAAAGTCCTCATTCGCTAACGCTTCTTGCGGGCTTTACGTTACTATCGGGTTTATCATCCTTAAACCAGTGCACAACACCTAGCAGGTTATCTCCAACGCTCATCCAAGAATGCCCCTACAGCCAAAAAAAGAGTAAAAAATACAGCCAAATCGGGGTATTTACAAAAGGAAGTTTTAACTTCAAACATTAAACTACACAGAATGAAGAATTACCTAATCGCTGCTTTGCTTATTGGCAGCTCCATAAGCCTTAAAGCGCAGCAAGAAATCAGCTATGAAGTGAGTTTCCCCAATGCGGTACACCATGAGGCTGAAATCAGCATGACCATACCCAACGTGCCTGCAAATGCCCCGCTAAAAGTTAGATTTGCACGCTCCTCGCCAGGCCGATATGCCACCCATGAATTTGGGAAAAACATTTATCATTTAAAAGCTTTTGATGCCAATGGAAAAGCCTTGGCACTTAAACAACCTGCGGGAGATGTTTTTGAGATCGAAAAACCTTCTGGTAAAATTAAAATCACCTATACCATTTTTGGCAACTGGATTGACGGCACCTATTCTGGTTTCGATGAGCAGCATGCCCACATGAACATTCCAGCTGTTTTTGCTTTCCCTGTAGGGATGGATAAACGACCTAGAACGGTAAAGTTCAGCTACCCAAAGCAAACTGACTGGAAAGTAGCTACTCAACTAAAACCAATGGGCAACGGCGTTTACTATGCCAGAGATTTCCAATATTTCATGGATAGTCCTATTGAAATATCAGCCTTTAAAGAAGCGAGCTGGGAAGTGAAAAATACCGATGGAAAAATCCAAAAAATCCATTTAATTGCCCATGCCGACGATGATGAAATGACGATTTTCAACTACGCCAACATGCTTAAAAAAGTGGTAGATGAACAAAAAGCCATCTTTGGAGAGCTACCTACTTTTGACTACGGCAACTATTATTTCTTGCACTGCGTACACCCAAGCTATGCAGGCGATGGCATGGAGCACCGAAATTCAACGGTAATTGTACAACGCACTCCTAAAATTGCAGGCAACGAAAGCAATTTACTAGGCACATTTTCCCATGAGTTTTTCCATGCTTGGAACGTAGAACGCTTACGCCCAAAAACCTTAGAACCTTTTAATTTCACCCAATCGAACATTAGCGATGAGCTTTGGCTTGCCGAAGGCTTTACCCAGTACTATGGCAATTTAACGTTAAAAAGATCAGGCTTTAGAACATTAGAAAATATGCTGCGAGTATTTGGCAGCTTGGCAAATTCAATGACTAACTCTCCTGGTGCAAAAAATTTCTCCCCAATACAAGCTAGCAGATACGCTGTTTTTGCTGACGCGGGTGTGGCCGTTGACCGTACTAACCAGCAAAACATCTTCACCTCATACTACACCTATGGTGCAGCAGTGGCCTTAGCTTTAGATCTACGCTTAAGGGCCGATTTTAACCTTACGCTGGATCATTACATGCAGGCTTTATGGAAAGCTTATGGCAAAACCGAGATGGCCTATAACATCAACGATTTGGAAAAAACCTTAGCCAATCTTACCAAAAACCCAAGCTTCGCCAACAAGTTTTTTAAAGATTATGTATATGCAACCAAGAAGGAAGATTATGCGTCACTATTGCTAAAAGCAGGATTGGTTTTACGTAAGGAAGCTGCAGGAAAAGCTTATAGCGGCATTGGGCGTTTAGTAGAAGATGGCACAACAGGAAAAGTAACTGTCCCAGCTACTACCATAGGCTTGCCTGCCTATAATGCAGGATTGGATATTGATGATGTGATTTTAAAAGCTGACGGGCAGGAAGTTAAAACAGCGAAAGACTTTGAAGCCATCACCGCAAAACACCAACCTGGTGAAACAATTGAGGTTGTTTACAGTCGAAAAGGAGTAGAAAGAACAACCAAGCTAACCTTCATCGAAAATCCGATGTTGGAATTAGTGACTATTGAAAGTACTGGGGGAACACTAACCGCCGAAATGAAAGCCTTTAGAGAAAAATGGCTAGAAAGTGCTGTAAAGTAGTCAGGAATTAGCAGTTAGGAATCAGTTACGGACGATCAACTCAAAGACTAGAAACCTAAACAACAATAAAACGAAATAACTATAAAGAATTAACTAATCATATTAACCATAAAAATGAAAAAAACCTTTTACGCATTGGGTCTTGCCTTAGCTTCGTTAACGGCAAATGCTCAAAACATTGACAAAATCATTACCAAAGATTATGTAGACCATTTGATTAAAACGTTAAGTGCTGACGACATGCAAGGTCGCCGAACTTTTACACCTGGTATTGATAAAGCAGCATCTTTTATAGAGAAAGAATTTGCAGCCATTGGATTAAAACCTTTAGATGGTGAGAAAGGATTCCGTCAAACTTTTTACAAATACCAGTTAAAGCCGCTTTCGGCCAAAGTGACTATTGACGGACAAGCAATTGCCGAAGAAAATATCTTGGTATATGGCAACAGGGTAGAAAATGTTTCTTTTGACCAAACCAACGGCGATGGCTGGGTTAAATTAGACGAAAGCAAAGATTTCATGAGCCAGTTTAGAACTTTAGCGCGTAGTGGCAAAAGACAGTTGGTTTTGGTTGACATGAAGTTCCTAGATGCCTTTAAAAGAGTAAAAGGCATGATTGGAAGAGAAACAGTGGTAGACGAGGCAGAGTTGAAAAACACTAAAGGACCAGCAACCGTATTTGTATTAGACAAAGAGAGTGCAAGCTCTTTCCAAGTAGAGCTAAAAAACACCGTTTCAAAAATGCCTTTGTTTAACGTAGCAGGTGTGATCCCTGGCAAATCTAAGGCAAAAGAATTAGTCGTTTTCTCGGGCCACTATGACCATATGGGCATTGTAAAACCAGTAGAAGGCGATAGTATCATGAACGGCGCCGACGATGATGCTTCAGGAACTTCGGCAGTAATTGCCTTGGCCAAATACTACAAAAAACTGAACAAAAATGAGCGCACCTTAATCTTTGTAGCATTCACCGCCGAAGAAATTGGAGGTTACGGTTCTAAATACTTTTCAGAAAAATTAAATCCTGATGATGTAGTAGCCATGTTCAACATCGAAATGATTGGTAAAGACAGCAAGTTTGGCAAAAATACTGCTTTCATTACGGGTTACGACAAATCTGACTTTGGTAAAATCCTTCAAAAAAATCTAGAAGGAACTGAATTTACTTTCCATCCAGATCCATACATCAAAGAGAACTTATTCTACCGAAGTGATAACGCAACCCTAGCGGCATTGGGCGTACCTGCACATACCATCAGTACTGATCAAATCGACATCGATAAGCTTTATCATACCGTAAAAGATGAGTACAGCTCTTTAGATGTAGAAAACATCTTGTCGACGATTAAAGCAATCGCTAAAAGTGCCGTGAGCATCATTAGCGGAGCCGACACGCCTACCAGAATTCCAAAATTGAAACCTTAACTCACATATGATGAATAAAACGCTATTGAAAGTATTATGTGGAGGAGCCATGTCCATGGTCATCTCCACACAAATTTCGTTTGCACAAACCACCGAGACCTTGCTATTACGCAGTCCCTCGGTAAGCGAAAAAAACGTTGCCTTTGTTTATGGCGGCGATATTTGGATTGCCAACCGTGATGGTAGCAATTCCAGAAGATTAACCGTTAATCCAGCAGTGGAACAAAACCCTATTTTTTCTCCCGATGGGAAAATGATTGCCTTTACTGGAAACTACGATGGAAATACAGATGTTTATGTGATCCCTGTAGAAGGTGGCGAACCTAAGAGAGTCACTTTCCACCCAAGTGCCGATTTGATTAAAGGTTGGTTAAACAACGACGAAGTTTATTTCACTTCAACCCGCGATTTTAATTACGCTTTGAGCCCGCGCTTACACCGTATTAAAACTGATGGTACCAACGAACAGCCATTACCAATGCCCGAAGCCACGCAAGGCTCTCCCTCAGCGGATGGACGTTATTGGGCTTATATTAAAAACACCGATCCTTCTGATCGTTTAAACGTAGCCTTTAAACGCTATCGTGGTGGCGGCATGCCTCAAATCTGGATTTTCGATACACAAACTAAAAACATCGAGATCATTCCTGGAGAAGGCGCCAACAACGTAAAACCTCAATGGGTGGGCAATAAAGTTTATTACCTGAACGATAAAGACCTTACCCTGAACCTTTACAGTTATGATGTAAAATCTAAGAAAGTTGATAAAATCACCAACTTTAAGGATTACGATATCAAATCGTTAACGGGTGCTAAAAATGCACTTGCTTTTGAACAAGGTGGTTGCATCCATTTATTAGATGTAAGCAATAACAAGGTCAACACCTTAAAGATTTTAATCCAAGCAGATGCTCCTTACAAACGTACCAGATATATCGATTTAGCTAGCGATATCAGGAACTTTGATATTTCTCCAAAAGGTGTAAGAGCTTTATTTGAAAGTCGTGGTGAGATTTTCTCTGTCCCTAAAGAAAAAGGCGATGCCCGTAACCTATCTAATTCACCAGGCAGTTACGAGAAATATCCAGGATGGTCGCCAGATGGAAAGTACATTTCTTACCTGTCTGACAAAAATGGCAAATACCAATTGGTGTTGCTAAACCAAGCCACTAAAGGTGATCCTGAGTATATCAATTTGGGCGATTCTCACTTTTATTTCCAACCAACTTGGTCGCCAGATAGCAAAAAGCTTTTCTATGCTGATGCCCACTTGAATTTATACTACATCGATATCAATGCTAAAAAACCAGTATTGGTAAAACAAGATAAATTGGGTTCACATACTGCTAGAACTTATAATCAGTTAATGCCAAGCTGGTCGCCAGATTCAAAATGGATTTCGTACGTAGCTACTTTGCCAAATAGTGTGAGTGCAGTTTTCTTGTACAATCTGGAGAAACAAAGCCATACACAGGTAACTGACGGAATGAGCAACGCAGTTACCCCTAACTTTAGTAAAGACGGTAAATACTTGTTCTTCATGGCCAGCACTGACGTGGGTTTAACCAATAGCGGCTTACACATGTCGGCTTATCAACGTCCAGTAAACTATACCGCTTACGCGTTAATCCTTTCTAAAAAAACACCTTCGTTGTACAAAACGGAAAGTGATGAAGAAAAGATTACCGAAGAACCTGCTCCAGCTAAAAAAGAAGAGCCTAAAAAAGAGGAAAAAGCAGCTGCTAAAAAAGATACCAAACCTGCTGCTGAACCTGTAAAACCAGCCGAAACCAAAAAACCTATGGAGGTTGATTTGGAGGACTTGAGCAATCGCATTATTGCGTTGCCTATTCCTGCAGGTGGTTTATCTAGCATCGAAGGTGGTGTTGACGGCCAGTTATTATATATCCGCAATGGCGAATTAAGTGCTTTAAACTTGAGCAAAATGGAAAGTACCAGCTTGGTGCAAGGCGTTTATGGCGTTGGGGTAAGTGCCGACGGCAAGAGCATGATCTATACTTCAAGAGGAAGTTATTTTATTGTACCTGCTGCACAAAAACCTGCTACACCAGAAACTGGCAAAATCAAGTTAGATGGCATCAAATTATTAGTAGATCCTACAGCGGAGTGGAAACAGATGTTCAACGAGGTTTGGACCATGGAGAAAGAATATTTCTACGTAGAAAATATGCACGGTGCTGATTGGCCTGCTGTTAAAGCAAAGTACGAAAAATTCTTACCTTTTGTAAACCACAGATCTGATTTGGCTTATTTGCTAAACGAAATGATGGGCGAAATGGTGGTAGGCCACAACTATATTTACCCTGGTGATGAGCCTTCAGCAACTTCGGTAACCGTAGGTATGCTAGGTGCCGACTATCAAATCGAAAACGGTTTCTATAAAATCAGCAAAATCTTTAACCGTTTAGATTGGAACCCTAGCTTTAAAGCACCTTTAGCAGAGCCAGGATTAAACATTAAAGAAGGCGATTACATTGTGGCCATTAACGGCGTTCCCCTCAAAGCCGAAACTTCTATTTACAGTCTTTTCGATTTCAAAGCGGGTAAGCAAGTAGCCATTAAAGTGAATAGCAAGCCTAGTTTAGATGGGGCTAGAGAAGTGGTAGTCGTGCCAATTACTCCAGGTGCCGAAATAGAATTACGCAGAATGGAATGGGTAGAGCGTAATCGCAAAAAAGTAGGTGAATTAAGC
>NZ_JAELTX010000894.1 GCF_016429065.1 Pedobacter sp. ASV17
CCATCAGGCTGTATCCTATAAGATTTTGCGACCAGGGCCCAGGCTGCTCCAGAAACCGTGTTCCGTGTGTACAGTGCAGTTATCGCATTCGGCGCCTTGGAAGGATAGTCGTGCATCGCCACGCACAATATCTAATCTAGTCTCTCGTTGGACGCCCGCGCTGCAATTTACTCAATCGGGTAGACCGCCGCCAAATTGAAGTGTGGGGTCATCTTCGTCAGCTCTCTATCTCTAATCTCAGCATATATAAAAGCCGGACAGCAATTATGCATGATACAAAAATTGCAAGGAGAAGACATTTCACGCTGTCGCCCGTCGTGTGAAACATGCCTAGCATTGATAGCTTCTGGTGGCGGGTTGTCGAAGACTATGTATTTAG
>NZ_JAELTX010000895.1 GCF_016429065.1 Pedobacter sp. ASV17
GTATAAACCTGCTGGCTGACCTAAATATTTGTTTGAGTATGAAGTGAGTTCTCTCCATTCGAAGTTGTTGTTAGGTAATGTACCGTTTGTACCGTAAGATGCTCTCACTCTTAAGTTGTCAATAAAACTGAATTTTTTAATGAAATCTTCGCTACTCAATATCCAAGATCCAGCTATCGACCAAAAGTTTGACCAACGATTAGCAGTTCCAAGTTTAGAAGAACCGTCTCTCCGGAACGAACTTGAGAAGAAATATTTCTGGTTATAGTTATATTCTAATCTTGAAAGACCAGATACAATGGCATTCCCCCAATTGTATGCCGTAGAGGAAACGGTACCTGCTGTAGAAACACTTTGCAGCTCACTAT
>NZ_JAELTX010000094.1 GCF_016429065.1 Pedobacter sp. ASV17
CGGTGTTCCAGCTGCCAATAGGCTGGTTAAAGGAGGTGGCTCCTGCAAACATGTCATTTATGTATTGTACATTGCCGGTATTCCAGTTGCTGATGTTCTGGTTGAAAGCGACTGCATTCGAGAAGGTATAACTCATGTTAGTTACGTTTGCCGTATTCCAGCTGCTGATGTCCCGGTTAAAGGCTGTTGCGCCATAAAACATATGATTTATTCTGGTAACCTTGTCCGTGTTCCAAATACCAATAGGCTGATTAAAAACAGCTGCTCCCCTAAACATGTTACTCATATCAGTTACGTTTGCGGTGTTCCAGCCGGTAATGTTCTGGTTAAACGCAGCTGCATCCTGAAACATATAGCTGATATCGGTTACGTTAGTGATATTCCAATTGCCTATGTCCTGATTGAATTCTGTTGCATTCCAAAACATTCCTTTCATAGTGGTTACCTTTGCGGTATTCCAACTGCCTATGGGCTGGTTAAACAGGGAAGCTCCCCTAAACATATTTTCCATGTCGGTAACATTGGCCGTATTCCAGCTGCTGATATCCTGATTAAATATTTTGGCAGCAAACGTGAGGTTCATGTTGGTTACGTTTGTGGTATTCCAGCTGCCTATGTTGGCAGGTCCTGTAAGTTTATTACATCCCACAAACATGCCTGACATATCGGTCACCTCACTGAGGTCGGGTATATCCGTAGCGCTGATATTGAGATTGTCAGCTCCTGAAAAAGCATTTTTCATGGTACTCCACTTGGCTGTGCCCCATTGCGGAATATCAATCAGGCGGCTCCTGTTCAGTAGCTTATCGGTGGTAAATGCTTTCAGATTATCAGATTTCAGGCGAAGGGTAATGATTTCATTTTCGGGCATGCCAAAAGTAAAGGAGGTGCTGTCTGCCGAGAGGGTGCCGCTGCTGGTCTGGCCACCGGAAGATGTCCAGCTATAGTCGATACTACCCCCGGGAGCTGTAGTGAGCGTGATGGTGAGATGGGTCGGTGTCCCCCCCCATTTGCTCATGTCCCAGACGGTCACAAAATCGTCTGAAGCTGCCGCCTTAGCCGATTGTGCTGTTTTAGAGGCTGCTAAAGCTCCTAAAACTGCCTTTTTACTCTTAAACTTTTCGCCAGAGCCATGATTATTGCCCATGCTGGCTGTATCCTTTTTGGCATCGGGTATATGGCTGATTGGGTTGTCTGGTGCTGATACGTTGGGAAGTTCCAGAATACTTTTTTGTTCAGTATGCGTGTCACCATTAACCAAAATATGGTTTGCCCCAAAACTCTTTACATTTATAAGCAATAAAAGTAAGAATGCTGTTTTTTTGATATTAGAAATAATCATGGTCTTATACAAATTTTTTCAATGGTAGCCTATCGTAGCAAATCAATAAAAAAGTGATAAAGCGCTTTTTTACCAGCACTATAAAAATAACTGTAGCTAAATGTTGGTCGCCGAAAGCAATAGTACAACCAACATTTATAGCGCACTGAAGCACAGAGAATTAATAAATATTACGGCCGTTGTTTGGCTTTAGCGCACAACCAACTGTTCTAACTAAAATGATCGTCGTGTTTAAACCAGATACGATTGTTTCCGATAACATTTTTTAAGCTATAAGCACTTGTAAAAGGGAAATAAATAGGATAGAATGGCTTTTTCATTTGCTAATAAATTGTGTAATCTGCTTTTATTAGGTCCAAGACGACTCTCTAAAGTATTTGCAGTTTAATTAACTAAAGGTGTTATTATCGCATTACGAAATTAACCCTATGAAATCCCACAAAATATTCGAATTGATTAGTTTATTGCTCTTTATGTACAAAATTTAAGCGACTGTAAATGGAAGCTGTGTTTCTATTTCATCCCCGCTAAAGCTTATCACATAGCGACGTAATCACAGCAAAGAAGGCCGCATGCATCTCCTTTAATTTAAGGACAAACCAAAATGATTATTATTGGAGCGAAAGGGCTACAGAACATTATTTTTTATCTTCTAAAGTTTGTTTTAATTACCTATTTGCAGCATGGAAATCCATCATCTTACGGATAGTCATTTAATAAGCCCCACAGCTGCACTCTGTTCTGTTAAAGGTGGTGGTTTGGCTTATTGGTATTTCCGAACAGACCAAGACACATTAGCTAAACGGTCGTCTTTGCTAAGGCTTGGCATAGTATAAAGTGTAACCCCTTAAAACTTTGACCATCTTTTAATAAGCGATATAGAAAGATGGTCAAAGTTACCCCCAGCCATTAAGCACACCAATCCTTTTATTTAGAATAATTAAAAATAATTTGTTAATCAGGATTATTGATTGTTAATTTGCATCTGTTTAGAACAAGTCTAAACAATGTGATAAATATAAGAATATGAAGAAAATACAACTATTAGCAGCCTTATTACTGTGTAGTGCCTTTACTTTCGCCCAAAACAAGTTAGAGCAAGATCGTAACGCCATTAAATCATTGGCAGGCTTCTATAAGGTTACTTTTAACTATGCAGAAACCTTTTCTCCTGATGATGATTACAAGTTTCACGACAGACACCGTTCATCGGCTAAGGAAATTGCCATCATTGTAGAAGATTCACCTAAAAAAATCGTGATCCAACACCTTTTGGTAATGAGAGGCGATAGTATGATCATTAAACACTGGCGTGAAGATTGGACTTATGAAGATCCAAAAATCTTGGCTTTTGATAAAGAAGATACCTGGAAAAACGTAACGTTAAAACCAGAAGAATATAAAGGAAAATGGACTCAAAAAGTTTTCCAAGTAGATGACAGTCCGCGTTACCAAGCAATTGGTAGCTGGGTACATGTTGATGGCAGATCACAATGGTTAAGCTATTCAGATTCGCCGCTTCCTCGTCGTGAGCATACTGAACGTAACGACTACAACGTATTGAACCGTCGTAACTTTGTATACATCACCCCCACTGGATGGATGTTTGAACAGGACAACAAGAAAATCGTTCGTGCCCCTGGTGCAAAAGATAAATTAATTGCCCAAGAAAAAGGTTTAGAGGAATTTGTGAAAACAGATCCTAAATCATTTGGTTATGCACAAGAATGGTGGAAAAAGAACGAAGGTTTCTGGAAAGATGCCCGTGATATTTGGGATAATGTTTTTGCCAACAACAGCACGATTAAATTAGCGCCAAAAGTGGATAACAAGCTTCTTTACGAAAAATTCTTCGCCGCTAATGCTCAGTCGGTAAAAGAAAACTGGACTTCGGCTAAAAACAAAGAAGAAATCACCAAAATCATCAATGCTTATTTAGTAAAAGGTTAATCCCTTTTAACCATAGATCGAAATGCTTTGTGCACACAATTTTATATCTTGTGGCACAAAGCATTTTTTGTTATGTTCCGAATCTTATTATTTGCGATCCTTAGTCTTGGCTACGTCAATTCCTTTGCACAAGACATTAATTATGCCCGAAAAACCATCAGCACGCTTACCTCTAAAAAATATTGGGGACGCGGTTACACCAACAATGGCATGGGCAAAGCTGCTGATTTTATTGAAGGCGAATTCAAAAAATTTGGCCTTTCTCCATTAAGCGGAAATAGTTACAAGCAATTCTTCTCATTTCCCGTAAACACTTTCCCAAGCAACATGACGCTAAAATTAAATGGGAAGGCATTAACTCCTGGCAAAGATTTTATTGTACATCAAGCGAGTAAGGGTATTGTTGCCAGCGACAGCTTGATCCCAAAAGACAGCACCACTTATTTGAGCAAGGCTGGAAACATCGCCATTAGCTTACAGCCTAAGCTTACTTGGTCTGTTTCACAACAGGCACTTGATTATAGCATTGTAGAAGTCAACAAAAACTCGGTTTCTTTACCACTTTCACAAGTCGACGTCAATATTACGAACGAGCTGGTTCCTAATTTTACCGCAGCCAATGTTGGCGCAATGATCAAAGGAACTACAAAACCTGATTCGATTTTAGTATTTACCGCTCACTACGATCACTTGGGAGGGATGGGTGCAAAAACCTTTTTCCCTGGCGCTAATGATAATGCCAGCGGTGTGGCCATGTTGTTAGATTTGGCCAAATACTACGCCGCTCATCCACCAAAATATAGCATCGCTTTTATCTGCTTTGCAGCTGAAGAAGCAGGCTTATTGGGATCGAAATACTTCACTGAAAACCCCTTGATTCCACTAAAGAATATTCGCTTTTTATGGAACTTAGACTTAGTTGGTACTGGCGAAACAGGCGCAACGGTGGTAAATGCCACCATCCATCCAAAGGAATTTGCGTTGCTCAATCAAATCAACAACGAAAAGCAATTACTCAAAAAGATCAACTCAAGAGGCAAAGCGGCTAATAGCGACCATTATTTTTTTACCGAAAAGGGTGTTCCTGCATTTTTCCTTTATACACAAGGAGGCATTGCGGCCTATCATGATGTAGACGATAAAGCGGAAACATTGCCATTAACGGCTTACGAAAATCTGTTTAAACTGTTTGTTGATTTTAGTAGCCTATTAATAAATTAGACCCCTTTTTATGGCGTTATTGCGTTGGTAAGTTAAGTGCATGTAGCTGGCCTTTAATGGCTACTATTTCCCTATCAATAGTCGAACTGATATAAGCCTGATCATATCTCGCGTTAATGTTCCAAAAGGTTTTTGCGCTTCCACGACCTCCCGTTACCCACCATACATTTCCACCTGGAATATCTCCTATTTTCCAATCTTTTCTATCTATCCCATTAATGGTCGGACCTCCTTTCCAATCTCCATTGGTAGTACGTTCTATTTGATAAAAAATATAAGTATCAGCGGGTATCGCAACCGTTTTTGGAGTATGCTTGCCCGTTGCCCAATCTGAACTAGAAAACACGAAGCCTACTTTTTCATACTCTCCTTTTCTGTTGTTTCTAAAGTTTTGGAAAATCTGTGCAATGCGCTTGGAGAGATTCGCGGTACGCTCTTCAAAATCCTTGCCTGCTGCAGGGTCTGGCGAAGTCATAAAATACTCCTTTGCCAGTTTCACCTGACTGACCATTTCTCCAGATAGTTCGTTGAGTGGGTGCACCTGATTGGTCACTTTAGTGGTTGGTGCGGCTTGGCCAAATAGCATTGTTGGAAACAACGCTAGAGCCACTAGTAAATTCATGATTTTCATTATTGGTTTGTTTTAGGGTTTGAAATCATTTAACAACTCTAAATTAACCTCATACTAATTCCAAATGGCGGGGCATTGTACCTGCTAGCGAAGGGTATTTTTACCCTAATGGTTTAGCATTCGCAACCTAAGTCCATCATACATCAGCTTAAATACTGGGCTTGGCAAATTCAATTGCTCTAGTTGATGAACCACATATCCCGTAAGTGATTCCAATTCGGTCTTATTTGAATGCTTCATCATATCTACCTGCATAGATGACGTAGTGGCATCAGGCAATTTGCTGATGTTTTGATAAGTTTGCTGTTCTATATCCTGTGGCAGTTTTATGCTACTGGCTTTTGCCAAGTTACAAACCTCTTGGATGAGCTGCCGCAAAGAACTGTCCATTTCTTGGCCCTCCAGGATTTGCCTTACACTTTGGTTATAAAACGAGGTAGCTGTGGCAATGGCCGATACGAAAACAAATTTCGTCCAAATCACCTGTTCTATTTCATTGGTTAACGTCGCTACAATATCTGCCTGTTTAAAAATCGCTTCTAAACATAAAAATCGTTCGTCTATTACTTCTTTAAGGCCAAAGAATAAGCTTGATACTTTACCTGTGTTTTCTATCACGCCAGCAGCGGTTAACCTGGCCACCAAATAAACACAACCTGCTAATACCATATTTTGTGGATAGGCCGCGTGGATCTTCCCTCGATGATCAACACCGTTTAATAAAGGCAAAATAATGGAGTGCTCAGCGATGCAGGGCTTTAATTGCGAAAGGCATTCGTCCAAATCGTAGTTTTTAATGCAAAGAACCACGTAATCTACTGGACCAATCAGCTTTGGATCATCGGTAGCCAAATGAGGCTTTACGGTGAACCGTTCTCTACCCTTAATTATAGTTAAGCCATTTGTTTGTATGGCCGCTAGATTTTGTCCCCTCGCCAAAAAATACAAGGATACCTCTTCACTATTCTGAAATTGCTTAGCTAAAAGTCCACCGAAATATCCACCCACTCCTCCAATGCCTACCATTAAAACTTTCTTCATATCAACATCAATCTTGGTTATTTGTCGTTCAAAAACGGACGGTTATATTGTTCCCAAAATAAAGGATTATTGGCCACTCCTGCTAGCCAGTAAAAAGCAGTACGCCGATTGATGATTTCTATGGGGTTGGTGGTTACATTTTCCGTGAGGAACAACAGTGATGATTTTACGTTTAGCTTGCTATTGTCCTTTAGTCTTTTACCGTCATAACTCCAATTCATTAAACCGTAATAAATGGCATATTGTCCGTTGTCGGTGCGTTGGTACAAATTGGTGAGGGAAATATTTTCCTCTTCGTAACTATTGCTAAAAATGGGATTAGGCATTTTCTTCCCGATACTATTTTGTGCGTAACGATTCATGATGGCGGTATCTCTTTGCCATTTCACAGAAGCCTTGATGATGGCTTTGTCTGAATGATTGATATAAAGTGTACCACTGTAGCCCCTCATATAATAAAGCCCTGTAACACGGTGGGTGGATTGTTTGGCTTTAAAACTGATGACATATATTTTTTCGTCCTCTTGATAAATCACCGAATCCAGTGTGAATTGATATTTTTTAAGCAAGCCGAGGTTAAACAATGGATTGGTTTTAACCAAATCTGCATTATTGAGCCATGCTGAACTACCCGTAAGCGGCACAAAAACACCAGAAGCATAAGTTGGCTTTTTTTTAATATTAGCCTGTTGTACATTACCTGCATAAACATCATCTTTTTGGTAGCCTTTTTTGGCATAAAGCTTAATGAGATATTCTTCATCGGCAACCAAAGTATCTACATTGGTGCTTTGGGTACGCACATAGCAGCTGGCATTAAAATCAGTTTGTATATAATTTTTTGGAATGCGCTCAATAGCTTCTTTCAAAATCTGAACGGGATCTGTTCTTTTAGCGGTAATGGTGACACCCTGCAACTGGTTAGGCTTTGCTTTTAAGCGAACTACCGCATTCCGTTGAAGCTCGCTAATCGAAATGTTTTGCGTTTGATAACCCACGTGCGAAATCGTGAGATCAAAATCTTTAACCTCAGGCACATTCAAGCTAAATATCCCTTCTTCGTTAGCTACGGTATGTGCTCCGCCTTCCGTGGTTTGTATGGTTGCAAAAGTGACGGGCTGCCCCGTTTCCGCATCTTTAATACTGGCCTTAATTTTCAAAAAAGGCTGAGTTTGTAACGCATTATCACCTACATTTTCTTTGGCAGGATAATTTTGTGACGTTGCTTGTACTTCATTGGTTTGCGTGGCAGCCTGCATATTTTCTTTTACATAAGGAGTAGACGGTCCAGTGGTTTTCACATAAAGGAGCAAATCAAATACCTGATCCCATTGGCCAGTTAAAGGGGTGTATTCAATGGCAAGGGAAGTTGTTTGATTTGGGGCAGATTTTAAATCTACCAAGGCTACATCAACATCTTGTGAAAGAAGTGCATGCTCAATCGTATTGGGTAAGGGCTGGGCCAGCTGACGTGCTTCTTCGGTCCAACTCCCATAACTGCCACCGCCAGCCGTTGCACCAATGATGCAAAGCTTTTCTTTTAAGATGGGTTTCAAGATACGGCCTATAGGAAAATAGGTTTGCAGTTCCTGATTGTTAAGCAGATCAACACGGTTGGCGAAATGGGTATTAGCACCCCAGCAAATGATTTTACGTCCTTTAAACTGCTCCATCAGAAACAGTATATTTTCGGCCATTTGCTTATCTCTTGGGTTGCTATCTGTGGCTACAAAATTGCTTTCGGTTTTAGTACTAGGGTTGTGAGCCACATAGTTTTTGGCCAATGCTAAGGTACTTTTCAATCCCTGCACCAAAAAATCTCTTTTGCTGACCGTTGCTTGGTTGTTAAGGCCCAACTGACGGAGCAATCGGATGCTTTCCAGGCTCCATTTTTCGAAGGCAGCAATGGATGAACTTGAGGGAAATTCAAAGTTTTCGTTCATGTAACCAACCACCTGATCCAAATCGTCGAAATCAACTTTGGCCACTGCCTTTTGCTCTTTGCTATGATTGGTTAGCAGCTTTTGGATTTCTTCTACAAAAAGGTCTGCAGCATAAGTTCCTGTTAATTGCGAATCAAAACCTGCTACCTTCAAGGATGTCTTTTGATCCTCAATATATTGCATCAATGGACGAAATTGAGCACTGCCTGTCCAGATGTTAAATATGCTGCTTTCTAGTGCCTGCGTAGTCTTTTCCCCCGCAGCAATGGCTTCGTTTGCCAATGCCAAATCCACCAATCCACTTTCAAAAGCCAAAACGCTAAAGCCCATTTCCTGATGCAGAAACTTGACCATTTCGGTCTTCAGCTTAAAAATATCACCATCGCCATGCGTAGGCTCTCCCAATAATACGACCTGCGCATTGCCGATCAATTGTTTAATGCTATCTGCTTTTTTACCGCTGAACAAAGTGGCATAAGTTCCTTTTTTGGTGGCAATGGCAGATAGCTTTGTTTGCGCTAGGGCTAAGGAGAGGTTAAAACTAAGCAACAGCAAAGCAAGTGTCTTATAGCAATAAGATCTTTGGATCGTATGTGTCATGAATGGAAACTAAAATATAGAGATCAGCATTAGTTTTTATTGGCAAACCCGATGGCACTTTCAAGCACTTCATCTTGTCCGTTTTTAATGCCCAAAATCGTTGGCTTAACTTCTATATCAGGCACAATGCCAATTCGCTGTGTTTCGCTGCCATCTAAATGGTACATGCCTATCCCAGTAAATACAGTTCTGATGTTTCCTGGCAAAATAATCGGCGGCGTAACGTTGCCATCGGCACCTGCGGTTTGACTGCCAATAATAGTGGTATTTGGTCTAGCTTTAAAAGCCATTAAAGTCATTTCGGCAAAGCTCTGTGTGCTTTCATTGGCCAGTACAATGAGCTTCCCTTTATAATAATCGCTGGTGTCCTTCCCTATTTTCAGGTTTTCCATATAGCTATCGCTGAGGTAGCTGAACTTACCAGGTGTCGTCACGCTCCCTCTGGTCATTTTACAAAAATCACTGGCTTTACCAAACAGGTAATTAGCAATTTCCGTGGTAAACATGGTTTCTTTAGGATAGGTGCGCATATCAATAATAATGGCCTTGCTCTTCAAGGCTATTTTCATGATAGAATCAAGACTTTTCACAGCCAGCTTGCCAGGATGGATGTAAGCAATATCCGAGCTTAGCATTTTAAAAGAGGGTTCGTTTTCATTTTCTTTAACCATTGCCTTGGCCCATGGGAGTGCCTTTACACTAATCTCTTTCTCTACGCCTGATCTTTTGATCTTTAAATTCACCACCGTATCATTTGTCCTGAGCAAATTGGCTGCTATTCTAGATAGTTGTGTAGGATAGTTAGAGGCCGCAGTATAGGGCAAGCGTTCTTTTAAAATCGTTTCGATACTTTTTTGGTTAATGTTCACAATTTCATCGCCCTTTAACAATTCTTTGGTATCGCCCGAAACATCAGCCAGACTTTTTGAAACTACCGCTTTGTTTCCTACAAATACCACGTTTGCCGCCAATTTTAACTTGCCTTGAAATTCGTACATAAGCGGTTCTGTCCAAATAGATAAAACCACATGTGAATCTTGTATTTTGGCAACCATATTGGCTACCGCAAACTTATAGGCCATTTCATCTTTAGCAGCTACAAATTGGGGGATCAAGGCTTTCAGCGTGCTGTTCCAATTCTCTTTCAAGGTATTTTTGTAGGGATAAAAATATTCAACGATGTTCCAATATCTGTAAAGGCTTAACAACCTATAACCTACGTCTGGATATTTGAACTGGGTATAAGGGGCTTCGTTTTTAAAATACGGGATGGGCATATCTTCCGAGTAAATTTTTACGTAATGGTTGTCGGGCTTTCTTTCGTAAGTGGTTGTTTTCATCAACAACTGGCTAAGCTCATTTCCAAACGTTTTTGGATTGATCCAGCTAAAATTTGGCTGGTATCTTACCACGGTAGAATCTTTTACCTGAACGGTTTTACCGTCGCCCAATGTCTTGGCCCAAGTATATAGTATTATATTTCTTTGATCTTTATCCTTAACTGCTAAAACCTGAGGCATTACCTTAAATAATTCTTCATCCCAGTTCAAACTGCCATCGGCCACTTTAGGATGGTAATATTTCAAAAAGCCCCATACTTTGCACAATATAGCAAGGTCTTCCGCCTGTTGGTTGCTTAACTGTGCAATGGTCACAGATGAACCTGTGCTAGCGGGAGCTATTGTTTGGGCATAAGAGCGCGTTGAGAACGTTAAAAAAATCGAGAGGATTGGACATAATAGCTTTTTCATATGAGCAAAGTTGTTCTAATAGGTTTATGGTGTAAATTATTTTTTAAGGGTACCGTCTGGAACGGCAAGCACTACTGACGAGAGATGTTGTCGCCCGTCTTTATCTAAGGACATCACCCTGATAAAAAGGTCTTTTTTGTCGGGACTGCTGAACTCATCGTTATTTTTATTGCAGGAAACGAACAAGAGGCTCAAGCACGCAAAAAGTGTCAATGCTTTTACCTTTACTTTTGTACGGCGTATCACCAACAGCGGAATGCCTAAAATAGACAGTAGCGCCATGCTGGTTAAAGCTTTGTTCTGGGCCAAGTCGGCACTAAAATTGTAGCTCAACACTTCGTTTGAATTGCCGTTTACCGCTTTTGAATTTACCGTACCTAGGGCTACAAAGATTTTCCCATCTACAGAGGCCTGTACTTCGAAGTGATCATTATTCTGCTCAGAAATGGTAGTCCATTTTACATGCACCACATTTGCTTTGCTACTGGCAACTACCGCTCCCAAGCCAACGGGAAGCGCGAACAAATAGCTACAGTTAATGGGCAATGGATAGGAATTCGCATTATCGTTTTTAAACAACCAATTTTGGGGGTCATGTATTTTAGTTCTAATTTCACTTAGGCTAGATCCTTTTGCCTTGTCACAATCTACTCGACCATTGTCAAACTCGGCACCAGATACACCAGGTGTTAGTACTCCCATGATGGCATTGATACCATTGGTAAGCCCTGGAGGAATGGCTGATCGGTTTTGCGACATGGCCCATCCTGTGGGTCCGTTGGCGCTGGCCACCTTATCCCATGCAGCGGTAGTGCTGGCAGGTTGTCCGCCCACTCCCGCAGTTTCACTGTTCATGTGTATGCCCGAAATGAAGGTGGGGGCCGCTGAAGTACCTGTGTAGGCCAGTACCTGATCACCTGCTGTAGAAAGGATAAACTCACCGGCGCTAGTTACGGTACCCATTGAAGCACTAACAGTTACTGCGCTTTGACCCGTAGCAGTAATCCTCACTTCGGTGTACTGTGCCATATCAGCCGAAGCCCTCCATGTGATAGTGCCTTCTACATTGGTCAGTGCATTGTTCACCGTGCTCCATCCTTCATCTGTAAAATAGATCGTGGTTTGGTTTTCGATGCCACCTGGCCGAAGGATGATAAAGGAAAAGGTAGATTGATTATTGGAACCATTAATGGCATTATACCCTACAAAAGCGATATCTCCAACTGCAAGGGTGGTTGCTGTATAACTTTTAAAGCTTAAAAAGGCCATCAGGAAGATGAAAGAAGAAAGAATTTTAAGTTTCATACGATACGAATTTGCTTATGGTTATGGTAAATCGCACTCAATAGGCGAAAGTCCCAACACAAAAAGCAGTCCGTCCCTTCGTCCTATTATTGAAGAGCTAAATTATTCAAAGCTGCATGTACCGAATTGTAAAAATGGAACCTAGTCAGGAAAGAACCAGTTGATGCGTCCGTTCTCAAAAGACTGGTTTTTACTAAAGAATTTTTGTGGGCTCATCCCCGTTAGGGCCTTAAAGTCTTTAATGAGGTGCGATTGGTCGTAAAAAAGACTTTCGTAGGTAAGTGAGGTAAGGCTATCCTGTTTTTTCACGTTTTCTACCCTATTTTGGAGCGTTTGTCTAAAGCGTGCTATTTTCCTAAATAACGAAGGGCTTTTGCACAAGTGGGCATTAAACACCCTGCTCATGTGCTGCCTACTGATAGAGAGTTCATCCGCAATTTGATGAATGGTAGTATGGGGCTGTTCCATTAATTCCAACGCCTTTTCCAAGAGGGCAAAATCCTTTTCAACGTATTTAGAAAGCCAATAATTTTCTATCCTTTGTTGAATTTTATCCTCGTCTCTTTCCTCCAACAGCGAAATCATTTCTTGCTCATAATCACTAAAAGGAAGAAAACTGAACATCTCATTTTCAGCATAGTGCTTAAGATCGTTCTCTAGAAAATGGTTAAAACCAAGAGGCTTAAAACAAAAGGCAATTTCCCTAATGGGATGTTGATAAGCAAAGGTAATAGGCTGCTGGAAGCCAAAGGTGGCCAACGACAATAGCTTTTTTTGACTGGGATCGCTTTTTACGGCTACTCGTCGCTCCCCAATTTGCAGCGCAGTATTTTTATAAATGGAAATGACAACGTGATTGGACGGAAAAACAAGATACCCCATGGCGTCTTCTTCACGCTCAGTTTCAAAGATATAGAAGCCTTCAAGATATTTTTTCAGCAGTTCATTTTTTGGTCTTATAAACTTGAAGTACATAGTGCACAAATTAAGCAAAATAAATGGAAGCATTTGAAAGCCTTCATCATCACTAAAACGATTAAAGCCTGATTGTTGTTTTTAGTAACTAGGGATTAGTGGCTAGGGGTTAGTTGTTAGGAATTAGGGGCACAGTCCCGACTATTCGGGATTAGTTAAATAGTTCACTCGTTCATTCCGTTCCTACATCGTCATTTCGATCCCTAAACTTCGGGAGAGAAATCTAACAAGGGATAAAACACCTCCCCAAAATTCTGCTTATTGCTAGATCTCTCCTCGTACCTCTCCGAAAATAATCGGAGCAGGCTATCGAGATAACGTAACAGTAAAGCTTGCCCAAGAAATGAGCGTTCCTAATTATACACCAAGGATTAATGTTATAGCCCCTTTGTCACCAACATTTACCGAAGTTTTCTTAAACCAGTTTAAGTTTTTTAGGCTTTATCAAAGCTACTTTTACCTATTAAAATTACCATCATGATGGAAAGTAAAATAAACAACTCCTATCCGCAGCTATTTTTAAGACTTGCGCTTGGGATCACTTTATTGTCGGCAGTAGCTGATAGGTTAGGCTTTTGGCCACCACAATATGCAGCTTGGGGAAATATGGAAACCTTCATTGCTTATACAGGTAAAATCACTTCCTTTTTGCCAAGTGGGCTAGCAACCATCAATGCATATTTGGCCACCTTTGCCGAAAGTGTTTTAGGGATATTGATCATTTTAGGTTTTAAAACGCGTTGGGTAGCTACTTTAATCGGTCTGATGTTGATGGCTTTTGCCATTTCCATGAGCTTAACGCTAGGTATTAAAGCACCTTTTGATTATTCGGTTTGGGTAGGTAGCGCGGGTGCATTCTTATTGGCAAGCCAACCCGCTTTCCGTTTTAGTATAGATGAATTAGGGAATAGGAAATAGTGGTTAGGGATTAGGGACCAGGAGTTAGGAGCACAGTCCCAACCCTTCGGGAACTTGCCCCGATACTTCGGGATTGGTTCACTCGTTCATTCCGTTCCTAAATCGTCATCTCGATTCCGAGCCTTCGGGAGTTTGTCTATCCAGCCTTTTTTAACAGCAATGTCTACATAAAACTTTAGCACTGCCGAATCAGGCTCTCGTGTCACTTTCTTAATGGATTTAACTCCAGTGAGCCGCTCCATGGCGCCCATTTTTATTTTGTAAATGGACATACCTTTGTAACGTAGGTCATGCGTAATCCTTGGATCCATCGCGTCGGCCAATAGATATTTGACCATATGGGTTTGATGATGATCAGCAATGTAGTTGATGGCTTCTATTACCTCCATTTTCTTTTTGCTATTCAACATTTTAATCAATGTTGTTTCGTTGGTCGTGCAACTACAAAAGAATAAAGCAAAGGAAAATATCAGTAATCTGTATTTCATTGAATTTTTTTAGTGATTGAAGCAATACAGTTCAGATGGTGAAACTATTTCTTCTGAAAAATTAATGGAGTTGATCCTTCTTCTAAAGAATTATGTTCATCCAAATGGAAATGATAATGTTGTGGAACGCTATTTTGAGCTAAAGCAAGGAGTTGTTTAGCCAAGGAAATGAGTCCTGCCCTATTTGCCGAGATCAATATTTCGCCATCGGTTATCTTGGTTTCGATTTCAAACCCATTCTCCCAATCTAGCCTAAGGCCTTCGCCTGAATATTCGGGGATTGTAACGGTTATTTCCATGTTATTATTTCAATCTCTTATCCTCTATAATATCAAAATTTAAAAATCCACGACACAGCGTTAACACTACTGAATCAGCTTCATACGCTGCTTTCCGAAACTTCCTCTTAAATTCAATCCTTTTGTGATAATTTTCAGTCATAGCAATATCTACGGATGGTGTTGTATTACCCCGGTAATATTTGGGGTCGTTAATTTCTCTTTTCGCTAAAATTTTATAGCTCCTGACTAAGCTTTGCCTTTCAGCAAAATAATAGTTGGGGCCCAAAATAAGAAAGGTTAAACAGCTTCCAACCACCAAAAAGCAAAAAACGAAATCGGAAAAGTTTCCCCAGGAGCTGATCTCTTTTAATCTACGTTGAAACAAGAAAAAAACAAACACGCCTACCAAATAACATAAGCCTATAATACCTATTCGAATAAAGGTCTTTTCGAATAGGCCCAGATTGACAAGATTCAGCAAAAGAGAAGCAAAAAAAACGACGTTGAGAATAATTACTGCTCTACTAGTCTTTGGCAGGAATTTAGTCTGGTTTGTTCTTTTTTTCACTGTCATGATTGAAAATTAATTTCAATTTGTGATTGGTCCTACCATCATGCCTCGTCCGTTAATTTTACAACTGAAAATACGACCCCACAAAAAATTGGTATAGGTAAATAAACAATAGAATCGTTATTGGAGATGCCACTACTAAAAAGCCAATTCCTATGAATTTATTTTTAATGACAACCCTTCTCTTTTTTATCCACCCAATAATGATCAGCAGTGTTATTGCAGTAGAGTTTAAGATGGTGTAAATGAAATAGCCATAGTTTTCATCATATTGGGCCTTACCAACATAATACATCATCACCCATACCCATATTGCCATAAATACTAGCATTACACTATAGCCGTAAAAGGAAATCGTTTTTATCCTGCTCATGATTAGATTGAAGATGACTTAAACACAGATGAAGCGTTCATATAACGTATCTATTGTTTCTTTTTCCTAGCTTCTTTAATCAACACATAGAGAATGAACACCAAAGTAGCCAAATAAACAATACTCAAGGCTGGTTTCTCTACCTTGAACGCTTGAAAGTCGACTTGCTTAAACAACGCTACGCCAATCACAATAGCTGCAATGCTCAGCGCAAAGGTAGGTACTTTTCTATTTTCCATGTTTTGTTATGTTTGATTTTTTGCGATAGCAATAATACTAAAAAGTACCAGCTAAACATTTGAAATTTTTCATGTGACCGCAACCACCTCAAACGACAATTATCATGATTTTTGAAAAATTTCAAAAAGAATAGGCCTTACGCATGATTTTTCTATTTTAGCGCCCTCAAACAAACGTTCAATGAAAAAAATCTTTTTAACACTCTCATTCTTGGGAGCATTATGTCTTTTCGCGAAAGCTCAAATCAACGCTAGCGCTGGCTTAACTTACACTAACTACGGTGGCGACATCAAAAAAGCTTCTCCTGGAGCTCACTTACGTGGGACTTACTATGTTACTGAAAAATCTGGGATTGGACTTGGTTTTTCGTATAGCTTACCTATAAAGACTACTTACCGTGATGAAGAGGCTACTTTCAAACGCACAAGCTCTTTTATGGCCATCAGTTTATTAGGAACTTATCACCTTATTGGCACCTACGAATCTGACTTCAGCTTGTATTTTCCCGTTGGCGCAAGCTACCAGATAGGCACCAACAAATATTCGTTAGAAGTCAACCCTAATAGTAGTACGCTCGTAACAGCCAATATTGAAGATGAGAAATTAAATGGCCTAACCATCAATGCAAGTATTGGCTTACAGTTTAGGATCGGAAATCCATACGTTTTTGCAGAAGCAGGATTTGGATTAGCCACAGGTAACACCAATTATAATTCACGCACAGAAGAGGTAATCGTGAATAAAAACCCTGCTCCAGGATCAACCGTTTTTCAATTGGGAATTAGAATCCCATTTGGCGCTGTTGGAGGTGGTGTTTATTAAACTGTAATCGTATTCTTTTAAAAGAAAAAGGTCTCGCAAAAATGTGAGACCTTTTTTTGTAGCCCAGAGCAGAATCGAACTGCTATCTAGTGTTTAGGAAACACCTATTCTATCCGTTGAACTACCGGGCCAACTACAGGCGCAAATATATAAAATTATCTATGCTCTATCTATCTGATTTAACATTTCCAATTGTTTTACATCTCCTGATCCCTCCATCTCATAAATCTGCAGACCAAAGTATGGTGCAGCAGCGATGATATGGTCAAAAATATCGGCCATAATATGCTCGTACTCGGCCCAAACAATGGTATTGGCAAACACGTAAATCTCAATAGGCAAACCATGTTGTGTAGGTGCTAATTGACGCACCATAATGTTCATTCGTTTATTGGTGCCCGAGTGGTTGGAAATATAGTTATCGATGTATTTACGGAACAATCCCGCATTGGTCAAGTTCCTGCCGTTGATCAGTAAGCTTTTATCTGCGTTAGTACGCAAATTATGTTTTTCAATATCTTTTTGGCGATGTTGGATATAAGAAGTAAGCAGTTGGATTTGCTCAAACTGGGGCAGTTCTTCTTCCTTTAAAAACCGAATACTCGACTGTTTGATGTTGATGGCTCTTTTAATTCTTCGCCCACCCGATTGTCGCATGCCCCGCCAGTTTTGAAAAGAATCCGAAATGAGAGAGTAGGTAGGAATGGTGGTGATGGTTTTATCAAAGTTCTGCACTTTCACCGTGGTGAGGTTAATTTCCAAAATATCGCCATCAGCACCGTATTTGGGCATGGTAATCCAATCGCCGATACGTACAATATCATTAGTGGTTACCTGTATACTGGCCACAAAACCCATAATGGTATCCTTAAACATTAACAACAATACCGCAGAGATGGCGCCCATCGCCGTAAAAAACGCTACAGGTGATTTGCCCGTCAAATTAGAGAAAAGCACCACCGTGCCTACTAAATACAGCAAAATACGGATGACCTGTAAATAGCTATCTATAGGCTTGCCCTTAAAGCCTGGCTTTTCCTTCAGTAAATCGCCTCCAGTTTTGATAAAAGCAGTGAGCACCCATACAATCACAAGCACCAGATAAATGTCACATAGCCCTAAAATCAGCTTATTGAGTTGTGGATAATCATGAAAGACCACAGGAATAGCCACATAAATAGCAAGTAATGGCGCAATTAAGGAAAGATAGTGTGGGACTTTATTTTCCAACAGGAACATAAAGAATGGAATATCCGTTTTACGGATGGTTTGGATAACGATAAGACGCAAAACGCGTCTCACCACATAATAAATGCCATAGGTAATACCCAATGCCGCTAACAGCAGTACCAAAGTATTCACAATGGCCGCTGCATTAGGCGATAAGCCTATCCTTTCAAAAAAAGACAAGCTTAAACGACTGAAATCTCGCAAGTGATTGTTTAATTCCATATCGTCGCAATATAGTGCTTTTGAGAATAACTAGCGAACAACAACACCATTGTTCGCTTGGAAAACACAAGTATGCATATAGAATAGACTACTTTTAGACCTATTTATTCATGCTGTTTACAACCTTATAATTTAATCATTGCGTTAATTCGCTGTTATAAAGAATTTTACTTACTTTCGCCGTCAAATTTTGACATGAAAAAGCTCCTATTATTATTGGTATTTATTACCTCAACAACAGCGTTCCGTTCAGCAGCGCAAGATTATGCAAAGAACTCTCTTTCTTACAAAATCTATCCAGGTACAGTTACAACCTTAGACGGTAAAGTCATCGAAGGATATGTATTAAATCAATCCAGCGAACAAAACCAAAAAGAATGCATTTTTTATGCCGATGCAAATGACAGCAGGAGTAAAAAAATTTACCGCCCTGAAGACCTTATTTCTTATAATATTGAAAACTACCAATACAGAACTGTCAATTACTCTGGCCCTATTAAAATTGGTAAATCTGTTCGACGTTTTGCTTTTGTAGCAAAGCCCGGTGCCATTACTACTTATGCTTATTGGGGACCTCAAGAGGAAATGTTTTGGGCAAAAGGAAATGAAGAACCCGTTACAGGTACTAGTCTAGCAATGGGCTTCAAAAAAAACATGGCCAAACTAATAGGCGATGATACAGAGTTGATGGGTAAAGTTGACCGTAAAGAAAAAGGTTACGGAATGCTCAACATACTTGACATCATTAATGAATATAACCAAAAGGCATTAACTAAAGTACAATAATCCCCATCCATTTTATGAAGCTAAAACGCCTCAACTTATTGTTGATTACATTGGTTTTCAGCATAAGCTCTGTATTTGCCCAGAAACTTAAATCTGAACAAATCTCCTACAATTATACCCGTATTCCCTCTGCAAACATTCAAGGCATTAAAAACTATCAATTGGCCGCTGAGGCAGCTTATGAAGCAAAAAATGCACAGTTGATTGCCGAATATAAACAGCAAAAAAAACTCGCTATTGAAAAGTACGATAAAGAAATGGCTGTGTATACCACTTTGGTAAAAAGTGCCAACGAGAGTTACGAAAAAGCATTAGCGGAATACAATAAAAAAACTTTGGGAGCAAAGATTGTCGAAAAGTCTATGTTGGACAACGGCAAGCCCAAAAAGGAACATATTCCAAGACCTTATGTAGAACAAGTTGAAGAACCAAAGCTACAATCGTCATTTGACTACAGTACGGTATTAAATACGTACGTAAAACTAGAAGGATATCAAAATGAACCTTCCAATGCTTTAAAAATTGTAGTCCTTTTCTATGGTTTTGACCATACACTACCTCGTACCGCAAGCGAAGAGGCAACTATGGTAGGCAGTAAAAATGGCTCTACCGGCACTTATAAAGAAACGACATACTACACAGAATTTTCGTACCGCCATCCTATGGCTGTAAAGGTTTACACTCCCGCTGGAAAAGAAATTTTAAATGTTACCCCAGCCGAACTTAATAGCTACAAAATATACAAAGGATCTGGTTCCAACAGACCTCCCGCAGCTGTTAATTCACAATTGCTCATTAAAACAAATGAAGAAAAAGTACTGCAGGAAAACCTAAAGTTTATTAACAACTTGTTAAATGATAAATACGGCTATTCTAGCGTAAATAGAAATGCGACACTTTACTATATTAAGAATGCTGAAGCAGAATATGCTGATTTAACCTTGGCATTTAACGAAGCTTCATCAGGATTATTGATGTTACAACAAGATGGGCCTTCTGGTGTTTCAAAGCTTAAAAAAGCAGCTGAAATATGGAGTAAAGCGTTAGCAGAATCAGATATGAACAACAAAAAAGCTCGTATCAATAAAGAAATCTCCTTCGGAATTTACTTCAACCTATTAGAAACATATTTTGCCATTGGAGATGTACAGGCAGGTCAGCAGACACTTGAAAAATTAAACGCCTTAAGTATGTCCAATGAAGAGCGAAGGACTAAACTCGGTTACGATATGTTGTTCGCAGATTTAAAGAAGAGACAATCATTAAATTAATCCCATGAAACATTTTTTATTTTTATTCAGCTTATTGCTAAGCCTTGGTGCTACGGCTCAGGTAAATGTATCCTCAGGTAAGAACAGCACACCCTATACCCCAATTAAAGATCCTAAATTTTATACCTATAATACAGCTGACCATGATTATTTCATTATCAATCAGCAAACACCAACGTTTGAACAAATTAACACCTTAATTGTCTCAGATAAAACAGGTAACATCATCACAGGCAAAGAAATCAGCATTAATGCAGGCATAATGGGAAACTCATTTGATGTTGTAAACTTGGTAGTTTTAGGCAATAGAACTATCTTATTTGTTGAAAATAAGATTAAGGGAGAATTAAAAAATCACCTACTGGCAAAGGTTGTCGATATAAACGGTAATGTAGAAGCAACTGGAACAAAAATTGGCAGTATGGACTTCGCCAAACCTTCTAATGGCGGAAAGTGGTATGCTAGTGTTACTCCCGATAAAAAACATGTTGCCATCATTGGAATTAATCCCCATGCTAAAGATGTAGCAGACCAAATTGACTACTATATTTTGGACGAAAATCTTAAAGAGACCAGTAAAGGTAAGTTCAGCTTTGCTGGGTTTACAAAGGAGATGAATGCAGGAAAATTTTTGGCTTCTGATAAGGGGGATTTCTATATTGTGAATGAAGCCTATGACAAAAGCTATACCTATCCTGTACTTTATAAGTTTACCATTGGTGGCACTGCCGAAATTATCCCTGTGATGATTGCAGATCCAAGTTTAAAAAACCTAAACTATGCGATGGAACTAAATTCAAAAGGCGACCTTGTTATAGCGGGATATACCCAGAAAAAAGCAAATTTCTCTGCTGGTGATATTGCTAATAATGGCAGCTGGTCTTTCAATTCATCTATTCCAAGTGAAGTAAAAACGTTTCCAGCTACTAATCCTTTAGCTAGTGTTGTTGCTAGAAAAATCATTTTCAATGGCGACACGTTTTACGTTATTGGTGAACGATATAAAAAAGAAGAACAAAAAATTGCCAATCCATCTCCTATGCAACTTAGCAATAGAAATTACGACTATACTTATGGAGATATCAATGTTACGGCCTTTGATTTAGATGGAAATAAAAAGTTTGAAACACCAATTAGTCGTAATTGGACTGCAAGCACTTTTGACCAAGACCTAACGGTAGGAGCAGGGATCATCAATAACAAGTTGGCATTAATATTTAATGATAAATACAACAAGTATTTTGAGGACAAACACAACATCTATGTTAACGTTAGGGTACCCGTTACAGTTACAGTTACCAACGACGGTTTAATGGAGGCTCCTAGACATTTTTTCAAGGAACTTGACACAAAAGTAAGCACGTATGTATTGTTTCCGCAGTTTACTTCTGCTGGGAATGACCGAGTGGTTGTATTAATGGGCAAAAACGACGCACTTAAAACAGCAACCTTTACCAAATAGTACTTTTACTTTCATATGCAATAATAAAGCCCGTTGTTAGCTAACAACGGGCTTTATTATTTTCGGAACAAGTATTAATATGCTGCTACCTGATTACTCCTCCATTTGTACTTTGAGTTATTGGCGATACAAAGCTCAATTTGCCATTGGCATCTTCGGCCATCAAAATCATACCTTGTGATACAATTCCCTTAATTTCTCTTGGAGCTAAATTTGCCAGCAAGCTCACCTGCTGTCCAATAATTTCGGTTGGATTGTAATGTTCTGCAATGCCTGAAACTACCGTACGTTGATCTAAACCAGTAT
>NZ_JAELTX010000095.1 GCF_016429065.1 Pedobacter sp. ASV17
GCAATGATCTGTAGGGAATGGGTTGTCGTAATCCAGATCTAAATCTATGATCAATTCTGCGAGAAAGAAAAATGAACCCGCTTGTTTGCTGATCAAATTCGAATTTTTGCCCCGCCAGCCTAAACCCGCTTTTTGTGCCCAAGCTTTATCCATTACTGGAGCCGAGTCTACAAAACAACGTCCGTCTACTTCGCCAATATTTTCACGGATAAAATACATCAACTCCTGTAGTTTGTCTTTAATTACAGAGTGGTAATCCATTCCGTAGGCATATTTGGAGATTTTTGGCGCATGCTCATCAAGTTGCTTTTCTTCCGAATAGTAATTCAACGTTAATGATACGATTGATTTGGCACCTTCCACCAATAACCTAGGATCTAAACGCTTATCAAAGTAGTTCTCCATGTAGCCCATTTCGCCGTGGTGGTTGTTTTTGAGCCAGTTTTCTAATCGGGGAGCTTCTTCTTCGAGAAATTCGGCCTTGGCAATGCCACAAGACATAAAGCCCAAACGCTGGGCTTCTTGCTTGATCATGTGACTGTATTTACTGGCCTGATTGAACATTGTTTTGCAAAGATAGCCATTTGGCTAAAAAACCTTTTACTAAGGTTGATTGTTTAAATAAGGACAATACAGATGATGACAAGATACTACTAAATTTAAATCTCGAGTTATGGAAAATCAAACGGAAAATACTGAAAATGAAAATAAACATGTGACGCATGACGTAGAGACCAATTACGATGCGCATAAAGAAAACCCAAAACCTGCGCCCACGGTAAATGAGCCTGATAATGAAGGCGCAGGCCAAGCCATGAAATGGATCATCCCGATTGTAATAGTGGTTTTGCTAGTAGTTTGGTTTATCTTTTTTAGAAATAATGTAACAAAATAGAGTACCAATCATTTCTATTTTGAGTGTAAAGCTGCTTATTTTAGCAGCTTTACTTCGTATAAATCAGTTCTTCTATCTTTTAAAATCTTTACCGTACCAAAGTGGTGCAACTCATCCAAAAGGTGTAAGTCAACATCTACCATCAACATCATTTCTGTATTTGGCGTGGTTTCGGCCTTCACGGCATTGGTTGGAAATGCAAAATCTGAAGGAGTAAACACTGCCGATTGTGCAAATTGGATATCCATGTTGTTTACCTTAGGCAAATTGCCCACACAGCCCGCAATAGCTACATAACATTCATTTTCGATAGCCCTGGCCTGTGCGCAATGTCTAACACGGGTGTAGCCGTTTTGAGTGTCGGTTAAAAAGGGTACAAATAAAATTTGCATTCCTTGATCGGCATAAATACGACTTAGTTCTGGAAACTCCACATCATAACAAATTAAAATACCCACTTTACCGCAATCGGTATCAAACACGCCAATTTTATCGCCACCACTCATGCCGTAGTATTTTTTCTCATTAGGCGTAATGTGTATTTTACGATAATCTTCGGTCAAGCCATTTCTGTGACATAAATACGTAGCATTGTACAACTTGCCATTTTCTTTGATAGGCATGCTCCCTGCAATGATATTTACGTTGTAGGAAACGGCATATTCTTGTAGCCGTTGTACAATCTCCTCCGTTTTGTCTGCCAATTTTTTCATAGCTTCCTGCTCAGGCAAATGGTTGTAAGGTTGTAGGAGCGGGGTATTGAAAAATTCTGGGAACATGATAAAGTCCGATTGGTAGCCACTTACAGCATCCACGAAAAACTCTACTTGCTCATAAAAGGCATCCAAATCATTAAACAAACGCATTTGCCATTGCACCAAGCCAAGTCTAATGGTTTTGGCTGATCGAGGTGAAACATTATCGTGATAGTAGATATTGTTCCATTCAATAAGCGTTGCATATTCCTTTGATTCCAAATCGCCAGGCAGGTAATTTTTCAAAACCTTACGTACGTGGAAATCATTGGAAATTTGGAAGCTCAAGGTTGGGTCGTAAATTTCCTTTGCTTTTACCTTGTCAATGTACTGGCGAGGTGTTAACTTCTCTGCATATTCGTGATAGCCAGGTAGCCTGCCACCCGCAATAATGCTTTCCAAATTGAGCAGTTCGCAAAGCTCTTTTCTGGCTTCGTATAAACGTCTGGCCAATCGTAAACCTCGGTATTCGGGATGCACGAAAACTTCTATTCCGTAAAGCACGTTACCTAGGGGCGTGTGCGTAGAGAAAGTGTACTTTCCAGTAATTTTCTCATAGGTATGGTTGTCGCCAAAGATATCGTAATCAACAATAATGGAAAGCGAACAAGCCACTACTTTGCCATCTACGGCAATACACAGTTGTCCTTCGGGGAAAATTTTCAGTAGATCGTTTATTTTTGCTCTGCTCCATACGCCGTTGCCACTGTCTAAATAGGCTTGCTGCATGGATTCTTTAAGGTCGTTGTAATCTTCAATAGTGAGCTTACGTAATTCTATATTCATATGTATATTGAACAAAAAAGCAAACTGATTGTTTACTAGCCTTTAATTTACCATTAATAAATGAAACTATTCAAAAACCGTATCAAATTAATGGACAGAAGGTTATTTACTAGAAAAAACCTCGTAGGTTTGTATAGCATAAGATAAAAAACACATAGGGGTATTTTTCGAATAAATAAAAGCCTTTGCGTTCTTAGCGTATCTCTTATTTTCTTCGCGTTAAAACCTATAGTGAACGTTACCTTGAAAACTTCTATAGGAGGCTATTTGTGAAACAAGTTTAGTTATTCGTCCAAAGTCGCTATAAATAATTTCGTCAATCTAATCGTTGTGTTTTAAATTAATTTTACAAAGTGTGAGCCTTTGCGTTCTTAGCGCATCTCTTACTTTCTTCGGGCTAAAAACTGCCTAAAACAATTTTCCTGTTTGCCCTAATTTAACACGATTTAAATGCTTGTAAGCTGCTTCTGTTACTTCACGACCACGAGCGGTACGCATTAAATAACCTTCTTGGATCAAGAAAGGCTCGTATACTTCTTCTATGGTTCCATCATCTTCGCCAACGGCAGTAGCTATGGTTTTTAAACCTACGGGACCACCTTTAAATTTGTCGATAATGGCTAACAGAATCTTATTGTCCATTTCGTCCAAACCGTGCTCGTCTACATTAAGCGCTGATAAAGCATAACGGGCAATTTCGGTATCGATTTTACCGTTTCCTTTAATTTGAGCAAAATCGCGGGTACGACGCAGTAAGGCGTTGGCAATACGAGGGGTACCTCGGCTACGACGGGCAATTTCATAGGCACCTTCTTCGCTGATAGGGGTATTAAGGATAGCTGAGGAACGTAATACAATGGTAGTTAGTAGCTTGGCGTCATAATAAGCCAAACGTGAATTGATGCCGAAACGAGCTCTTAGGGGCGCGGTAAGCAAACCAGATCGGGTAGTGGCACCCACTAACGTAAACGGATTAAGACCTATTTGTACTGAACGGGCATTAGGGCCGCTTTCCAGCATAATGTCAATCTTAAAATCTTCCATGGCCGAATAAAGGTATTCTTCCACCAAAGGAGAAAGGCGATGGATTTCGTCGATGAAGAGAATGTCGCCAGTATCTAAATTGGTTAAAAGTCCCGCTAAATCTCCAGGCTTATCTAATACTGGACCAGAGGTTACTTTGATATTTACGCCCATTTCGTTGGCGATGATATGCGACAAAGTGGTTTTTCCCAATCCTGGAGGGCCGTGTAGCAATACGTGATCTAAAGCTTCGCCACGCAATTTGGCGGCTTGAACGAAAATCCTAAGGTTTTCTAGAATCTTATCCTGTCCCGTAAAGTCTTCAAACTCCTGCGGGCGCAATACTTTTTCAATATCACGTTCTGTTGGGCTTAAATTCTCTGAAGAAGGGTCTAGATTTTCATTCATGAAACAAATATAGCTTTTTTGTAGGTTTTTATTGGGATATGATATTGGATGGACCTAAATAAAATAGCCCTGACAGTAGCGAACACAAAGCCTTGAGTTAACGAAAGGCGAAGTAAAGCGAATGGCAGGACTATCGGTATTTTAATGCAGTATTTTTGCGCTGCTGATGATTGGCTTAACTAAATTTAGCCGCAACTTTGGCTTCTTTAATGCCATTGCTGTAATCGTAGAAGCCTTCGCCACTTTTAACGCCTTTTTTACCAGCTGTAACCATGTTTACTAGAAGAGGGCAGGGGGCATATTTTGGATTTCCGAAACCTTGGTGCAATACATTTAAAATGGCCAAACATACGTCTAAACCAATAAAATCGGCCAATTGTAGTGGTCCCATAGGGTGAGCCATTCCTAATTTCATTACGGTATCAATTTCGTAAACACCAGCAACGCCTTCATAAAGTGAATAAATTGCCTCATTGATCATAGGCATCAAAATACGATTGGCCACAAAACCAGGATAATCGTTCACCTCAACAGGTACTTTATCTAGTTTTTGTGATAATTTCATAACTAGGCTTGTAGTTATATCGCTAGTAGCGTAACCACGAATTACTTCAACCAGTTTCATGATAGGCACTGGATTCATAAAGTGCATGCCAATTACTTTGTCGCCACGATTGGTTACAGCAGCAATTTGTGTAATGGAAATGGAAGATGTATTGGTAGCTAAAATGGTTTCTGGCTTGGTAAATGCATCTAAATCCTTAAATATTTTGAGTTTTAAATCAATATTTTCTGTAGCAGCTTCAATCACTAAGTCTACGTTGGCCACTGCAGTTTTCAAGTCTGTATGTGTGCTCAGATTTTTCAGCGTATTTTCTTTGTCGTTTTCAGTAAGCGTTCCTTTGGCAACCTGACGATCTAAGTTTTTGCTAATGGTATCGATGGCTTTTTTTAAAGCATCGGCATTAATGTCGATTAAGTTTACAGCGTAACCAAATTGAGCGAAGGTATGCGCAATACCATTTCCCATAGTGCCTGAGCCAATTACAGCGATATTTTTCATTTGTATATTATTGTTTTATTTGGGTTAGAAATTGCTGCTAATTTAGGAAATAGATTGGATATTCAAATTTGTTATATAATTTACGCTAGGTTAAATTATAAGTGTCTACAGGAATGAGACGAAAGAGATACAAAAGTACTCATTTGTGAGACTTTTCAAAGTAAATATGAAAAAAAAGCAAAAAAAAAGTGCTGAAAGTTTTCAACTTATCAACACTTAATAAAAAATAACGAAATATCGTTGCGTAAAAACCTACTTAAGAGAAGAAATTTGATCCAATGTATTGACATAGTCCAATTTAAAAAGAGGGTTAGTGTCTTTTTTTATCTTAAATTCTTTAGTAGAAGAAAACGAAGCATTAGGCTTCAAATAGTATAAAGGGATATCACCCAACTGCAAGCGGCTAAGAGTACCCTCAAAATAAAAAGAAGTACCAGAGTTACTTTCTTCGATAGTAGCGAAAAAAGGATTAGTTTTATTTTTAGGGCCTTGGTAAAAGACATCAAAACCATTTTTGTTAACAGCTTTCACCAACGCTGAATAGTAAATAAATTTAGCATCTTCTTTAACCTTGGTTAAAGTATAAGTGTAAGAAACGCCGTCTTTCTCGTCGATATTCTGTTGTGCAAATCCACTGAAAGCAAAAAAGGAAATAAAAAGGGTAAACACTAATTTTCTCATAATTGATAATTTTCGTAAAAATAAAAAAAAGTTTGAATTAACAGGGGTAGGGGCTATTTTTTTGATTAGCAAATAGTTAAACCCTCCCCTAACAATAGTTGCTCCGCAGGCTCGGGATTGCCCCCGAGAGTGCAGAGAGTGTTAAAAGCTCCCTGCGGTCGTTGGATGCCGAAAGGCTAACACACATTTACGGCCTGCGTGCTTCGCCACGCTTTTAGCTACTAGCCGTAATTGGCGTTTTTACTAAGGCTAATTTGTGCTACAAGTGGAAAGAAAGAAGCTAACCAAAAGTTGTATGATGGGCAGAAAAATAAAAGAAATAGGAAGTATAATCCAAAGGAGGAGGGGCAACGGCTATATCTGGACTAAAGCGGGGTATACCTATATCTTCAAGCTTCTTACGATACCTATAATACGTAGCCTTTGGTATAACATCTTTTAAATCTGAAATATCCACGTATTGACTTAAAGTAGCGAGCATTAATAATTGTCCCGTTTGTGAGACTTTTTGTTTATCTCCAAAAACTTTCTTTTTAAAAATTGCATCTTCCTTGTGGTCCTTAATTTTATCGTGTATTTCCTTTATCCCCATCTTTACACCTAATTGATAACGCTCGACCCTTTCCCAAAAAAAGGTATGTAATGCAGTAAAAAGTTCCTCGTTAAATGGAAGCGCATAATCAGTAACAAGTTTATTAATAGGGGCAAATCTATCTTCCCACAGGGAAGTTAGATGAAAGGAAAAGGTTTTATTAGGTAAAATATCCTGTACAAATTCGCGGCATAGCCTATTACGTTGTTGGCCTATCAAATCATAATGATGATTAAAAACCGTATTAACATCATCTTTTATTTTTTGCTTAAAAATATAATTCAAAAGAGATTTTCTAGCTGTCAACTCATAACGCAAAATCTTATCGGCTGTATCTGCTAATTGCGGTATATCAAAACCTTTAGGATTGTTCTTTAAAAGTTTCACGTAATCATTCTTTTTAAATTCAGTACCCTTATGATAAATTTTAAAGGAATAATTAGCGGTAACGTATTGAACAGATGTTCCGTGGTATTCACTAAACTTATTCTTATCACTTCTAGCTTGATGTATATTTAAATTCCTTTGTTCGTCGAGATATCGCAAAGCATCACCTTTAGAAAGAAAGAACTGATTAAAACAAAAGTCTATTCTATTTACCTCTACATCTTCCCAATCGGGCGGCATCGGAAAATATTCAACAAAAAACCTTTGAAGCAAGTTTAAAAGCTTGTCAAAAGTATGCTTTGTACTTTGGTCATGCTGATCTATAAATTGGCAAACATTATTCGAAAAAACATATTTAGGTATAGAAAAATTTATTTCAATGTAGTTGCGCCTATAATTATTCTGTACGACGACATTATAATGAGAACTAGCCACACCGATAGTAGACCGATGAGACATAGTAAGGATATTACCAGTATCGCCATATAATACGCTAGATTGGTCGAGAGATACCAGCTCCGAATGATGAAATTTTTTAACATAGTTTTGGGTTTCTAATTGTTCTATATATTTAGTAACATGACTGTATTTATGACAATCATGAATACGTAGTACTATTGTGTCAATCATAATTTTTCCTTTTTACGGTAAGAACTACGGACTTTTTCCCAGTTAATAGGGTCACAGCCGTAAATTGAAATATAACCCTCTCTACACAGCCATATAAATGAATATCTGTGTTGATGAGCGATAGGAGAAAGCAATAGCTTTTTACGCTTGCGACCGCAAGCCTTACAAATTTGTGTCATATAGTTTACAGTTGGTTATACAATATGCTCTGAGCGAAGTGTTGGACGTAATATTTTAACGCCAAGAACCAAAGAGCTTTTTACGATGTTCTTCGGTACGTTTTTCCACATCAGAAAAAAATCTTTTTTTATCTTCTAAATACAAAGTCCTTAAAGTCTCCCATTCAAAATGTTTACAACCAATAAAACCTTGATCGCCATTTTTACAAATCCAAATTCGACCATTGTTATGTGCGTAACCAATAACCTCTAAATGCTGTACCTCACGTTTGCGTTTACAGCATTTACATATTTTTCTTAAAGCCATACAATTAAAATTACGTCCATGACCTGGGACAGATCATCAGACATTAGTAAAAGATATTACGTCCAAAACTAAAAGCAGTTCCCGTGGGGGTCTTGGACGTAATGACATAAAAAAAGAGAGGGAATTACCCTCTCTTATCTAAATAGAAATAAACCCCAACTGCTAAAAGTACTGCAAGCAGTGGGGACACTGCTTTTTTGCAGTATCAACTAAAGCCGATGAAAAGCCTTTGATATTTTTAGTGGCCCAAGTTCTAAACTCACCTTTTGTAATAATACCATCCTTATTAAGGTCAATACCACGATTCATAGAATATGCGCTTTGTGGTAGTGTTGCGTTATCGGGCTTGCCGACCCAAGCGGGTTGGAATACTACCAGATAAAGGTCAAAAAAAGACTTCGGTACACCAGTACTTTTAAACATGGAAACAAAGTATTTTTTTACCCAATCCAATTGCTGAATATTAGACATCTTAGCAAGTTGGGCGGTAGTTGTACCCAGCCATTGAGCGGTTGACGGCATAAACTGAATCAATCCCGTAGCACCGCTACCCGCCGCATTCTTAATGCTAGGAGAGAAGGTACCCGCTGTTTCAATATTAAAAACCTCATAAAGCCATTCTGGTTGGATATTCAAAAATTTACAGACTTCGTTAACCTTGTTATCAAATTCTGTATAATTAGAAATTTTTGATTTGTACTTTAACATAAAGTAAGGTTTTGAGCGGTCACATTATTAACTATCTTATCTTTAAAAAGAGTGGAATAAAAAGAACCCTCAACAAAAACCTTTTTTCCTTTTTTCAAGTGAAAAGAAAGTTTGTCTACAGTTTCTTTTTTTCCCCAATAGGTAATATTTGACCACGTTGTTAAATCGCCCCAAACGCCCGATACTTTTGTACGTTCGGTTGTGGCTATACTAAAGTTTAGCGCATGGTTTTCACCATGTTGGGTAACCGTGGCATCTTTGCCAAGGTTACCCAATAATTGAATTTTCTTCATTACTCAATAGCTTCTAGAGGTTGATTTGAAGTGTCAGTAATAATAACATTGGTAGGGTTACCACTCTTAGTGTAAGACGTAATAGTTGGCTCAACATTGGAAATAAAAACATTTTCCAACGTACCAGAAAAATTAAGAATACAAATTTCGCGATTTGAGGGAATAACACCAGTATAGTTAAATCCATCTACAAAAATATTTTTCGTAACTGGATTATAGCCATCAGACTTCACTATGATTCCACTATTAGAGTGGTTCCTAGCTGATAAACTTTTCGCTTCAATATCGGTGGACTTCAAAGCAAAACCAAACATACCGTTTACCGTTTTAACGTTGTCAACATAAACACCGCTACAATATTCGAACAATACGCCATGGTGCGGTGCATCGCTTTCATTGATCAGAGTAGTACAATTTATCAAAGATAAATTGCTAGACTTGACTGTATACTCTGAACCATTCCAAGGAGCAGCAAAAACAAAGGCATCCATATACCCAGCAGTCGTAGGACCTACATCAACACCCAAATCCTTCACCGATATATCACTAACGGTAAACCTCATAGTTCCAATAATAACAGTTCCACCAATCAATTGAGTAGGGTTTACCTCATCATTAAGAATGGGATTGCTAGCACCTCTAAAATGAGTATTTTCTCCAACCAAAGTCGGAGCAGCAAAACGGCCAATACCAATATTAACCGTTCTTTTAAAATAAGAAACGGACGCATCCAAACCCGCTTGTATGGTAAGAAAAGGTTTAGTTGCATCACCAATTACAGCAGTTGAATCATTCCCCGATGTTTCAACATATATAATAGCTTCGCTAGGGTTTTCGGGTAACTCGGGATTTGGTTCTGAATCGCCCAACTTATAACCAATAAATTGCACATGAAATGAATGTTGATTGATTTGGTTATCAAAACGGCTTAATATCATAGCCGTACCAAAGCCAAGAAAATGATTATTCACATTACCCCATGAAAGGATGTCATCACCGTGAACCATTCTTGTGAGTTCACTAACAACTGAATTACCATCATAAACCCTAGCTACGCTACTTTTATAACTGTTGTTGCTGTTACCAGTACGCATCAATGAAAGTGAGCAATAAAAATAGCCGAAATAACGACCATCAAAATTAAGTACGTTTTCAGCATTTTCATTAAACCCTATATAAAAAGTCTTTGTAACAGGGGTAATAGCCAAATTGGGAGCAAACTCCTTTGCCAATTTATAAAGTTCAGATTTATTGAGCTTCTGAAGCTCTAATAACTGCTCATACGCTACTGTTCCTTCACGGCTGAGCTTTTGGGCCATCATACCACTCATTACACCAATCTAGTATACGGTTGATAATAGAGAGTACTGCTTGCTGAACCAAGCAAGGCAAACATTAAAGCATAACAGCCTTGGTCATGCTTTATTTCCTTTTTTTTCTTTGCCATCTTTAATTGTAATCGAGTTTAAAACCAACGAAAGTAAAATACACGTCGTATTTGTTTGATTGCTGTTCAATTGTCAACTCATCGAAAAGCTCGTCTGAAAAACTATTTTCATTTATGATGTTTTCCATTTCAACTTGTCTAGTAATATGTTTAAAGAAAGGCTTATCATTAAAATACGACTGGTATTTAATTTTAATTTTCTCATTTGCTAATGGATTATCATTAGGGTTGACGCTCAAAAAAAGCTTACCATAGAATAAACTTTTATTGGTCAACTCATAAGAGTTTGGCAAATCTTCGCCATTGTTATTTGAACCAACAGTAAAAGACCAAGGAGTTACGCTTTTAATCTGTTTTTGCGGAAACCTACGGCGAATAAAAAGTAAAATAAAATCAACAGACATCAACTCTTTCTCAGAAGAGCTAAACTCTTTTATATCCATGCCAATTTTTGATTAATAGTAAAACCATCCTTTAATTTTCTATTTAGTTGATAGCTCCATAGGCGGTCACGTAAACATGAACCTAAATCGCCAGTATGAGTAAAGAAATACGCTTTGCGGATAGTACGAGTACCGAAATAAGTATAAATAGCCTTCATCATATTTGGGCCGCTTATGGTGGCAAAAATCTCGTAAATAGCATCGTCATCAAATCCAAAACCCTGCATAGCTTCTTCCAGTCTCTGAGCTTTGGTAGCATTTGCTACAATCATCTGGGGTTGAACTGCTGGGTCTTTTTTAATCTCATTAATGATTGTTTTTTGGATATCATCACGTTGCTGAGTATCATCAAAACCTAAAAAGGATTTGATTTTATTAAAAATTGAGCTGAAAATGTTGCCAATTTTAATAACCAATAAAACAGCAATGGCGAGAAGTATCCAGACAAAAATGTTCGGTATCGACTTGCCTAGAAGCCGAGTAGTACCGTCTGGGTTAAAAATTTTCATAACATGAAAAAAGGCACTGATCAGTGCCTTTTTAATTATCTCCTATTAGAATTTTGCCAAGGTTGTTGGGAAGGGGGAGGATTTTGCACCCAATACCCTCCGTTACTTCCATAAGGATTCCAACTTTGATTGAAAAAAGGGGGTTGTTGTTGAGGAATTTCCTCATTTTCTGGCTCTTCCGTCTCCTTTGGTTTTTCAGTCAATCTTTTAATCAACCAACGAGAAAAGATTAAAAAACCAACCATAAGTAAAACTCTTACAATTGGCTTTTCCAAAAAACCGACAGTTTTTTCTAAAAGAGTTTTCTCTTCAAGTTTTTTAGTCAAAATTTCCATTTTTAACAACTTCTCTTGATACTCTGGACTGTGTGGGTCTAAACCGTCCAAAGTTTGATTCACTTCTTCAATCTCCTTTAAAACAGGAGCATTTTTTTCATTTTTCATTTTAATCGAATTATTAATGTTTAAATATCTATCGGTTAATTCACCCCTCAAAACCGCTAAATCTTGTTTATTTATAGGGATGTAACGCTCTAGCGTTGTGACCAACATTTCTGGCAATCTCATAAGAGAATAAATTTTTAGGTAATTACTTTTTGTTCAACATCATCACAAGAACAAGGGCAAATAAACCACCGCCGACAATCATCAACGTTTTGTTATCTACTCCAACAGCAGTTTGTTCGGTTGTTCGACCGCCCAAGTAGCTTAGTTTGTCCCCGAGCTTCTCAAGCCATGCAGGTTGTTGATTCTGTATAGCTTGAGGCGTGATGACGACCTCTTTTAGAGGTTGTGTCATTGTTATAGTACCGTCAGCGGATTGGGTTGCAGCTTGACCAGCAAATGTAACGGACTTGCTTGGATCGGCGGCAATATCCTTATTGGTTGCTGTCTGACCAACCTCAATACGATTAGCACCACTACCAAGAATACCGCCAGTAGCGGCACTAGACACACCTCTCAAAAGATTGCCAAAGAAAGTACCACCTGGCTTTTTCTTAAAAAGGTTTTTTAAAAATCCCATAATAAGGTGTTTAAGAAGTGCAGCAAAGTCACACTTCAGTTAAAAAATAGAATTAATTAAATGGAAACCTTAACCTTACCTTCGTCAGAAGCGTCGTGCTTTGCTTTCAAATTCCTAGCCTTACTAAGAATTTCGATAGAAGTAATATATGACGTATACGCCACATAATTTTCAGCTTGCAAAACGTTAGCAGGATTCATAGTGAATTGCACACGACATTGGTCTATCTCTTCGCCAAAATGAATCAGACGAGTGTGAGGGAAAGCAAGCGGGGGAACATTCTCTGCTAAATCATCTAACAAAACGTCAGTATAATTAAACGGGAATTGATTCAAATGACGAGTGATAAGCTCTTGTTCATTTGCATTCCAGTCGAGACGATCACTAGCCATTGTGCAACTTCTAAAGATTGGCTTATCAGCGTCTGTATTAAACGACAAAAGAGCTACCCTCATAACGTTATCACCTAACGAAACAGTGTCTTGATTCTGACTAGCTTGAACAGCATAGTGATGAAAACGGTGAATAGCAGTCTCAATTCCAATACTAGGATTCAACTCAACTTGAATAGTAGAATTAGGAGCACTAATTGAACTACCAAAAGTACCACGGTTAACAGTAACGGTTACCGTTAACAAATCATCGCTTTTTATATTGATGTGACCACCAAAATAAACAAAAAGTCCTCTGGTAACAATTTGGGTAGCTCCCGAAGCACGTTTCTGCAATACAAGACCTTTTCTCCAGTGGTTACCACCTTGTAGAATAGTATTGTATTGACCCAAAACAGCAAGATTTGCATTCATAATAGTATGCATATTTCTCTCACCTTGTGCGTTTGTCCTCAATAAAGTTACTTCAATATTAATTTGAGAGGGGTCAAAACCCGTGGTAGTATTATAACCTGTTGCTGGCACAACTGTATTAACTGCGGCACTTTCAAGCAAGCAAGAAATATTCAAACCGTTCACGGTCTGATTCTGTGCTTCGTGCCTTCTGGTTTCATTGATTTTAACAATCATAATTCATTGTTACGCCTTTTTGGCTACAAGCTCCTTTATCTTGTCTCTAAAAATGTAAGCACCAACGCCCAAAGCAAGGACGATTAACATTGTTTTGTTCTTTTTGACAAATGATGTCGGGCGGCGGGAACGACTACGAACCCTTTGAACAATAACCCTAGTACGCTGTCTAAAGCGTGACCAACGACCTCTTCTAGCCATTTGAGTTTAAATTTTGTAATTAATGAATAAATGAATTGATTTCGAGTAGTTTAGAGCCATATTCGAGGGCATAGATAGGATAGAGGGTAGTCTCAATAGTGAGACAGGTTCCAGTATGTTATAAAGCTTACTGGAACTAGGCTTTTTTAATACAATCAATTAACCAATTTGCAAATTGGGGAGTAGTATAACTTCGCATATCCTGCGCGAGATCTGGTACACGTTTGGTAACCAGATCAAAGCTCAATGGAAAACTTAAAGGTTTACAATCGTGAAAATACAAATAGGTTCTTTTTCGGCAGCTGAAACCAAACCAACTTTGATCAATTGAAATAGTTGGTTTAATTCCCGCCTCCTTAAAAAATGAGCTGCCAGCAGGATGCTCTAGAATACCGCCATTTTTTTTTATTTTCTCCAAACAAAAAAAAGCCAGATCTTTCTCCTCCCGGTCAAACTTAGCAAAAGACTTAAGTCTTGACCATTGTTGGCACGGCGGATGTGCAATAACAGGAATATCCAGGTTAAAAGTATAAGCATTCCTTTGCTTATCATAAACTTCCAGATCTGGAAGAGTTTTATAGAAAGACTTCTCTAACGCGCATAAAACTGCAATCATAATTAATCGATTAGAAGTAAACTAGGCTCAATAGATGGGTCATCAACAAAATTCTCCAAATGAGCGAGAGTCAAAAAGTGATAGGGGTAAGACCCCAAAAATTCATCATTCCTAATCACGGCATTTTTGCCGCCGAATGTTGCTATATAAGTATCAAGAGGAGTTCCGAAAACTCGGAAAACATCAAAAATACCTGTTTTAAAAAGCCATTCTCTTTTTTCCGTTACCAACGGTTGATGAATGGGACGACTAAGCACAATTTCCAAAGCGCTCAAATCGGGAATAAATATTTTCTTTCCCATAACTATTAAGCTAGTTTACAATACCTTAAATTTTTTCTTTGTCGGGTCTTAGTTAAAAGCCCATGTGTTTGAATAACTCCACGTTTAATAGCATCGTTACGGTTCAAACCGTGAACAATAAACTCATGCGTATTTGTGAAGCAAATACGATAGTCTTTCATAAATGAAGTTTTTAGTTTGTTTTTGGCTCTTCAACTTGCGGCTTTGACTTTTTAGTCAAAACCTTATCAAGCAATGAAAGCCCTTTTTTTCCAATCTTGAAAAGTGCTTGAATAAGCAAAGAAGATACAGCCGCTAAAACGGGAGCTTTCCAATCTTCGGAAACATTCTGTACAACTTTGACGGCATCAATCGTTTCGGTTGGTAATTGGGACAACAACGTAGTTGTACCCAAAATGTCTGTAGAAGTTTTAGCACCCCAAGACATTAGACCACCTAAATTCATAGAGTGTCAATTAGAAATTAGTAAATAAACAATTTCATGATTTTTAGCCAGCCAAAATCCCTAAAGGTCAGAAGTCAAAGAACTGCGAAGCATCACGCTTTTCGCTGTTCTTTCGCTCTAAACCTGTTATATAATTTACGTTATGTTAAGTTGTATTTCTTAAACCTCTCTCCAATCTTTGTTTATCATACTTTTAAAGAAAATATAGGATTATTTAGAACTCGTTAAGTTTACGCTTAAGCTCTTGTACTTTATCGAGTCTATTTTTACGAGTATAGATATCTATTAATAGTTTGATGGTATTTTTATGATTGATGTTGATCTCGTGAGCTCTTAGTAATGAATATTCGGCTCGGTTGATATTGGCCGCAAATTTCTGATTGTCTTTTTGTGCTAAGGCTTGATTGGCATCTTGAATGTATGCCAAAGCCAACTGATAAAGTGCATCAAAATAATTGTAATCTACCTCTAGTGCTTTTTGATATGATAATTCTGCTGTAGCAATATTTTTAACATGATTTTGCTGTAAATAGCCGTATAGGAAAAACAATAGCTTACTTCTTTTATCGGTTTTTAAAGAAGTCTCGATGGCTCTAGTGGCTTTCTCGTATTGTTCGGTGTCTAGCAATAGATTGATGTAATCATTGGTCAACAACGGATGATAAGCGTTTAATGCAAGCCCTTCTTCTAAGGTTTTAATGGCTAATTCGGTTTCAAATTTGGAAGCATATATGTTGGCGATGTTTTGAAACAAGGCTGGATTTTTTGCTCCTTTTTCTTTGGCTTTGATATAGTACGAAAGCGCATCGTTGTATTGTTGTAGATTTTGTGCGCAAATGGCCACGTTGGTGGCTAGTAAAGTGTCTGCAGGCATAAAGTCACTTACATCTTTCAATAAGTCGTAAGCTACAGCGAAATCATTTTGTTGGAAAGCTTCTGTTCCTTTACGTAATCTTTTAACGTGGATATTGTGATTGGCGGCTTTAATTAGCTCAGTGTTGGATTGGAATTTATCTAATTGCGTAGCTTGTACTAATGCATCTTGTGCCAACTGGAAGTATTTGTCTGCATTGGTTTCGTTTTCATCAATGAGCGCTATGTACGAACTAAAATAGGCTTTGATGGCCCATGTTTCTGGCCAGTTTTTGGTTTTCTTGTCTTTTTCGGCAAGATCAATGGCTTTAATCCCCTCTCCTATGATGGTCAATTGTTTTTTAGCGTCCGCTTTTTCGGCAATGCTATTTTGTAGCTTGGCCAAACTATTATTGGCTATTTTAATTTGTGAACCTTGAGAAAATGCCAGCTGGCTAAATAATGATAGAGTAAGTATATTGAAAAGTAATTTACGCATTGGTATAAAAAGCTTTATACAAAATAACTAAAAAAAGGGAGATAATGTTTAATTATCTCCCTTTTTAATTCGCTGATTGCTCAGTTAATTATTGTTTTGGCTGAAGAGCATCTAAAAGTTTTTTAGTCTCTTCGTAGTTTTTTGTATCGCTTTTGAACGCATAAATTTGTTTCAAAGCTTCTAAAGTATGTACTGCTTTAGGATCTAATTCAAGTGCTTTTTTGTAGTAAGGCAATGATTTGTCGATCAATCCTGTCATTTTAGTAGTTAGAGCATTGTACTCTTTTACTTTTTTAGAATCGATTTTTTGTCTTTCAACTTGTACGTTAAGCGCTTGTTTGTAGTAAGTTTCACCCAAAAGGAAGTGATAAATTGCTTTGTTAGGGTCTTTAGCTAATAACTTACCTAGAGATTCCTGAGATTTTTCGATTTCACCTCTAACAATATAGATATCTGTTTGGGTACCTACAAAATCAGGATCATCTGGGAATTTTTTCAAAGCTTGATCAATAGTTGCCAAACCTGCAGTGGTATCTTTTAAATTTACCAATTCAATATTGATGGCTTCCAATAAAAGGTTTTTTGAATCTGGTCCGCCAAGCTCTACTACTTTTTTGAAATTTTTAACTGCACCAGCGTAGTTTTTAGATTGCTTTGCCGCTACACCCGCATTTAGGTACATTGAAGTATCTGTTGGGTTTTTCTCTGTAATCTCGGTGAATACTTTGAATGCCGTAGCGTAATCTTTTTTATTATAGGCTCTGATACCTCTAGATTGAATAGCGTTGTTGATGTTGATTTTCGCATTCGCAATAGCGTCTTTTTGTTCGCCTTTTTTATCTAAAGATTCTGCTTGAACAATTGCTTCTTCTGCAATTTTTTGTTTAGCAGCTGAATTTGCTTCGCTAGTGGTGTCTAACAAAGCAATTGCCGAAGCCAAAGATGCTCTTAAAGACCATGGCTCCACCGTATTTTTGGTTTTTTCATTAGCGATGGCTGCATCAGTATGGGTTAAGCCTTTGTTTAGGCCTGCCAAATTCTTTTGAAGGTTTTGTGCCTGATTCATTGCTTGGAATAGATCCCAAGATTTTTTTGCTTCGGCAACTTCTGATTTTTGGGCATAGGCAAATACTGATAAACTCATCACGCCTACACTTAAAATTAACTTTTTCATGTATTTATAAATTATTGTTCTTTAACGGGAAACCCATCACGATATTACTGAATTTTTTAACAATCGTGATGGATTTCGGTTTAAATTTATGCAATTATTTAATTTTCTGAAGCGTTGTTTTCGCTTTCATTGCTTGCTTCGGCATCTCCACTCGGGTTTTCATCAGTTGCTAACCCTTCGATTTCCTCTTCTTCATCTTCATGGTCAATTTTAGCAACAGAAGCAATTTCATCGTTACCTTTTAAAGTAATCAATCTTACGCCTTGAGTGGCTCTACCCATCACTCTCAACTCACTTACCGCAATTCTAATCACGATACCTGATTTATTGATGATCATTAAGTCATCAGCATCAGTTACGTTTTTGATGGCTACTAAATCACCTGTTTTATCGGTAATGCTAATGGTTTTAACACCTTTACCACCACGGTTGGTTACCCTGTAGTCTTCAATATCGGTACGTTTTCCGTATCCTTTTTCAGAAACTACCAATACCGTAGCATCAGGACTGTCGATAGCGATCATGCCCACTACTTCATCCTTATCATGAGCTAAAGTTACCCCGCGTACACCAGTGGCTGTTCTGCCCATTGGTCTAACCGTGCTTTCGTTAAAACGAATTGCCCTGCCTGAACGCAATGCCATTACAATTTCACTGCTGCCTGTAGTTAAGCTAGCTTCTAATAATTGATCTCCTTCGTTGATGTTGATGGCGTTGATACCATTTACACGTGGACGAGAGTAAGCTTCTAGAGAAGTTTTTTTGATGGTACCTTTTTTGGTACACATAATGATATAGTTGTTCTCCAGATATTCCTGGTCTTTTAAGTTCTTCACCTTGATGTAGGCTTTCACTTTTTCTTCCTTAGGAATATTGATGATGTTTTGTAGGGCACGTCCTTTGCTTTGGCGTGTACCCTCTGGAATTTCATAAACTCTTAACCAGAAACATCTACCTGCTTCGGTAAAGAACAACATATAGTTGTGGTTGGTGGCAATTAATAGGTGCTCAATAAAGTCTTCATTTCTTGAATCACTTCCTTTAGAGCCCTTGCCTCCCCTGCTTTGTGTACGATATTCAGAAGCTGGGGTACGTTTGATATAGCCTTCATGTGAAATGGTAATCACTACCTCTTCGTCTACAATGAAGTCTTCCATGCTCATATCTTCGGCCGAGTGAACGATCGTTGTTCTACGCTCATCACCGTATTTATCACGCATTTCAATCAACTCATCTTTGATGATCTGCATACGCAAACCTTCGTCTGCTAAGATAGATTTCAAGTACTCGATGGTTTTCATCAATTCTGCGTACTCTTCTTTGATTTTATCACGCTCTAGTCCTGTTAACCTACGTAGGGTCATGTCTAGGATGGCACGAGCTTGAATATCGGTTAAACCAAAGGTTTCCATCAATCCTGTTCTCGCTTCTTCAGGCGTAGTTGATGCACGAATCAATTTGATTACTTCATCAATATGATCTAAGGCGATCAATAAACCTTCTAAAATGTGTGCACGTTTCTCGGCTTCTGCCAATTCATAACGTGTTCTACGAACAATCACATCATGTCTGTGTTCAACAAAATGATGGATAAGGTCTTTAAGATTTAATAGCTGTGGACGACCATTTACTAAAGCAATGTTATTTACACTAAATGAGCTTTGTAGCGCAGTTTGTTTAAATAAATTGTTTAATACAACATTCGCGTTGGCATCTCTCTTGATTTCGTAAACAATACGGATACCATCTTTGTTGGATTCGTCTTTGATATTTGAAATACCTTCGATTTTTTTCTCACCAATTAATTCAGCAGTACGCTCAATCATCATGGCTTTATTCACCAAATAAGGGATTTCGGTTACGATGATTACTTCACGTTCTTTGATGGTTTCAATTTCAGCTTTAGCACGCATTACAATACGGCCTCTACCTGTTTCAAAAGCTTCCTGTACGCCAGAGTAACCATATATAATGGCTCCAGTTGGAAAATCAGGTGCCTTAATGAACTTCATCAAGTCAGCAATCGTACTTTCCCTGTTGTCAATGTATGAAATAGTGGCATTGATGGTTTCTGTAAGGTTGTGTGGCGCCATGTTAGTGGCCATACCTACCGCAATACCCGAAGAACCATTAATTAACAGGTTTGGCACTTTTGAAGGCAATACTGTTGGTTCCTCCAAGGAGTCGTCAAAGTTGTTTTGGAAATCTACCGTATCCTTATTGATATCGGCTAACATTTCCTCTGCAATTTTTTGGAAACGGGCCTCGGTATAACGCATGGCCGCTGGTGAGTCACCATCCACAGAACCGTAGTTACCTTGTCCGTCAACCATCATGTAGCGTAAGCTCCAAGGTTGGGCCATACGTACCATGGTCATGTATACCGATGAATCGCCGTGAGGGTGATACTTACCTAGTACCTCACCTACAATACGTGCTGATTTTTTGTATGGCTTGCCTGCACCTACACCTAGGTCTAACATTCCATAAAGTACCCTACGGTGCACTGGTTTTAAACCATCACGCACATCAGGTAATGCCCTACTCACAATTACCGACATCGAATAATCGATGTAAGCAGTACGCATCTGCTCATCTATATTGATGGGGATAATCTTATCGTTCTCTTGATTTTCTAAATCTTCTGCCATAAATTTCTATGTTTTGCATTTGCTTGATAAGTTGAGCGCTTTTTTACACTAACTGCCTATCGCTAAACACAAGATTATTGTTTTATTATAACCTTGCGAATTTAGCAAAATAAGCTACACTTTAAGTGCCATTGTGGAAAAGTTTTAGACACTTTAGAAATGTTACAAAATATTGCAGCAATAAACCAAAAAGCCACAGATATACAGATTTTATCGAATGGTAATTGAATTGGATTTTTCGAGGTATTTGACCGATGTGTTTGTAACTAAAAGTTACGCTCAGGTTAAGTTTTACACAAAGCTTTTTTACTTGAATGCAAATGTTGATATTTAGCTATCATGATTGTTTCTGAGAGAACCCTGAAATGGGCACTGAGTTTATATCCACCATTGTTGTTTCAGCGTATTTGGGTGAAAAAGTTCCACAAGGGATTTAGAGGGGTTGATGTGAAAATTAGCAATAGCATTTTAAATAGAAACTATAATGGTTCTATTTTTGGCGGAACTATTTATGCCGCCACAGACCCTTTTTATGCCATTTTGTTTGATCAATTAATGCAGCGCAGAGGCTATAAATGTAGGGTTTGGCTTAAAAGTGCCTCTATCCAATACATTAAGCCTGGACTTACCAGCTTATACTTCACCTTGAAAATCACGGATGAAATGATGGCAGAGGCTGAGGCAGCCTTAAACGAATATGGAAAATTTGTAAAGGCCTACCCTATGGAGCTTTATAATCAACAGGGTGAACTTTGTGCTACGGTGATGAATGAAGTGTATTTGAGAATTAAGTTTCCTGGAGAAAAACAACGAGTGGCTATTTAGTGGGGAGTTATAAAGTGTAAAGTTTAGAGAATAGTTCTGATCCGCGAATTAATTTAATTGGTCTGAAATGAATATTAAAAGATTGATCCTTGAAGGCGAAAATGTTAGCTTAGACTTTAAAAAGACCATTAGTAAAGCCGAAAAGATTGCCAAAACGCTGGTAGCCTTTGCGAACAATCAAGGCGGACGGCTGCTTATTGGTGTGGCTGATGATGGATCGATTAAAGGCGTAAAATCTGAAGAGGAAGAAAAATACATGGTGAACAAGGCGGCGCATCAGTTTTGTAAACCCGCTATTGAACCTCGCTTTGAAGAGTATTTGGTGGATGATAAATTGGTATTGGTAGCCGAAATTCCAAAGAGTGATGTAAAACCTCACTATGCTTTGGATGAACAGGGCAAATGGTGGGTTTATTTTAGGGTACAGGATAAAACGGTGTTGGCTAGCAAAATTTTAATAGATGTACTCAAAAAGGATAATCATGAGGAAGGTACATTCATCAGCTACTCAGCACAGGAAAAGATTTTGTTGGAATATCTTGATGCCAATGGTCGTATTACACTGAAGGAATTTAGCAAACTGACCAGAAGCGCTTATCGAAAAGCACAGAAAATCATCGTTAACCTTATTTTGTCGGGCATTATATTGCCGCATATTACCGAAAAGGAAGAGTATTACGTGATGGCTGACTTAAAAGTGGAAAATCCTAAATTTTAGATGCTGTTTGATTGTCAACGAAATACGAGTTTGACGTTTATCAGAGAATAATCCCGTTTAAAATTCCGAATTTTGCGGCGTATGTTCACTTATTCATTTGCCAAATACAAGTCTTACTATAAAGATAATCTAGTTCTAGCGATGCCTATTGTGCTTTCACAATTAGGCCATA
>NZ_JAELTX010000096.1 GCF_016429065.1 Pedobacter sp. ASV17
CTTCATCTTCTGGATCATTAATGTTGATTAGTCTTTAATAATTGTAATGAAACCTTTGTACTTTCCTACATTTTTGAAGTTGATGATATAGTAGTAGGTTCCTTCGGCCAATGGCACTCCATTAAGCATTCCATTCCATTCGTTTTGGTATCCTTTTTTAGTATAGATTTTCCTACCTGCTCTATCAAAAATTTCCAACTCATTATCTGGATATAGGTCAACGTTTCTGATGATCAAGTAATCGTTTACTCCGTCGCCGTTTGGTGTAACGATATTTGTTCCAGTAAGCTGACGAATATCTTCGGCAGTGGTTAGGGTAATTTGTTGCGTAGAAGTACATCCTGCAGCAGAGGTTACCGTTACGGTATAGGTACTGCTTGCTTGGTCAGGTCTCACTTTCAAAGTAGCACTATTCCTATCTCCTATCATTCCTGATGGGCCAGACCATTGGTAAGTAACACCTCCAGTAGCGGTTAAAGTCGCCGTTTGCCCCTTAGAGATTGAAGTCCCCAAATCAGAAGTAATCTCTATTTCAGGCAAGGCATTCACCAACAAGTCGAAGGTTTTACTGATTACATTTATCCCACCATTAGCTGTACCGCCATTATCGGTAATGGTTACCGTAATAGTGGCCAAACCACTTTGTCCCGAAGCAAGCCTGTAATTAACCAGCGCATTTCCTCCGTTTACATTGCCAGCGGTAAGCGAGCTAAATAGACGGCTGTTGTTGCTAGTTACACTTACCGTAACACTTTGACCCGTTTCTGGACCAGCAGTAATTCCGCTCAGTGACACTGTTTGCGTAGCAGAAGTATAACAAATGGTCTGATTGGCAATGTCGGCCAAAGTTGGCGCCTCGTTTACATCGGTTACACGAACAACAAATGTTTGTTCTAAACTTGAACCGTACTGAGTGGTTGTTCTTACACGAATATTGAAGCTATTTTGTGTTTCATAATCAAATACTGCTGTGGTATAGATGCTATTGCCCGTAATTCTAAATTTACTGTTATCGGTATCTCCGGCACCAGCAACTAAGCTGTAGGTAAACACCGCATTTGGATCTGGGGCATTGCTATTTAAAACACCCACAGTAGTATCCGAAGCACTGTTTTCCAATAGCAAACCTTGGTTAAAGGTTAAACTTGTTGGCGTTCCGGGCATTACAGTAAGCATGCCATTTATATGGGTGATGCTATAATTTTGTGCGGTAGTTCCCGTCACTGCAATTGGGTAATCACCTTGTGGTGAGGTACTGGTTGCATTGGTGCTTAATGATGGAAGGGTTGTTAAGCTATTGCTGTCCTCTCCATTGATAAAGCCTGCATATTTAGCGGTTAAAGCCGGCAGTGCCAAACCTTGAATGGTTGTTTTATTTTCTGCAGTCACCGTAAGTGCTTTAGGAGTAATGGCTGCCGAAGTATTTGTTGTAGCATTTACTGAATACTTAGCGGCATCGGTACCACTAATGGTAATTCCAAAAACGGCTACACTCTTATTGGTGCCCACGTTCTTATCGCCAAACATTGCCATAGCATAAGCAGCAGTGAGTTGGTCGCCTGTGATGCGGTCATCAGTTAAGCTTACCGTGGCCGTAAAACCTCCATCATAAGTTTTGTTTTGCGCACTGGCCAAAACGGTTAATGCCTTTTTATTTACAGTAAGCTGTTGGGTTTGACTTACCGCAGCAAGCCATTTGTCATCACCATTTTGAGTAGCGGTAATGTTAGCTGTTCCCGCGCTCACAATATGTACTTTTCCTGCTACGATAGTGGCCACCGATGGATTGTCTGAAGTATAGGTTACTGATAATCCTGAACTTGCTGTAGCACCTGCACTAAAATCTGCATCGCCATAAGTTTTAGCTGGCAATAAGGCAAATGAAATGCTTTGTGTGCCTTGTGGGGTTGCTGTTACTTGTGTACTGTATGCACTTTCAAATCCGCCTTTATCAACCGCGGTAATTCGGTAATAGTAAGGTGTTCCATTGTTGAGATTGTTATGTGTATAAGTAGCAATTGGTGCCGTAATCATTTGCAGTAAAGTGGTAGGATTGGCTGAAGTACCTCCATATACTTTGTAGCTCGACAAATCAGTTTCTGGACTGGCCGACCAAGTTAGGGTGTTATATGCATTACCCGCTTTAGCTACCAACCCTATTGGTGCTGCTGGAGGTGCATCAATAAATACCGTTTTTGTAACACTACAATTATTGGCATCGGTAACGGTTAAGGTATAGGTTCCTTCACTTAATCCTGTTGCGGTGGCAGTAGTGCTACTATTTGCAGACCATGAATAAGTATAAGGGCTTACGCCACCCGTAACGGTAGCTGTTGCCGTACCCGTTGCAGCCCCATTTTGTTGATTGTCAACTTTTGAAATATTGGTAATGCTTAAGGCCGTAGGTTCTTCAATGGTCACCGTACGTGTAATCGTGGTCTGATTTGCGTCTTTAATGACTACCGTATAAGTTCCCGCTACTAAACTATTGGCCGTGGCTTGGTTAGCACCCTGCGACCAACTGTAGCTATAAGGTGCTTTTCCGCCAACAACGGTTACTGTTGCACTTCCCGTAGCACTTCCATTACATTTTACGTCTGTTTTAGCGATGGTTGCCGAAAGCTTAATGACCGCAAAGGTGATCGTTGTTTGCTTATTACCGCCCGAGTTATGCGCAGTAACGATATAACTTGACCTTACAAAGTCTGCCGTAGGCGTACCACTCAACACCCCAGTTTGCGTATTGAAAGATAATCCTGGAGCCAAATTGGTTGGACTAATGGTAAAACGAGCAATTGCACCACCATCGGCAGCAACGATTGGTACCATAGGGTTAATGGCATGACCTACATAGAAATCATCCGTTAAATCGGCATAGCTAATGTCGCCTGGGATTTTCTCATTCACCTTCAACGTAAATGTTGCCATATCGGTACCACCGTCATTTACTGCCTGTACCTCATAGGTACGCAATACTGCGGTATCAATAGGTGTACCACTAATTACCCCTGTTTGGGTATTAAAGCTCAAACCATTTGGTAAGGTGGCAGGATTAATGGTAAAGGTAAGCTGGTTACCTCCAGTAGATTGAGGAGCAATATCGCTTACCGCTACATTTTTGTTGAATATGTACGCACTGTTGTAAGTAATTACCGGTTTTGCATTCTTCACCGCAATTTTCATGGTTGTGGTAATACTACCTCCTGTATTGGTTGCTGTAACCGTATAAGTTTTCTCTGCTGTACTTAGCGTTGGTGTACCGGTAATGGTTCCCGTAGCCACATCAAGACTTAATCCTTCTGGTAAAGCTGGACTTATTTGGTAACTGATTACCGCCCCGCCAGTAGAATTTACGGTAATAGGCGTGATTTCAACGGTTCTCACCAGTTGATTTGATGCCTCATAACTAATGGCCGGCTTTTGATCTACAATGGTTAAATAGAAATCTGATGTATTAGACGGATTTCCATAGTTGGTTGCGGTGATGCTGTATTTCGCTCTAAGCGTTAATGCGCTTGGCGTACCATGAACTTGCCCTGTTAGTGAATCGAGCGATAAGCCTGCTGGCAATGCTGGGCTAATGGTATACTTGGTTACGGCACCTCCTGTTGAATTAACATCCAAAGAAGCATTTACGCCTTTGGTTAGCACATTCTCTGTTTGATAAGTAATTGCTGGAGGCAAATCTTTTAACATGAATATTAGAGAAGTACTGTTACTTCCTGCCCCATTGGTAGCTGTTACATAATAGAGCTGTCCATTGCTGCCTAGAATTTGTGAAGGCGTTCCACTTATTACCCCTGTGGTTGGATTAAGGGTTAATCCTACAGGCAGTTCTGGTGTGATGGTAAATTGCTCTACCGGATCGCCACCAGTGCTGGTATAAGTTGGACTAATATTAGTAATGGCAGTTCCCTTAATTAGCGTTATTGGAGTATTATAAGCAATGGTATTTGGAGGAAGCGAAATTACTTCGATACTTAAAGAAGTAGTGTCCTTACCCCACTGTCCACCATTGGCTATGATTTTGTACTCGGTAGGCTTCATTAAATTGTTTGGCTTACCAGAGATAGAACCATCGGCATTTAAGGTAAGACCACTAGGTAGTCCCGAGATACTATATGAAACTATCGGCCCGCCAGTATTGTCAGGTGGTGCTATTTTAGTGATGGTTTCATCTTTTTTAAATTTGAAGGCATTTTGCTGAGCATAAGAGATACTTGGAGGTAAATCCTTAATGGTCAAGTTAACAACACCCGTAATAGAGCCGCCACTATTTTCAGCTTTCACCGTATAGTTTGCCGCGCTGCTGGTCATATTGGCATAACCTAAAATCACGCCCGTTAAGGTGTCTATAGATAATCCTTCGGGCAATGCTGGTGAAACACTCCATTTGGTCACCGCACCACCAGCAATGGTGGGTACTTCTCCCCTAAATTGCTTATTCACATAAAGCACATAGTTAGCTGGATACGCCAAATTGTTTGGACTTTTATCAATGATTTTAAAAGTAACAGTATCTTTTCCTATACCGCCAGTATTGGTTGCAGCAACCACATAGGTGCCAATGGTATCTTGCAATTTGGTAGGCGTTCCACTAAAAGTACCTGTTGTAGTATTAAAGCTAATGCCTTCTGGTAGTTTTGTTGGCGTTACCGAATAAGAACCAATTGGTCCGCCAGTTTTAGTTGGCGTCATATTTAAATTGCTTACCCCCGTAGTTAACACTTGGTCAGGTTGAGCATATTGGAATTTAGGTACGGTATCAACCACGGTAATTTGCAATGTACCTGTACTGTTGCCATAAAATGAATTGGCAGTAACCGTATAATTGGTTTGTGATTTTACGGTTGTTGGTGTACCAGTAATGGTACCATTGGCATTTAAAACCAAACCGATTGGCAAGCCAGCAGTATTATAACCAAATTGCGAGTTTTTACCCAAAGCACTATTGGTTGTAGTTAAGGCATAAAATGCATTTTGATCAGCATCTAAAGAGATTCCTTTTATTTTACCTCCTTGTAATTGAGAGTAAAGCCTACCTCCTTTATCTACATAGTTATTTAAGATAATGATGCTATTTCCATCGGTATTGATATATAAATTGTCTTTTTTATCTATGGTCATATAGCTACTGAAATCTACTGAGGTGAGTATGCGATTTCTGGTACCTTTTGCATAGTTATCGGAAGCAAAGTATTTGAACAAGAACATAAAAGATATCCGATTATCCGACAACAAACCTGCCTGCAACACATAAATATTTTTCTGTTTATCTACTACAATGTCTCTCGGGTTTTCTGGAGGAGTAGCTAAGGTTGCTCCGATATTAAGCCCTGTTACCGGGATAGTTTTTGCCGCTGCATTACAGTTGGCAAATCTAAGAACCTGCCCAGCACTAAATTCAGCAGCGTAAAGATCATTATCGGAGTCTATAAATAATCCTCCAACATTGTTAAGGCCGGTAACAAAATCAGATATTACTTTGGTAGGGGTAATTTTTTTAATGGTACTACCAGCTGTCATATAGATATTGCCAGCTACGTCTACCGCTAAATCATAAGGAGCTATCGTTCCTAATCCCGACGATACAAAGTCGGCAACTTCTGTACCGTCTTTTTCTAGTTTTTTGATTTTTGCATTTCCACCTTCGTAGTCAGCAATGTAGGTATTCCCTAAATGATCGGTAGCCACTCCAGTGGGCTGTATCAGCCCCGTGTACAATGCTTCGCCAATTCTTTGTTGCGGAAATTGGGCGCCTGTATTGGTTGGTGCTGGTATCGCTGTAATTGGCGTTCCTTTAGTAAAGCTATATTTAGTGGTAGCGTAAGTAATTTCTGGTGTTGGAATGCGAGAAACAGATAAAGAGAAGGTAACACTGCCCGTACCACCGTCGTTGCTAGCCGTAACCGTATAGTTGGTTAAAGGACTTAATACCGTAGGTGTACCTGATATTTGGCCTGTTGAGCTGTCAAAAACCAATCCTGTTGGTAAACTTGGACTAACGCTAAATGTATTAGTTGGGCTTCCGCTATATTTTGGAGTAACACTAAACATGGCCACATCTTTTTGCAGCTCGGTATCTCTAAAATCGTAGCGAAGATTGGTAGGAGCATCAACACGAACAGCCAAATCAAATGAATATGCCGTATTTCCACCATCGTTAGTGGCTGTAACGGTATAAGACTTATTAGCTGTAATAGCGGTTGGGGTACCTGATATCACTCCTGTTGAAGTGCTAAAACTTAAACCAGCAGGCAAAGCTGGGCTAATGCTAAAATTGGCAATAGGACTGCCTCCTGTATAAGTAGGAACTTTATTGCTCCAAGCAATATCTCTCAATACACTCGACGTAATGGTATACTGTAAATTTGTTGGCGGATCAACCCTTACCAACAAATAAAATGAAGCTGTAGTACTTCCTGCAGTATTGCTAGCAGTAACAGTGTAGTTCGTATTTACGTTAATTATTGTAGGTGTGCCCGATATTACTCCTGTTGCAGCATTAATGGTTAATCCTGCAGGTAAAGCTGGACTGACAATGAATGAAGTTGCCGTACCGCCACCATAAGAAGGACGTACCGCTGTTATTGCAATATCCCTAAGCAGCGATGAATTACTAAAAGTATACTGTAAACCAGTAGGTGCAAGTTCAGTAACTAATAATGAGAAACTTACTTTGCTACTGCCGCCATCATTAACCACAGTAACCTCATAGGTTTGTGCAGCGGTAAGCGTTGTTGGTGTACCGCTAATGGCACCTGTAGTGGTATTAAGGGTTAAGCCAGCAGGCAAAGCTGGGCTTACACTGAAACTGGTAGCCGGGCTACCTGTATAAGTAGGTGTAACTGTAGGAATTGCTGTATTCCTTAAAAAATTAGTATGTGCAAAATCGTATTTCAAATTAATTGGCGGATCTACCCTCACCATCAATGGAAATATTACCGTACCCACTCCACCGTCATTAGTAGCTGTAACCGTGTAGCTTTGAGAGGTTGTCATTACCGTTGGCGTTCCGCTAATGGCTCCGGTAGTGGTGTTAAAGCTCAAGCCAGCAGGTAAAGCTGGGCTGATGCTAAAAGATGCTGCTGGGCTACCATTATAGGTTGGTGTTACCGTGGTTATTGCTTGATTGCGCAAAATACTGTTAGCAAGAGTGTACTGTAAAGCACTTGGCGCATCAACCCTTACCGCCAATGAAAAGGTTGTAGTAGTACTCCCTCCTAAATTGGTGGCCGTAACGGTGTAATTGGTAGCTGCACTTACTGCAGTAGGCTTTCCAGAGATAATCCCGGTAGTTGTGTTAAAACTTAATCCTGCAGGTAAAACTGGGGTAATGCTAAAGCTTGATACGCCCGCACCATTATAGGTTGGTGTTACATTTGCAATCGTAATATCACGCAATAAACTGGCATCAATAGCATACTCTAAATTACTAGGTGGATCCAATTTTACCGAAAGGTTGAAACTAGTTTGCTGGCTACCACCATTATTGCTAATGGTAATGGTATAGGATTTTTGTGCAGTAATAGTGGTTGGCGTACCTGAAATGACCCCTGTGCTGGTACTGAAATTTAATCCCGCTGGCAAAGCTGGGTTAATGGCATAAACAACACCAGTAGTACCACCCGTAACTGTTGGATTTAAGTTTACTGTGATATCTTTTTGCAAAACATTGCTTGCCATCGTGTAAGTTAAACTTGATGGTGGAATTTCGGTTACCGCAAAATTAATGGTGGCCGTTTTATTACCTGCTGTATTGTTAGCGGTAATGGTATAGGTGGTTGCTACCTTGTTTGCACTTGGCGTTCCTGAAATTTTACCTGTATTGGTATCAAAAACAAGTCCATCAGGAAGTGTTGGTGAAATACTGAAATTATCAGGCTTACCTCCTGTTACGGTTGGTAAAATTTCTCCCAAAGCTATTGTTCGATGCAGATTGGAAGGGAATACGTATTGAAGATTAGTGGTGGGTACATTGTTCACCCCAATCTTGATTACGGCGCTCGACTCGCCCAGTGGGTTAGATGCTTTTACCGTATAATCTTTAACTGCAGTAATGGTTGTTGGCGTACCCGTAATGGTACCATTGCTATTAAAAGTAAGTCCAGCTGGCAATGATGGCGAGATTACAAAACCTCCAGCTGTAATTTTAACCACCTCAAAACTTTGATAACCAGAAGCAACAGAGGTTACATATAGGTTATTATCCTTGTCAACACCTAAGCCTTCGAAATACCAAGCATTGTTATTTGGAATAATATATTTTTCAGGTGTTGTGCTACCTGCCGCAATTTTATAAATATACCTAGACGCCGCAAATATATTTCCATAATCGTCCATGGCCATTTCATAACCATAATCGCCCAAATTGGCAACCGTACTAATGGAAGCTGGATTATTGATGGGTATTTTTTTAATCACTCCTTCTGCAGTCAATCCATAGATTGTGTTATTATAGATGGCTATCCAGAATAGTGTACCTACATTACTTGCAAAAGTCTCTAATTCATTGGTCTTTAAATTGTATCGGTAAATCAATCCTAATCCTGGATTACAAGCGTATAAATAGTTTCCCTGATCAATGGCCATAGAGGTTACACTACCCGTAAGTAGCGTGGTAGGTGCAGCAAAACCTGCATACATTGCTCTTAACTTTAAGCCCTTTTTTTCGGTGAAGTAAAAGACACCCGTACTACGGTCAATCTCTATGTCGTAAGGTTCGTTCAGCCCTGAGATATAAACAGACATTTTTCCAGCAGCATCAATTTTCATGATCCTGTTTGAATCGGGCTGACAAAAGTATTTATTGCCATCAGCATCAAAAGCAAAGCCTCGCATTTTGGTAGCACCTTTATATACTTTATCTACTTTTAACGGTCCAATTTGCTGGTTAAATGAACCCCCAGCATTATTTGGCGTAGGAATAGTGGCTGCTTGTGCTATCGGCAAATTGTAAACATTGGTAGCATAGCTGATATTTGGTGCCGCAATTTGTCGTATTTCGAGGTTAAGGTTGGCATTTGAGAAACCTCCAACATTACTTGCGGTGATGGTATACTGCCTATTTGGGTTTACCGTACTTGCCGTACCTGTAATGGTACCGTTAGCCGTAAGCGAAAGACCAAGTGGTAAACTAGGGTTTACCGAATAACCATATAAACTCAATTTTTTAATAGTACCTGTGGTTGTGTATCTTCCTTCCTTTACCCAAATTTGGTTATTGCTCAAATCAACATACAAAGCACATGGCGACATGACATTTCCAGAAAAGGTCTGCAAATCATTTGATGAACTGCCTCCCATCGGTAACATCATGATTTTATCGGCATAAAAATCCGACAGGTAAACGTTTCCTCCTGCATCCACAGCCATATCCTGATATGCAGGATAAGCTTGACCAGCAGCGGTACCACCTCTTAACAAAAAGGTAGCGGTACCATAAGTATTGCCAGTAGTTTGTCCTACTGGATATTTTCTGATCCTTGCAATACCAATATCAACCATGTTATTGCCATAGTGGTACATCAAGGTAAGATTGCCCTGTGCATCAATCCCTAACTGTGTAGGGTAATCAATTCCCGACCAACCGCCGATATCGGTCTGCTGCTTCTCTGGCGTAATCTTAATCACCTTCGCGTTGTAGGTTCCACTTTCGTCATCTATTACTTCTACTTCTCCACCAGAAAAAGAAACGCCACCTTTCACTGTAAAGTTAGCCGTAAAACAGCTCACATACAGGTTATCATTTTGATCAATGGCTAATCCCGTTGGCATTTGTACATCCGAAAGAAAAACTTGTGGGATACTACCAGCGCCAGGGGCCAACTTATAAATCTTGCCAGAAAATTTTAAGATATAGGAAGGCTTAGCTTCTTGTCCCGTAATTTTCCTAAGCAGGTCGTCGCCTCCCGAAAAGTGGGAGTAAATTGAATTTACATTATTGAAAAACGAGATGGCACCCCCTATTTTTGGGATATTCTCTCCTAGAGACAAAGCACCTGCCAAATAAGTTGTTTCATCGTCTTTATTAGGATTGGTAACGATTTTATACGAACCTGTCTCTGTCCAATACACGTTACCCTTGCTATCTTTTACAATGCCCCAAGGTTTATCTCTGTTGATAAGTGAATCACCTAGTCTTCTGTTTGTTAAGTCAACTTTATGGATGGTATTTTTTCCCAAGATAAATGATACCATATTACCATCGTCTCTTTTAGAAATCCTGTTTGCATTATATCCACCAAGTCCAAACGACTCTTCTACACCCCCTCTTATTTTAGCAGGAATTGTCCCCCCGCTATTATTGGGTGCGGCTATTGGGGCAATGGCAACCCCTTTACTAAAATTATAACTACTTTGACTGTAGCTAATGTTAGGCTTTTGTTGTGCTTTTAGCGCAACAAGGGGAAACAGACCAATCACCAAAATCAAACATATTCGCCTGAAATTGAGAGGACATAAACTAGCCATCTTCCCGCAATTGGGAAAACGGCCTTTGGTTTGCACAAAGGTCAAGGTGTAGAGATTTCGCATATTTTTCCTTTATAAATAGTTTGGCGGAACAGGTTCCTTTTGATCGGTTTGCTGAGAGCATTAACGATCAATCTTAAAAGCCAAAAAAAGGATAAAATGAAGGCTGCTACAATAGCTAATAGTAGCCATTAAGGTGAACAAATATATGTTAATGAGGCTAGGAAAATAGATTTGGCACTGAAGCCATTAAGATGGAAATGGATGAGGTAACTTATACCAATTTCTTTTGCAACGCCAGTCTCACGGCTTCAGTAGCACTATTTACGTGCATTTTTTCGTAGATTTTTTTGATATGGTTACAAACGGTAAAATAAGCAATACCGCTTTTATCGGCAATCATTTTATAGCTATGGCCTTCTACCAATAGTTTAAGGATTCCCTTTTCGCGTTCGCTAAGGTTATAGGAAGTAGTGGGCTTCTCTTGGAAAAACTGTAATACTTTAATGGCAATACTTGCGGTCATGGGTGCCCCGCCTTCCAAGGCTTCCCGCAATTGCATTAACAGTTTATCGGGAGGTGTTTTTTTGAGTAGATAACCATTTGCTCCTGCTTTTATGGCCTCAAAAATATGTTCATTATCATCAAAAACGGTCTGCATAATGATGGGCAGTTCAGGAAACTCTGCCTTAATTGCTCGGGTACCTGTAATACCATCGCCTCCAGGCATGTCTATATCCATTAACACCATATCTGGCAACAATGCAGTAACCTCATTTACGGCTTGGGCGGCGCTTGGAAACGTACCTACGCACTCCATATCGGCACACATATTCAAAAGCATTGAAAGGCTATCTCTACGGGTGGTGTCGTCGTCGAATAAGATGATCTTTTTTTTCATATGTAGTTAGATTTTGCTTTGCCTATCTATCATTTTCTAAACTGTTTCATCAGCTTCATTTCTTAACCAAAGCAACATACAAAATTAGGAGAGGCCAATGTTTTTGCAATAGCTATTATTAGCTATGAGGCGTGGTATCAATTTTCAGAAATATGTTAGTGCCTACATCTTTGGTACTATTCATCAACAGTTCGCCGTTTATTTCCTCAGCCCGTCTACGCATATTCCTCAGTCCATTTCCCTGTGAGGCTATGTTAGCGTCAAAGCCCTTTCCATTATCCACAATTCGCATCACCAAACATTCTGCGTTTAACTGCAATGAAACCTTTAACTGTGAACAACCACTGTATTTAACGGCATTGTTTACGGCTTCTTTATAAATCAAATAAACATTTTTTCTAGCCAACATATTCAAAGGCAGTTCTGTTACTCCTTCGGCTATTTCAAATTGCAAGGTAATGCCTGCATGTTCGGTCATATCTGCACCAAAGGCACGCATACGGGAAATGATCTGCCCCATGGAGTCCATATTGGGGTTAACACTCCAAATGATGTCGCCAAGGTTTTCTTGTACACTTTGTGCATTTTGCTTGATTTTCTCCAAAACTCCCTTATCCACCACATTGTCCGATTGCATTAATAGCGAGTGTGTGTAGAGTGAGATACTGCTCAACGTACTGCCAATGTCATCGTGCATGTCTGCACTTAATCGTTGGCGTAGCTCCATAATGCGATTAAGTTCCTCAATCTGTTTACGGTCTTTCTCTATTCGGCCACGGTAGCGCCTAATTAAAAGAAAGATGAGCAACAAGAGGATAAAAAAGATGATAACGGCGATGATACGTGTTTGGGAAAGTTTTTTATAATTCTCCAGCTTACCTCTTTCTTCGGCAAGCTTTTCCATATCGGTACGTTGTTGTACCCGCAGCACCAACAAGGAATTGAAAATCGAATCGTTACGCTTAATGGCACCGATTACCGAATCGCGATAGGCCAATGATTGTTGCATATTACCAAGCAACTGGTAGTAGTGGCTTTGTACGGGGTAGTATTTTTCCAACCGATCTAACTGGTTACTAGCAGCAATGTGGCTTCGGGCACTTTCAAGCAATTGTTTGGCTTTTGGAAGATTCTTTTCTTTTAAATAAATATCGGCCAAGGGGATTTCGGACCCTGCGGCCAGTCCTTTGTCGTCTATGCGGATCGCTCCTTGTAAATCTGCTTGAAGCAAGGGTTTTGCATTGGTATAGTCTTTTTTCAGATAGTAACAATAACCAATGTTCCCTAAGGAGATAGTGCGATAAATATCAGACGCTTTTTTGGTTACTGCGGCGTCTACTGCTTTTTGAAGATAGTAAATAGCTGAGTCCAATTGGTGCAGTTCGCGGAAGCATAAACCAATGGTGTTGTAAAAGTCCCATTGGTGGGAGGCTTGAACTACCCCCTTTTTCCCCATTTCAATGGCTTTTTTATAGTTACGAAATTTATAATAGGCCGAAGCGATCTCAGCACAATAGTCGGCATAATTACCAATTACCTTTGGTCCATAAACATCCAACAGCTTTTCTAGGTTAACATAAGCGGCAAAGGCTCTTTCGTAGTTGAATTCGCCTACAAAATAATGATAGCCCACCATTTGGTAGGCCATGGCCTGTACATTAGGGTAATCCTTGTACATTTTCCCAATCTCTTCGCTGAATTTGTCTACCTGTCGGGGTGCCTCCTTCTTTATTCTGGAAAGTTTCATCACCTCTAAAAAGACAAGCAGCTCTTTGTTATTGGTTTTCGACCCCAATTTGTACCACGCTTCCTCCAATTGCTCTCGTTGGTCATACTTATTCAAGTATTCTTTACGCAAGGAGTCGAGCATTTGTCCATTTTGATTAATAGCGAATTGCTCTTGAGCCGATAAACTCATCACGTGTGTGATACAGCAAAAGATAATAACGTATAGTGACTTCAAAAGATGTTTGGGCTTACGTTGCTAATATAATAAGAAAGCTTTTATTTAATGATGAATGGTTAAGGATAAATTGTTAATGAGCTAAGCCCGAAGGGTCGGGACTATCCGCTAGCCCCTAATTACTAGTCCCTAATTCCTAACTACTCGCCACTAATAACGTATATTCGTATCAATATGAAAAGACTTATTGCCATTCTAATTTTGTTTATTCCTTTGATTTCATTCGCACAGCAATGCAATTGTCCCCAGAATCTTGAATACACCATCACCCACGTGAAAGCAGATTATGCTGGTTTCAACGATAAAGTCAAAAGTAACCAACGAAAGACTTATGAAAAGTTTGTGGTTTCATTAAAAAAACGAGCCCTGCAAGCCAATAGCGTTGATTCATGCTATGTACTACTTAGAACATTCACCAACTATTTTAAAGACAATCATCTTCGGGTTCAGTTGGATTGGAGGTATAGAAAACAATACCCTGAATCAGCAAAGAAATTAGCCCAACAGTTTGCCAAGCCAGTGGTTGTATCGCCATCAACAGAGAAATTAGAATGGAAAACCAGTTTCAAGATACTTGATGACAAAACGATTCTGTTAAGACTACCATCATTTGAATGGAGTGAAAAGCAAATTATTGACAGTTTACTCAACCAATACAAATCGTCCTTAGAAAATATACCTCATTGGATCATAGATTTAAGAGGAAATACTGGTGGTACGGATTATGCTTTTAGTGGATTAATTCCTTACATCTATAGCGGTACGATCAAAATAAAACCTGATGAATACCTTTCCTCGACAGAGAACATTAAGATATTAACCGAAAACTTAAAGGATGAAGAACTGTCCCAAGCTGGCAAGGATTTCTTAGTGAAGTTGATTGATCTCATGAAGCAACACCCAAATCAATTTGTTAACCCATCGGGAAAGGAAAGCTTTGACATCACACGCGATACCATTTATAAATACCCTGCTAAAGTTGCTATTTTAATTGATCGAAATACGGCAAGCTCCGCAGAGTCGTTTTTGTTAAGTGCTGTGCAAAGCAAAAAAGTGAAACTTTACGGAGAAAATTCTGCAGGCACCTTGGATTATAATAACACCCAATTTTTTGACATTCCGTGTAAAGATTTTAATTTGGTTATCCCCATTGGACGGTCTAAACGTCTTCCAGAAAATCCTATTGACAACATTGGACTAAAACCGACAGTAAGAATTGATGCCAAAGAAATGGACAAGGTCAATTACGTTAAACAAGCGATGGAAAGGTAATTTTATTACTGGTTATAGTGATCGCCCCAACTACGGGTTAAATTGTTAATAAGCGATGGTTAATGAAAGATAAAGTAGCAATGGAATAAACTAGTGAACTAATGAACAATTGAATTAATCCCTAGCCACTAGCACCTAGTCGCTAAAAATAGATAACATAGTTCAAAGATCTCTCCACAACGGTCGAGATGACGAATGATGAGCGGAATGAACTAATGAACCAATCCCGAAGGGTGGGACAAGTACCCAAAGTGTGGGGGTTAATCACTAGCAACCAAAAGTGAGATTCTTCGCATGCTCAGAATGACAAAATAGCAAAGGAACTAATGAACCAACCCCAAAGGGTCGGGACTAACAACTAGCCACTAACCACTAGTACCTAACCACTAGTACCTAACCACTAAAAAAAATGAACACACGGTCCCTCTTCTACAAAGATATTCCTTCGCCTGTTGGACACATTAGGCTTATTGCTAGTGAGGTTGGTTTGGTGGCTATCCTTTGGGAAGGGGAAGATTATGGTAGAACCAAATTAGCTACTCCACAAATGGATGCCGAGCACCCGATATTGGTACGAACGGAACAACAACTGGAAGAGTACTTTAAGTTGGAACGTCATACTTTTGATATCCCCTTAGCGCTTGAAGGTACCCCTTTTCAATTAAGGGTTTGGAGAGCTTTATTGGATATCCCTTACGGTTTTACCAAAACCTATGGTGAACTGGCTAAGTTGCTGGGTGATATCAAAGCGGTACGTGCAGTGGGTGGCGCATTAAACAAAAACCCGATTTCTATTATCGTACCCTGTCACCGTGTAGTAGGTACTTCGGGGAAATTGGTGGGCTTTGCGGGCGGGCTTATTCATAAATCGGTACTGCTTGATTTAGAAACTACTTATACTCAACCAAAGCTTTTCTAAACAATTGATTATTAATAGCAAATGATTAACAAATCAAGGAGATTCGTCTCCCGAAAGAGCGTGAATATGCCTAACCACTAACATTACCCCTAAATTCAGTTGCTAGATCTCTCCTATCGTCGAGATGACGAACGATGAGCAGAATGAACAAGTGAACCAATCCCGAAGGATCGGGACAAGTTCCCGAAGAGTTGGGATTATGCCTGGTACTAACTACTAGTTCCTAGCTCCTAACCACTAATTCCTAACACCTAATAACCTGCCATAGGTTACACCTCCCCCTCCCCCCTCCAAAGGGGGATATAGGACAGTGCAAAAATGCCAATCCCGAAGGATCGGGACAAGTTCCCGAAGAGTCGGGACAAGTTCCCAAAGTATCGGGATTATGCTTAGCCACTAACTCCTAACTACTAGTTCCTAGCCACTAACCACTAGTACCTATTTAACTTCTCCATCAAGTGTTTCTTGTAAGATTGCCCAATGGGAATAAATTGCTGATCGTTAAGAATAAGGTTATCCTGCACAATACGGGAAATGAATAGCCTATTCACCACATATGATCGGTGCGACTGAATGAAATACTCGGAATTCAATTTATCTAAAATCCCTTTTAGGGTATGGTATAACAAATGTGTTTCGGTATTGGTTACAATTTTTACGTAGTCCTTATTTCCTTCAATCAGCTTAATATCCTGTTGCCTAATGTTCAAGTGACCATCTTTTACCCTAATCACCAATTGGTCATCAAAGCCACTTACTTCGTTAGCAGGGCTAAGCCTTTCTATAGCTTTCATGAATCTTTCGTATGAAAAAGGCTTGAGCAGGTAATCTTCTACTCCTAGTTCAAAACCTTCAAAGGCATAGTCCTTAAAAGCAGTGGTAAAAATGGTTTTGGGCTTTTGCTTTAGCGCTTTCAAAAAATTAATGCCGTTAATAAGAGGCATTTCAATATCCAAAAAGAGCAAATCAATGGGGTTACGCTCCAAGTATTCAAAGGCTTCTACCGAATTTCTGAACTGTGCCACCAGTTTCATCCCTGGAGTTTGTTCAATATAATGTTTGAGCACATCGTGAGCAAAAGGCTCATCATCCAAAATTACACACCTCATGTTGTTTTAATACTTAGGTTTACCCTATACACCCCATTTGTTTCTTCTATTTCGAGTTGGTTTTTGCCAGGATAGTAAAGCTCCAATCTCTTCCTGATATTTACCAATCCAATACCACTATGTTTACTTTTTAAAGGTTGAACAGGCAACATTTCGTTTTCGATATGGAAAGATAGCAAACCCTTTTCGATCTTGAGCGCCGCCCTTACACCTGCTTTGTTTTCGAGCTTGTGGCGTCCGTGCTTAAAGGCATTTTCTACCAAAGGTAAAAACAACAGCGGAGGCATTTTCCATTTGGGAATTTCTTCGGGAATATCAAACTGAATGGAAGCCTCTGGGAACTTTTTCTGCTCAATCTCAAAATAACCTTTCAGAAAATTCACCTCTTCTTCCAAATCCACCTCTTCCTGATTGCAATCGTACAAAATATACTGCATCATCTGCGACAGCAACAAAATAAATCGCGAGGTATCCTTGGATTGGGTTAAGCTCATTCCATACAAACTGTTAAGGGTATTGAACAAAAAGTGAGGTTGGAGCTGTGCTTTTAACAAACTTAATTGAAGCTGTAAATGATCCGTTTCTACCTTATGCCTCATTGCCTCGTTCTGATAGGAAAACCTAGAAAAAGCGATGCTTAAAAAGGCAATCGAATCGGTCATGATCAGGTTCCAATCTAAAAAGAAACCGTTGTACTGCTTATCAAAATACACATATACTGGATCTCCATAGGTGAATTGTTTGAAAATCCACGAAAAGAACATGTTGATGTAAGGCGTTAAAAAAACAAAATATACAATGGTGATGAGGATGACCAAGGCGTACTTTTTTAAATGTAACAACTTTGGAACTGCCCATCGGTAGTAAGGAATAAGTAATAAAGTACTAGAAATACCAAACAGGCAAATCATAGGATAAGGCAAATTGCTATGCCCGTCATTTTTTAAGCCAGAGTTTTCTACCAGATAGGAATATTTATAAAAGCCTACATAAAATACCCAAATCAGGATTTCGAATATGGTGGAGAAGTTGAATGTTGTTCGTTTAATCACTTTCCAAAAATCGATAAAATAGTTGAAACCATTTTTGTTTGCACGACAAAGCAATGTTTTTGCACGACGAATAAAGGCCTATGTGTATTGATCGTGTTGCCAAAGCTACTGGTCGAATATTTCCCTGCCCAGCCAAGCAATGTTCATTCATTTGCAACAGAAAACAAAGAAACATGAAACATATTACACTATTGGGCATTTGCCTCATCGTCCTCCTTCAGTTCAACAGTTTATTAGTTGTTGCACAGCAAACCGATACCCTTGTTCAATTAACTCCCGCTCAAGAGAAATCGTTAAAGCAAGTATCTCTTGAAAATTACAAAGCATTTAAAGCCTCTGTTAAACCATTGATTGCAAAAATGAGCACCAAACAAATTGTAGGGCTTGGTGAGGGCACCCACGGAACGGCCGAGTTTTATCAACTGAGGTACTACATTAGTAGGATATTGATTGAGGAAAAAGGTTTTAACCATGTAGCATTTGAGAATGATGCAGCCGAAATGTGGTTATTGAACCAACAGCTAAACAGTACGGCTGATGTGGCAATCTTGATGAAAAAATATATGATGGGCATTTGGCAGAACAAGGAAACGAAAGAGTTACTGGACTGGATCAAAACTTATAACCAAAGCCATGTACGTAAAGTTTCGGTACACGGGATAGACTACCCTGTACAAAAACCAGATATAGAGATGTTAACGTTATTGTTTAAAAAGGCGGGCATTAGTGTTTTTAACAATGCGCTGTTGAGTCTTAGCGCTGCTGCGAATGTACAGGATGAGGCTTGGTTTGGCATGAACCAAAAAGGGTTTAAAACCGATTGGAAAACCTTGAACAAGTTATGTGGCCAAGCTTATGTCACTGTGGATTCGATACAACAACAAATTAGAGGCTTAGATATAGCCACCGATATCAAATCGGATTTGCTATTGGCCCTTGTGAACCTTAAGCAGGGCTTTGAACCCTTTTACCCTAAAGCCAAGTACGTATCTAGAGATAGCTTAATGGCGCATAATACTTCACTAATTATAAAAAGTAAAGATGATAAGGTAATTATTTGGGCGCATGATGCACATTTAGGGAAAAAAGAGGTTTATGATAATGCAGTGGGCGGTACGGGAAAACACCTCTTAAAACTATTTCCCAACAACTATTTTGTGCTAGGTACGGCTACCGCAGTTGGCGAGTTTGGCGCTACTACGGATGCACGAGCGGTAAACACGAGCGTGATGTCGCCTTATGCACTTGAGGTACCGATTAAAGATTCTTGGGAAGCCTTATTAAGTACTTCTCCAAAAAGCAGTCATTACTTTTTTACCGATAGCTTTAGTCCAAAACCGTTGGTTAAACCGCAGCGTTTTGTAGGTTATGGCACCAAAAGTGGCGTAAGCTTATATGATAAAGTGAACCTTGCCGAGCTTTATGATGCCTTTTTGTTCATTAAACAAACACATGCACCTACTAAGCTTTAATGGTTGATGGTTAATGGCCTTCAACCATTAACTGTTTTTTCCGAAAGGTCGGGATAACGAGGTAGAAACGCAATTAACTACCTGCCAATCCCTAAAGCTAGCTGCTAGTCCCCAAACTCAATTAACTAGTTAAACGAATAACCAAATCAGCAAAGGATCCTTCGCAAGCTCAGGATGACAAAGTCCAAAGATCTCTCTCCCGAAGGATCGGAACCATGTCTAGCCCCTAATTCCTAACCCCTAGTTCCTAGCTACTAACAACTAATCCCTAGCCACTAATTAATGGTAATCTCCACCAGTTCATTTTGGCCAAATTGGTACAGGTGTACATCCAAGTGTTCTCTGAAATTCACAATATCGATCATGTTGTCACATAGGTCAACAATAATTTGGTGGAAATCGATAAAAGGTTTAGCAAGGAGTACCAACTTTCCATGAGCGGTAAAATCAGCCATTAAAAGATAGTCTTGGTAGTAGGTAAGAATTTCGTTTCTGAAGGATTCCAAATGTTCTGTCATAGCGGTATGTTTTACGCTAGCATAACATTGGTTGAAGAAAATTGTTTAGGCATTTTGAGCAGATAAATCATCAATAAGTAAGTCTAAGAGATTCTTCGCTACCGAATTGTTGGTACAAGTAGCGCTCTGGATGACAAAGTTCAAAGATCTCTCCAGAAAAATCGGGATTGCAGCTAGCCTTTAGCAACTAATAATTAGAAAAGCAAATGTGTGAAAAAATATCACATTTTATTGGCCTAAGTGCATAAAACGGTAATTTAACCGATGAAAAACGGCTAGCTTTTCACCACATTAATCAACAAAAGGTTCGACCCTAAATTATCATTAACGCACTAACATATTTCCAATAGTTAAGTAAAAAACAATTGAGAATTTATATAACGTCTTGTACAAATATTAACATCAAAATATATGAGCAATTTATTATCAAAAAAAACAACTTTATTCAACAAAGCAAGAAAACAATTTTATAAAATAACAGCAATGGGAATGCTGCTATTAGCTGTTTCATTTTCAGCTTTGGCACAACCTAGTACCGCTCTCTTTGAAGACGCAACAAATGGGGCAACAAGCTTTACTAACAATGATGTAACCTTCAATATCCTTTCTCATGTTGGCACCTTTAAAATCATATCGTTAGCTAACGTAGGATTTAATGGGACAGCCCCAGATAATAGATTTATTGATAATACTCAAGGCTTACCGGCGAGTTCATCCTTCAGTATCAAGACCACCTCTAACTTATTTAAAGTTAACCGGTTTTGGCTTTTCCTGGCCAATCAGTTTATGAATCCAAATGTTACGGGCGGAACCGTTACCATTACGGGCAAGCTAAGCGGTATCACAAAATTCACCCAAACTAAAAATAATGGTTTTGTAACAGAGTTAGGTAGCACCAATGGTTATACTTTAATTGATTTAACCAACCTAAATGGCCAAAACTACTCAAATATTATTATTGACCAATTACAAATTACAGCAGGTGGCAACTATCAATATATTGGCTTTGACGCTTTTACTTGGGTTAAAGATTCGAATATGGTGCTACCTGTTACGTTAACCAGCTTTTCTGCTAGCCTTAGCAAATCGGGTATTTTAAAAGCCGACTGGGCAACTGCTTCTGAAGCCAACAATAGCCATTTTATCCTTCAAAGCTCACAAGATGGCAAAACTTGGAAAGATGTAGTACGTAAGGAAGCCGCAGTTAATGGTAAAAATGGAGCTACTTATAATGTAGAGGTAAACATTGGCACTATTAGCTTGGCTGGTTTTGGACTATTGGGCATCCTATTATTACCTTTTTCTAATAGACGTTATCGCATATTGGCCCTACTTGCACTAATTGCTATTGTAGGAGTTTCATGTGCTAAAAGCAATGACATCAACAATTTAGAATTAGACAAGACCAAGGGTGCAAGCAACAGCACTTTATATGTTAGATTGGCACAGGTAGATAAAGACGGTACCACAACTTATAGCGAAACCGTTGCAGTAAAAGCAAAATAAAAGAAGCTAATTGATTATCTATAAGAACCGCCAATTTTCTAAGAAAGAAAATTTGCGGTTTTGTTTTAATTCTGATGATAGTTCAAGATTTTGCAAGTCTAATCGAAAATTCAATTGCAAACCAACTCGGAACAGCTAGTCCCTAAAATAACGACCCAATTTCAAAATCCTTCGTAAGTTCTGAATGACAAAGTCCAAAGATCTCTCTCACGAAACGTCGGGATCGAGATGGCGATCGACGAACGAAACTA
>NZ_JAELTX010000097.1 GCF_016429065.1 Pedobacter sp. ASV17
TTGGTTATACGCAACTAAAATTTTCTTAAATGTCTTAGAGGATAAATAAATAAAACATTAAGAAGTTAAGATAATTAAGGCTGTACGACGTAAAAACTTAATGCTCCTTAATTCCTTAATGGTTCAAGAAAAACTAAAATGCTTTAGATAGTTCAAATTAAATTAACACCTTAGACACCCTTAGTCCATCTAAGTTTGGTTATACGCAACTAAAATTTTCTTAAATGTCTTAGAGGATAAATAAATAAAACATTAAGAAGTTAAGATAATTAAGGCTGTACGACGTAAAAACTTAATGCTCCTTAATTCCTTAATGGTTCAAAAAACTAAAACGCTCTTAAATGCTTTAGATAGTTCAAATTAAATTAACACCTTAGACACCTTAGTCCATCTAAGTTTGGTTATGCGCAACTAAAATTTTCTTAAATGTCTTGGGGGAAATAAATAAAACATTAATAAGTTAAGATAATTAAGACTACACGATATAGAAACTTCATGTCCCTTAATCCCTTAATGGTTCAAAAAACTAAAATGTTCTTAAATGGTTAAATGAATAAAATAACTTACAACTTCTTCGCTTCATTCCAATACACATCCATTTCTGCCAAGGTCATATCCTGTAAAGCTTTTCCGCTTTCTTTGGCTTTTCCTTCCAGATATTGGAAACGTTTAATGAACTTTTTGTTCGTCTTTTCTAAAGCATTTTCTGGGTTAATATCAATAAAACGAGCATAGTTGACTAAAGAGAACAGTAAATCGCCAAATTCCCCTTCGGCTTTCTCTACGTCTATTTCCCTACCATCAGCAATGTTAAATTCGTCTTTAAACTCTTGTAGTTCTTCTTCTACCTTTTCCCAAACCTGTTGCTTTTCTTCCCAATCAAAACCAACACCTCTGGCTTTTTCTTGAATGCGACTGGCTTTTACCAAGGCTGGTAGCGAGGTAGGCACGCCAGCTAAAACCGATTTATTGCCTTCTTTTAACTTCAGCTTTTCCCAGTTTTGTTTTACCTGTTCCTCAGTATCAGCCTCTACGTCTCCATAAATATGCGGATGTCTACTAATCAACTTATCACAAACACCATTAAGCACATCAGTAATGTTAAATTCGTTTTGTTCGTCGGCAATTCTCGCATAAAAAACAAGGTGCATCATCACATCGCCCAGTTCCTTTTTAATTTCCTGCATATCGCCTTCTAAAATGGCGTCAGAAAGTTCGTAGGTTTCCTCAATGGTCAAATGTCTCAAGGTTTCCATGGTCTGTTTTTTATCCCACGGACACTGCGTGCGTAAAGTATCCAGTACGTTTAACAGTCTTAAGAAAGCGCCATCAGCAGTTGAAGAACTTAAAGGGGCAATATTTGCAGGCATAGCTTATATGATATTGAATGTGATTAAAATGGTAGTGAGCGAGAGGGTAACCAGCCCACAAAGAAATAAAACATCCGCCAGTTTTTCCAATTTAACAGAACGAATTTCACTTTTACTTCTGATGGCCAAAAATGACAACAAACAACTGCTCATGAAACACATAACGGCCAAAGCGGCCCCTTCGTCAATAAAACTAGCCTGGTCAAGCTTGTTAATTTTGGTTGAAGTAAGTACCACAAAGCAGAAACCCAATAAGTTGGCCGATGTACTAAGGATGTGGGTAGATTTTGAAGACTGGTCGCCTTTGTTATTCATCTGCTTCGATTTTTTTCTTTTTAGCAAAAAGTGGTGTTCGCTTTTTCTTAGCCACTAATTTTTGTTCTTCTCCCAGTAAAATGGACCAAGCTTGTAAATTATCTACTTTTTGGAAAATAATTTTGAGCATGGCCAGATATGGCATACAAAGGAACATGCCAGATATTCCCCATAGCATTTCACCAATCACGATACCAATGAAGGCCATCAGCGCATTAATTTTAACCTTCGAACCCACAATTAAAGGCATTAAAATATTGCCGTCAATGGCATGTACGCCAGCATAGGCCAGCAATACAAATAAAGCTTTGGTAGCACCAGCCGTAGCGAAGGTGATGAGTACACTAATGATTAGTGCAATAGAAATACCCAAGTAGGGGATGATATTGAAAATACCCGCAACCAAGCCCAGTAGGATAGCATATTTTACGTCTAAAATGGAAAGCGTAAGCACCATGAGTATACTCACGATAATCATTTGGATGAACAGGCCAGTGATGTATTTTTTGATGATAAACTGTATCTCATTAACTGTTTCAATGACTTTAGTCCTATGGTCTTCTACAAAAACTGTGGTAAGGAATTTATACAATAAACGTCTATAGTTAAGCAGAAAAAAAGTGAACAACAAAGTGAAAGCCACAAAAAGCAGGCTCGAAGATAGCGTAATGAGCGTAGAGCCAATCACCGTAGCGCTGGTAGCAAGTGCTTTTTCGGCACTGTCGGCCAAATAAGTTTCCTGTTTGCTAATATTTACATGGAATGTTTTCGAAATCCAGTGCTGTAGTTCATGAAAAGAATTGGTCACTTGCTTCTCCAGCAAAGGCCAATCGCTCCATAGCTCGCTCAGTTGCATGGCAAAAAAATGGCCAATACCATACAATACGCCTAACATAATAATTACGGTGAGTATAGTGGCTAAACTTCGCTTTAAACGTAGTTTTGTTTCTAAAAAATTAGCCAAAGGCAACATTAAAAAAGCCAGCAGCAATGCAAATAAAAGTGGCGATAGCAGGCTTTTTCCAAGAATAGCCAAGTAGCCCAGCATCACAATGGAAAGGAGAGCGAGGGTAAGCCTAACGATAAATGGTAGTTGTATTTGCATAGGGGTTATTTAACAGGAATAAATTACGAAAAAATCTACACTTTAGACAGTTATTTGCCTAAATGGTTTTACAAGCCCTCAACATTTCTCTTTTTCCAGGTGCTCCAGGAAGTTTTTCAATCTCAAAACCACAGCTTTTAACTGCTCTTTTGAGGTTGCCTGTAATGGCATAGGTTACAAAAATACCTCCAGTTTTCAGAAAACTACAAGCATGGGCAATGATTTCATCAGTCCACAACTCGGGCTGGTGTCTCACCGAAAAAGCATCGTAATAAATTACATCAAACTGCTCTTTAGTGGCGAAATTTTGTAGCGTGGTGTGGCTAATTTCCAAGCTGCAATTTTCAGAAACCTTAACCTCATGGTTCAAGGAATCCTCATATTTTGTGATGAACGAATCCCAAATATTTTGTGGTACATATTGTTGGTATGCTGTAGAGGCAATTACTTCTTGAGATAACGGAAAAGCTTCAATAGAACGATATTTAAGCTTTTTATTTAAGCTTTCGCAATGCGCATAGCTCAACAAAAAATTCAATCCAGTGCCAAAACCCACTTCTAAAATGCTGATTTCGCTGGCGCCTGATTTTTCTAATCCGTGTTTTAAACCAGCCTCAATAAATACGTGCTTGCTTTCTTGCAGTGCACCATGTGACGAATGGTAATGTTCGCCAATTTCTTCGTTAAACAAAGTATTAGAGCCGTCGGCGGTTTGGGTAAGGATATTCATGAGGCGAAATTAAACTTAAATTGCTGTATTGCCACATTGTTTAGGATTGGATTTTTGGAAAGGTGCTTGACTGCTTTTGGCTTATGTAGTCCCGCTTTGCGCTGTATCTTTCCGCTTCACTCCAAGGATGCCGCTGCAATCGGGTTTAAAATACTTAAACCTGTGCAATACACTTGCTTTATAAACCCGATTGCAGCGAAAATACTTTTTGTTGTCATTATGCGGTAGAAACCTTGCAGGTTTTTAAAACCTGTAAGGTTTAGCATTAGCGAAGACAAAAAGATTGTAGCGAAAAGCGGGAGTAACAATGAATAGCAATGCTGTCGATGCTTTTCTAATAATTGGCAAACTAAAGTTATTGTTCTTTTATATTTGTTCTTTAATCTTATCAAAATGGATATCGAAAGTTTTAGAGATTACTGTTTGAGTTTGCCAGGAACCACCGAAGGCATGAAATGGGAACACCTTTGTTTCATGATTGAAGAGAAAATCTTTGTGATTTTAGCAATTGACGATGGAAACAGGTTCTCTACGAAATGTACGCCCGAGGAATTTGATGAATTAACTGCTAGAGATGGCATAAAGCAAGCTTACCATTTGGCCAAAAGGCAATGGGTGCAAATAGAAAATCTAGATGTGTTGAATGATGTGGAGTTGAAGAAACGTGTAGAACGTTCTAGAGAATTGGTGCTGGCGAAGTTGCCAAAGAAGGTGCAGGCGAAATATTAATGATAATTAGCTGATTTGATGATGAGCTAATTTTGGGAAAAAAAATGACCATTAGCCAATTCAAAAATTATCGAATTAGCTAATGGTCAAATTATCGAATTAATCGATTACCAAAGTTTAATTCTATCCTCTGGTTTTTTGTAAAGTTTATCACCAGGTTGTACATCAAACGCTTTGTACCATGCATCCATGTTTACTGGTGCTCCAATAGTTCTGTAAGGACCTGGAGAGTGCGTATCAGTTTTAATCAACTGTGCAGCTGTTTCAGGTAATACATTACCTCTCCAAACTTGTGCCCAAGCCAAGAAGAAACGTTGATCAGGAGTAAATCCATCAATTTTCTCGTTGCTTTGACCTTGCTTAGTCATTTTGAAAGCAGTATAAGCAGCGTTTAATCCACCTAAGTCACCAATGTTTTCGCCCATGGTGAATTTGCCATTTACATGAATGGTGTCTAAAACAGTGTATTTGTCAAATTGCTCGCCTAATAATTTTGTTTTGGCGTTAAATTTAGCTCTGTCTTCGTCAGTCCACCAGTTTTTCAAGTTACCATCTTTGTCGTACTGGCTACCAGTATCGTCAAAACCGTGGCTCATTTCGTGACCAATAACCGCACCAATACCACCGTAGTTAATCGCATCATCAGCATCTGGGTGGAAGAAAGGGAACTGTAAAATGCCCGCAGGGAATACAATTTCATTCAAAGTTGGGCTGTAATAAGCATTTACCGTTGGAGGAGTCATGCCAAAACGCTCTCTGTCTACAGGTTTACCTAATTGACCAATATTTTCGCTGTAAGCCCATTTGCTTGCGTTGCGTAAATTTTGGAAGTAAGTAGTTCTGCTAATTACTAAGCCATCGTAGTTTCTCCATTTAGTGGTGTAACCAACTTTTGGTCTGAAAGCGTGAAGTTTAGCCAAAGCTTTTTGCTTGGTCTCATCGCTCATCCACTCTAAGCCTTTAATACGAATTTCGAAAGCTTTGCGAAGATTAGCAATCATTTCGTCCATACGAGCTTTTGCCGCTGGTTTGAAATATTTAGCTACATATAACTGACCTAATAAATCACCTAGTACGCCATCGGTTAACGACGACATGCGTTGCCAACGTGGCGTTTGAACTTTCTGTCCAGTTTGCGCTTGGGTAAAGGCAAAGTTTGCTTTCACAAAAGGAGAACTTAAACTGCCCGCAGAACCTTTCAAAATGTTCCACTCTAAATAAGTTTTCCAATCAGCAACTGGAGTAGAAGTTAATAAGTTATTTAACGATTTGAAAAACGCAGGTGAGTTTACCAAAACAGTATCTTGGCCAGTAACCTTTAATTGCGTTAAAGTGTTAGTCCAGTTAATGTTAGGGATTACTTTGTTGAAATCTGCAACCGTTAATTTGTTGTACGTTTTATAAGGGTCACGCATTTCCAAACGGCTCATTTGAGCCTCTGCTAACGTTTTTTCGATTGCTAAAACCGTTTTTGCTTTTTGTTGAGCAACAGCTTCGCTATAACCAACAAGATTAAACAATGTGGTCATGTAGGTTTCATAAGCTTCTCTTATTTTTACGCTACGGCTGTCATCTTTCAAATAATAGTCTCTATCGCCAAGGGTGGTTCCACCTTGAGAAATGTTAACCATGTACTTGTTTACATTTTTTCTGTCTTGACCAACACCAAAGCCATAAAGGGCGCCACCAAGTCCGTTGGTACGCATGTAGGTAGTGAAGTTCAATACATCTTGAAGCGTGTTAATTTGCTTCACTTTTTCCAAATCGGCTTTAATTGGCGTGTAGCCTAATTTTTCAATGGTTACGCTGTCCATTGCGGCAGCATAAAAATCGCCAACACGTTTGGTTACCGAACCTGCGGGAGCAGATTTGTCGGCAGCTGCAGCTTCTACTAAACTTCTAACGGCGTTTACGTTGAAGTCGCGTAGTTCGTTAAAAGAACCCCAACGAGTTTCTTTAGCAGGAACAGGATTGTGTTTTACCCAAGTACCGCTAGCATACTGATAAAAGTCATCTCCTGGCTTAACATTTAAATCCATGTTTGCTGGATCAATAAACTTCTTGATAGGAGTTTGGGCATTTGCAACACCGACGGTAACTACGCCAAGTGCAGCAAAAAAAGTTTTAAACTGATTGATATTCATCTCTTTTTGTGATAAGTTAGTAATAAATGCCATCACCAATTTCGTGAAAAATGGTGTAAAAAGATATGGCCCTCATTAATGTTGTAAATTTAAAGGATGAAAATTAATGAAAATGAAAATGTGATTGGTATTGTTAATAGAAATATTACTTATTAAACCAGTAATAAAGTTTTGCCAATCCTATTTTACGGAGTAGTTCATTAGCAATATAAGATAATCTGAAAGACTTCATGTAGGAATACTTATCTAATACATTTAACATAGTTTAACACTTTTTATTGTATGTGCCCAAAAAATAATGTGACATAAATAAGATTGAATAGTCAGTGAAAAGTGTAGTTTTGAATAATTCTAAATAATAAAATATGGCACCACATCAAGATCATAACGAGGATGGTTGCTGCGGACATCAGCGCCATGAAAAACATCAAAATCATAATGACCACGACCACGATCATAGCCACGGCGATTCGTCTTCTTTTAAGACCTATTTACCTGTAGTTATTTGCTTGGCACTATTGCTTACCGCCATTGCATTTGATCAGTTATCTTTTTCTTTTTTTACAGGCTATTTGAGGTTAGCTTGGTATTTAGTGGCTTATTTCTTAGTCGCATGGCCCGTAATTAAGGAGGCATTTGCGACCATTGTTAAGGGAGATATTTTTACAGAGTTCCTTTTAATGACACTGGCAACCATAGGAGCATTGGCTTTAGGCGAATATCCAGAGGCGGTGGCCGTAATGTTGTTCTATAGCATTGGGGAACTTTTTCAAGATGCAGCGGTAAACAGAGCAAAAAATAATATTAAATCTCTGCTGGATGTACGCCCAGATACGGCAATGGTTTACAGAAATGGCGAATACCAAACGGTGAAGCCACAAGAAGTAGAAATTGGAGAGACCTTGCAATTAAAAGCAGGAGAGAAATCGGCCTTAGATGGAGAACTTTTAAGTGACAGTGCCAGTTTTAACACGGCGGCGCTAACAGGTGAAAGCAAACCAAACACCCTCAGGAAAGGGGAGACGGTATTGGCTGGAATGCTAAATTTAGATGGGGTAGTGAGCTTAAAAGTAACCAAGCGTTTTGAGGACAGCGCACTTTCCAGAATTTTAGACTTAGTGCAAAATGCAAGTGCCAAGAAGGCAAAAACGGAGTTGCTTATCCGCCGATTTGCCAAGATATATACGCCTATTGTATTTTTCTTGGCTGTTGCGCTGGTATTTGTGCCCTATTTTTTTGTAGCCAATTATCAATTTAACGATTGGTTGTACAGGGCTTTGGTTTTCTTGGTGATTTCTTGTCCCTGTGCACTGGTCATTTCTATTCCTTTGGGATATTTTGGTGGTATTGGAGCGGCTTCTGCCAACGGTATTTTGTTTAAGGGGTCTAACTATTTAGATTTGATTACCAAGGTAAACACCGTGGTGTTGGATAAAACAGGAACCCTAACTCAAGGGGTTTTTAAGGTGAAGGAAATACAAGCTGAAATACCAGAGCAAGAATTTTTAGCTTATTTGGCTAGTCTTGAAAGTCAATCTACGCATCCTATTGCAAAAGCAGTAGTGGCTCATGCCAATCTTAAGGAGTTATTGCCTATTGAGGATGTGAAGGAAATTGCTGGCCATGGTTTAAAAGCTACGGTAAATGGAGCTACGGTAATGGCTGGTAATGGCAAATTGCTAAGACAGTTTGAAATTTCTTATCCTGAGGACTTAGATCAAAAAGTTGAAACGACCGTTTTGCTAGCAGTAAACGGAAAATACGCAGGTTTTGTAAGCATAGCTGATGAAATTAAACCCGATGCCAAACAAGCGATTATAGCTTTGCATGCCGCAGGAGTTGATAAAATAGTGATGCTTAGTGGTGATAAAACCGCAATTACCCAAAAAGTGGCAGATGAGCTAGGGGTAGACCAAGCGCACGGTGATTTGTTGCCCGAAGGTAAAGTAGAAAAACTAGAAACCATTAAGAAAGATGCCAGTAGGGTAGTGGCTTTTGTGGGCGACGGGATTAACGATGCACCAGTGTTGGCGCTAAGTGATGTGGGAATGGCTATGGGCGCTTTGGGAAGTGACGTGGCGATAGAAACCGCTGACGTGGTAATCCAAAATGACATGCCGAGCAAAATTGCCGTTGCTATTCAAATTGGTCGTGCTACTAAGAAGATTGTTTACCAGAATATAAGCTTAGCCTTTGGAGTGAAGGCCGTGGTACTCATTTTAGGTGCTGGTGGCTTGGCTACCATGTGGGAGGCTGTTTTTGCTGATGTAGGTGTTGCCTTTTTGGCGATTTTAAATGCGGTTCGTATCCAACGGATGAAATTTTAAATCCAGCGTTCAATTTGTTATATTTGGGTATGACCCCTATAAAGACATATCCAGAACCTGATGATAAGGTTTATTCGCTTAACGAACTAGATGAATCGTTAACCTATAGCTATGCGCATTATCTCAATTGGCTTTTTGACGACCGATTGGAGTTGATTAAAGGGAAAATCCACAAGATGAGCCCCGCGCCTTCGAGGTTGCACCAAAAAGTCTCGGTAAACATGGTTCATGCATTTGCTGGTTTTTTAAAAGGAAAGTCTTGTGACGTTTATTCAGCTCCTTTTGATGTGCGTTTTCCGAAGACAAGTAAAGCGGATAGAGATATCTATACCGTTCTTCAGCCTGATCTTTGTGTGGTTTGTGATAAGAGCAAATTAGATGATAGAGGCTGTTTAGGTGCGCCAGAGTTAGTAGTGGAAATTTTATCTCCTGGAAACAATAAGAAAGAACTTTTGTATAAATATAAGGTGTACCAAGAATTTGGGGTGAAAGAATATTGGGTAGTAAGTCCAAACGAGCAAACTGTACTGATATACACTTTGGGCGAAATGGACAGATATTATCCCTCAAAACTGTTTACCTTAAGCGAAGAAGTAAGCTCTTCGGTATTGCCTGGTTTTGTTCTAAAACTTGATGATGTTTTTGAAGATTAGCTTTACGAATTCTGCTGTCATTTAATTGCTAAGCGTTGAGAATTTAACCGCGAAGAAAAAGTAGAAGTTCCGCTAAGAATGCAAAGAATAGTTTTAATATAGGTTGTTTTTTGGAGATTAGTCTTCGCGCTCCTTTGCGAATTCTTTTTTTTTTGCGGTAAAAGAATTTTTTTAAAAAAGTAGCCATCAAAAAAAATGTTTTTAAAGTTTGGTCTGAGTGAGGAAAATTTAACCGCGAAGAAAAAGTAGAAGTTCCGCTAAGAACGCAAAGAATAGTTTTAATATAGGTTGTTTTTTGGAGATTAGTCTTTACGCTCCTTTGCGAATTCTTTTTCAATCTTTGCGGTAAAAGAATTTTTTTTAAAAGGAGCCATCAAGAAAAAAATGTTTTTAAAGTTTGGTCTGAGTGAAGAAAATTTAACCGCGAAGAAAAAAAATAGTTCCACTAACAACGTAAAGCAGATACAGGTTTTGGCTGTCTAAACCCGATAGTATGGAAAGCCCACAGCGAAATGCAATGAGCGAGGACTTGGAAGGATAGCGGGGCTTGCTGAAATAGTAATTGAAATATTGCTTTACAAATGATCAATAAAGCTGACAAAAATTCTACTTGTCAACTAGATTTTGTAACTTTTGTCAGTAAATAGTGCTGTTTAAAAGCTTACAAAAAACCGACAATTGGTGCCTTTTCGTATATATTATTGTAAAAATCTTATCGAAATAGGGTAACAAAACAATCGCTCACAACATATTTGATTGATAATGTTGTTGTATATTATAGCATGATGGTTGCTTAATCCACCAATATGGCGTAATTGTTGATAAAATATAAAAATCGAGACGCCGTATTTATAAAACAAATTTATAGTTTAGTGTCGTCCCCGATAACATACAGATTATGGAAGCTAAATTTTCACCACAGGTTAAAGACGTGATTTCTTTCAGCAGGGAGGAAGCCCTGAGGTTAGGACACGATTATATAGGCGCAGAGCACTTGTTGTTGGGCCTTATTCGCGAAGGAGATGGTATGGCCATAAAGATCTTAAAATCTTTAGGAGTGGATACTTTGAAACTTCGTCGATCTATTGAAGAGGCCGTTAGAGGCACTTCGAGTGTTACGGTTAATCTGGGTAATATCCCTTTAACCAAGCAAGCTGAAAAGGTTTTAAAGATTACCTATTTAGAGGCTAAAATATTTAAAAGTGATTTAATTGGAACTGAGCACTTGTTGTTGTCTATTTTAAGAGATGATGATAACATCGCTTCGCAAATTTTATTACAATACGGTATTAACTACGAAACATTTAAACAGGAAGTAGAAGTTAATAAAAACGGATTTAAGGATGAAGCGCAAGGTGGCGGTACGGCTGGTGGCGATGATGACTATCAGGAAGAAGAAAGCTTCACTGCTCCTAAAAAGGTTTCGGATATTAAATCAAAAACTCCAGTATTAGATAATTTTGGAAGGGATTTGACTCGTGCTGCGGAAGAAGGTAGGTTAGACCCAATTGTTGGTCGTGAGAAAGAGATTGAACGTGTTTCGCAAATTTTATCGCGTAGAAAGAAAAACAACCCAATTTTAATTGGTGAGCCTGGTGTAGGTAAAAGTGCTATTGCCGAAGGTTTGGCTTTACGCATTGTACAACGTAAGGTTTCGAGAGTATTGTTTGGAAAACGTGTAGTGACGTTAGACTTAGCGTCGCTGGTTGCAGGTACAAAATACCGTGGTCAGTTTGAAGAACGCATGAAAGCGGTGATGAACGAATTGGAGAAATCTACGGATGTGATTTTGTTCATTGATGAGATCCATACCATTGTAGGTGCTGGCGGTGCTTCGGGCTCTTTAGATGCTTCGAACATGTTCAAACCTGCATTGGCCAGAGGCGAAATACAATGTATTGGTGCCACTACTTTAGATGAATATCGTCAGTACATTGAGAAAGATGGTGCTTTAGACCGTCGTTTTCAAAAAGTAATGATTGAGCCTGCCTCTCCAGATGAGACGATAGAAATCTTAAATCGTATTAAAGAGAAATATGAAGAACACCACGGTGTAACTTATACCGATGAGGCAATTAATGCCTGTGTTTCTTTAACGACAAGATACATTACCGACAGATTCTTGCCAGACAAAGCGATTGATGCTTTGGACGAAGCTGGTTCACGTGTTCACTTGACAAATATTCATGTCCCTGATAATATCATTGCTATTGAAAGTAAAATAGAGGATATTAAATTGGAGAAAAATCGTGTAGTGAAAAGCCAGAAATACGAAGAGGCTGCCAAACTACGTGATACCGAAAAGAATTTGCTAGAGGAGTTGGACAAAGCTAAGGCTGAGTGGGAAGCAGAGACTAAAACTAAACGTTATGAAGTTTCTGAAGACAACGTGGCTGAGGTGGTTTCAATGATGACTGGTATTCCTTTGCAACGTGTTGGACAAACTGATAGCAATAAGCTGTTGAATATGTACGACACCATTGCTGATAAAATTATTGGTCAGGATGATGCCATTAAGAAATTAACGAAAGCGATACAACGTACCAGAGCGGGATTGAAAGATCCTAAAAAACCAATTGGCTCGTTCATTTTCTTGGGCCCAACGGGTGTAGGTAAAACTGAATTAGCTAAAGAGTTGGCTCGTTTCATGTTCGATGCAGAGGATTCTCTAATTCAAATAGACATGAGCGAGTACATGGAGAAATTTGCGGTATCTCGTTTAGTGGGAGCGCCTCCAGGATATGTTGGTTACGAAGAAGGTGGTCAGTTGACTGAAAAAGTACGTCGTAAACCTTATGCGGTAATCCTTTTGGATGAGATTGAAAAAGCACATCCTGATGTATTCAATATCTTGTTACAAGTATTGGATGAAGGCCAGTTAACCGATAGCTTAGGTAGAAAAGTAGATTTTAGAAATACCATTATTATCATGACCTCGAATATTGGTGCACGCCAATTGAAAGATTTTGGTGCTGGTGTTGGTTTCTCTACTACAGCTAAGATCAATCAAAATGATGCACATAGCCGTGGAGTAATTGAAAATGCACTTAAACGTGCTTTTGCTCCTGAGTTCTTGAATAGAATTGATGATGTAGTCGTATTCAACTCTCTTGGTAAAGAAGAGATCTTCAAAATTATTGATATTGAACTGAGAGCTTTATTTGGAAGAGTAGAAACTTTAGGTTACAAAATTAAGCTTACTGATGAAGCCAAAGATTTTATTGCCGAAAAAGGTTTTGATAGCAATTTTGGAGCCCGTCCATTGAAACGTGCCATCCAAAAATACTTGGAAGATCCAATTGCTGAGGAGATCCTAAAAGGAGAAATTCACGAAGGTGATACCCTGGAGGTAAACTACAATAAAGAAAAAGAAGAAATTGTGGTGGCGCCGAAAGGTCCGAGCAAAAAGAAAAAGAAAGAAGAAGGAAGTGTAGAGTAGGATAAGAAAAGCCCCGTAAGTACGGGGCTTTTTTGTTTTCCATTAAAAAAGGCTCATCTGCGCTTTTGGCACTTTAAATTGTGAGCTATCGAGTTCAATTCTTTTGAGGTTCAGTTTGTTGATTTTACAATGGAGCTTAAAGGTGTTGCTCATGAGCTGTGCAAAATTTCCTTCTCCACGCATTCTGGTGCCAAAGCGGCTATCGTTTACATTTCCATCATGACAATCTTGAATTTGATGCCAAACTTTTTCAAATCTATCGGGGAAATTTTTAGAAAGCCAATCCTCAAATATTTTACTGATCGAACCATTTAATCTTACTACGGTATAACCAGCAGACACCGCACCCACATCGGCACTGGCTTTTAAAATGGCTGGTATTTCGTGGTTGTTTAAACCTGGAATCATAGGAGCTGCCATTACGCCCATGGGTAAATTGGCCGAACTCAACTGCTCAATCACTTTTAAACGTTGCTTAGCGGTGGTGGTTCTAGGTTCCAGCTTTTGTCGTAAGTTTTCATCCAAGCTGGTAATAGAAACAAATACACTTACCAATTGATGTTTGGCCAACTCTTGCAGGATATCCAAATCACGCAGAATGAGTGCGTTTTTGGTAATCATGAAAATAGGTTGCTTATACTCCAGCGCAATTTGAAGCAATTGTCTGGTTAGTTTATATTTTCGTTCACAAGGTTGGTAGCAGTCGGTGTTTCCTGAGATAGTGATAGGGGAGGCCTGCCAGTTTTTCTTTTCCAAGAACTTTTTAAAAAGTTCTGGGGCATCTTGCTTGACGATGATTTTTCTTTCAAAGTCTAATCCTGCGCTGAAACCCCAATATTCATGAGAATTTCTAGCGTAGCAATAAATACAGCCATGTTCGCAACCTTGATAAGGGTTGAGCGAATACAGCATATTTACATCAGGGCTTTCTACCTTATTGACAATGCTTTTAGAGTTCCCAATAATGAAGGAAGTTTTTTCGTTGGTGATTTCCCAATCATCAATTCCTTCGATGTGTTCTTTGGTAATGCTATTTTTTAGATACTTGTTGTCTGTATTTAATTGCGCACCCCTTCCGCTGAGATAGTCATTAGTATTTTCTGGCGCTGTTTTCATTGTTTAAAATTACTAAAAATATTAGCAATTTTAAACGATCCGATGCTAATTTGTTGATTATTTTATTTCAATGGGTTTAAACTCAATAGGTACGGCGTCAGCCATTTTTTCATACGCCCAAAAACCTTTGTATAAGGAACTTCTTGGGTTGGCAATACTTCCATTTTTATAAAATAGCATTGGAGGGGCTACTAAATTGATGAGTGATACTTGATAGTTTCCCATATCTGGCGCTCTGCTCACCTGAAATCCCAAATAGCTATACTCTTCCGTTTCCTTTTCTTTGGTGTACATTACAAACAGTTCATCAGTAAAGTTAATATACTTAACATCTTGGTTGTAGGTTTTTACCAAGGTATCTGTAAGTACTTTGGCCTTGTTCAACACAGCCATGGCTTTGGGCTTGCTACGTTCTTTTAACCAAAAATTTAATGAGTCATCCTTATTGAAGGTTAACAGGTTGATAGCTCTTGAGCCAGCAGAAAGTCTTTTGATATTCGCATTGATGGTACTATCTGGCAGCCTGTTTTTGTTGCCAATAGTCCCTAGCTTGTGTATCACGAAACCTTCTTTTTCTGATGTGCCTTCGTATAATGACTGAAAGAAATGTTGTGAAGAGCCAAAGTAAGCTGTATTACGTTTTTTATTCCATCGGTTGATTTTTGATTTGGAACCTTTCATCTCCTCAAAAAATGGAAAGCCTGCAAAATAAACAATGCGGGTCCTGTAATCATATTCAAAGTTTTGTAGCATGTATTTAATGTTATACCCCAATGCTTTGTTTTCTATGATGAGAAATTCTTTACTGCTTACCGTTAGCACTTTTCTCTGTTTGTCGTAATCGATGTTGAGTACCTCACTATTCAAAATCTTACAATCTTTGGCATTAGGTGTTCTTCCAATGAAAAATTCCTTAAACAAGTTGAGGTAAGCCAATCGGTTTGGATCTGGTTTAATTACTACTTCATTTAACATTACAGGATTGGAAGTCAATAACACATCCATATTTACCGATTTATCAGAGATGACTAAGCTTTTGGAATAGGGCAAATAGCCAACTACTTGTACCAATACATCATAATTCCCAGCAGGTAATTTAGAAAATGTAAATTTCCCTTCGGTATTGGTAATGGTGGATATTTTTGTACCACTTAAGTAAATAGCTGCACCTGGAATGGTTTCTTTTTCGTCTCTTACGGTTCCGCTGATGCTAAAATTGTCTTGTGCATAAACCGACAATTGAAACAACATCAATAAAAATGTAAAGTAGGGTTTTAAACTCATACCACTAAGTTAACTAAAAAATTAGTTTTGTTAGAGGTTTTTTACGAAAAATTCGTAGTTTTTTTGGAGGCAATATGTGAAAAAAAATTATCCCAATAGCTCTTTAGCATTTTGCAATGCCGAAGCCCCTGGATTTTTACCGCTTAACATCTCTGCAATAGCATTCACACGTTCCTCTGTATTAAGCTTTTTAATACCTGTGGTCGTTTTATCAGCTTTTTCGTGCTTGTAAACAAAATAATGCGAATTACCTTTTGATGCAATTTGCGGAAGGTGGGTAATGGCCAGTATTTGCATGTTCTGTGCCAAGGCATCAATCACCTCGCCAACACGTAGGGCAGTCTCACCAGAAATTCCAGTATCAATTTCGTCAAAAATGAGGGTAGGTAAGGCCGTGTGTTTGGCCAACAAAGCTTTAATCGCTAGCATTAACCTCGAAAGCTCACCACCTGAGGCCACTTTACCAACAGGGGCAGCTTGTTGTCCAGCATTGGCGGTAAATAATAACTGTACCTCATTAATGCCATTATTATTTAGCTGCGTTTGCTCGGTCAGGTTAAAACTGATCGAAGCATTAGGCATATTCATTTGTTTTAGCGCGGCACCAACTTCTTTTTCAGCAATGACAATGGCTTTTCTTCTATTGTCATCTAATTCCTTTGCTTGTTGAAGCAAATGTTTATTTAGCCCATCAATTTCTTTCTGAAGTTTTTCTAATTGCTCATCACTATTGAGTAGGGCATTTAGGTTTTGCGAAAGCTGTTCATGTATTGCTAATAATTCGACATTACTGCTCACTCTATGCTTTTGTTGCAGGGTATAAAACAAGTCTAATCTTTCTTGGATACTCTCCATTCGGGCGGCATTATGCTCTGTGTTTTCTTCTATCCCACTAATTTCACTGGCAATATCCCTTAACTCAATCAAAGTAGATTTTAATCTCTCGTTGATTTCTGCAATCGCTGGATCGAATTTTTCGACACTGTTCAGTTGTAAGCCAGCTTCTTTTACCAAATTGATCGCAGCAGTTTCGCTTTCGCTGATCAAGCTAGCACTTGCAATTAATGAACGTTTGATGCTTTCTGCATGGGTAAGCTTTTCCAGCTCCTGCTCCAAATGCTCTTGCTCATCTTCCTTTAAGGCCGCTTCTTCCAGTTCGTTAAATAAAAACTGTTCATAATCTTGCTTCTTTTTAGCTTCGTCGGTTTGCTCAGTTAATAAAGCAAGTTGTTTTTCAGTTTGTTTCAGCTGTCTAAAACCTTCTCTATAATTTTTAAGCAGTGGCTGATGGTTGGCCAATACATCTAGGATCAATAACTGGAAATCGGCATTGCTAATTTCTAGCGTCGCATGTTGAGAGTGGATAGCAATCAAGTTTTCCCCAATAAGCTTTAACGTTGCCAAATTTATAGGCGTATCATTCACAAACGCTCTGGATTTACCATCAATGGCAATCTCTCTACGCAAAGTACTTTCCTGCTGAAAATCTACATCATTGTTTTCAAACAGCGATTTCAGTTGTTCATCTGCCAGAAAAAAACTTCCTTCAATGACACACTTTTTATCTTGGTTGAAAAAGTATTTACTTTCAGCCCTTTGACCTAAAATAAGTGATAAAGCCCCTAAAATGATCGATTTACCAGCACCAGTTTCACCCGTAATGATGTTTAATCCTCGGTCGAAATCAATTTCTAGGGTATCAATTAAAGCGTAATTGCGTATAGAAAGTTTTTGTAGCATATCTCCCGCTAAATTAAGAAAACAACAGGCTTAAAAAAATTAATGCTCATAGATAATTTATCGGCTTGAATTTGAGTGAGTTTCAGATTTTATTTTAGTAATCGTGCAACGTTATAAAATGTTTTACGTCTGATGGGGTAAATGACGCAAATCTTTTTTGCCGACCAAACAAAAAACACACAATGAGCAGATCCTTTTTATTTTTATGTAGTTTGATGCTTTGCATCCTCTTTACAGCCACCAATCTAAAAGCACAAGAAAAAGCAGTGCAGGTAAAAGGTGTGGTGATTGACAGCTTGAGCCAAAAGCCTGGAGAGTATTTTACCATTGCGCTTAAAAAAGACTCAGTAGTCATCAAAAGCGTAATTTCCGATGAGCATGGGAAATTTTCCTTTGCAGCGGTAAACCCAGGGCCATACACCTTAATTGTAGGTTCATTAGGCTATAAGTCTAAACAAATTGCCATAAAAGTTGCCAATGAAACCGACTTGGGAAAAATTTTAATGAAGCCACAAGGCAATGACCTCAATGAAGTTTCTATTGTAGGAAGCAAACCCATTATCAAACAAGAACCAGATCGTATTGTGTATGACACCCAAGCAGATCCAGAAAGTAAAGTGCTTACCGTTTTGGATATGATGCGTAAAGTGCCATTATTGTCTGTAGATGCCGATGATAACGTAAAACTAAAAGGAACAGGTAATTACCGTATCCTTATCAATGGTAAGCCATCGGGGATATTAACCAGAGATCCAAAGGAATATTTAAGAAGTATGCCTGCAAATGGCGTACAAAAAATTGAAGTAATTACCACGCCACCTTCTAAATACGAAAGTGAAGGTTTGGCTGGTTTAATTAACATCATCACTTCTAAAAAGACCGATAACGGTTATAACGGAAATGTAAATATGCGTAACCAATTTCCAGGCGGACCTAGTGGCAACGCAAACTTTACCTTAAAACAAGGGAACTTTGGTTTAAACGCCTACGGAGGTACAGGCGTGTGGCAGGTGAAAGGCATTAGAAACATCGACAGTAGAATTGGCAGAGGTGAAGCTAAAGGTACCAGTCTTTATTCCGAAGGTCTTCAAAAGATAGATAACTTTTGGGCTTGGGGCGGTGGTGAGCTAAGCTACGAAATCGACTCGTTAAACTTAATAACTGCGGAAGTTAATCCTTACGGCGGTTACAATCAGCAAGATTTAAATCAACAGTTCGCGGTTAATGACATTGAAGCCCGGTCCTATAATATGGACAGCAGAACTAGATACGAGTGGGGTGGTACCGATTATACTTTCAATTATCAACGTGGTTTCAAGGATAAAAAAGAACACCTATTAACCTTTTCATACAAGCTTTTCGATAGTTCAGAACCTCAACTTAACGATGTACGTTTCTCAAAAGGAGTTAATTTTAAGGGAACTGATTATAAGCAGGACAATACCAGCAAATCAATGGAGCAAACGGCACAGTTAGATTATATCAATCCATTTAAAGTGGTTACGGTAGAAGCAGGGGTGAAAGCAATTTTGAGAAGTGGCAAAAGTAATTTCCAGTTTTTAAATTTCAATGCTGCCCAAAATGGATATGTAATTGATCCAGATCAAACGAATAAATACGACAACGATCAAGACATTTATGGTGTTTATAATACCTATACTTTGAAGGTGAAAGACTGGACATTTAAAGCTGGTGCTCGTTTAGAAGGGACTTATGTAACGGGTAATTTCGAGAGTAAAGGTTCAAAAGTAAAAACAGATTATTTTAACCTTATCCCATCTATTTCTTTTAACAAGAGTTTAAAAAATAGCCAGAGCTTTAGTGTTGGTTATACCCAACGTATCCAACGCCCAGGTATTTGGGATCTTACTCCTTTCGTAGATCAATCAAGACCAGGTTTTGAATATTTTGGTAATCCAGATTTAAAAGCAGTGTTGAGCAATAATTTCGAGGTAACCTATAGCAATTTCAAAAAAGGTTCACTCAATGTAAGCTTAACCTATAATTTTGCCAACAACACACAGCAAAGGGTATTTGAGTTTGTGCCAGCGGAAAATATCACCAGGGTAACCCCACAAAACATCGGTAAAGAAAGCTTGTTAGGTACCAACATTAACTTTAACTATCCTATCACTGCCAAATGGAATTTAAACTTGAGTGGAAACTTGAACTATTTACAGTTGGAAGGTATTATTAATGAAAAGTTAATCAAAAATGACGGCATCACCGGATATGTGAACTTTAACACCAGCTACAAATTTGAAAATACTTGGAAAGCCAGTGTGTCTGTGAATTATGGTGCGCCAAACGTAATGTTGCAAGGTAAATCAAATGATTACTACTACATTGGTTTCAGCGGTAGCAAAGACATTATTAAAGATAAATTGACTTTTTCTGCCATGGTAGCCAACCCTTTTCAACAATATAGAGCATATAGAAACTATACCGAGGGAGATACCTTTACCCAAGAACGTATCCGCGAAAACATTTTCAGACGTGTTAACATCGGCCTAAACTGGAAATTTGGAAAGTTCGAAGGGTCTATCAAAAAGAGCGAGCGTAGTATCAATAATGACGATACTAAGAAATCAAGCAATTAAGTTTTGAGAAATACCGAGGCCGGGCGTCATTTACGATGTCCGGCTTTTTTTATTTGTAAAGCAGTTTTTGTGGCCTAACGCAAACCTCATAGGCTTCCCTAGCTTATTCCACATGAAACCTATGAGGTTTCTCCTCCTTCGGTCGTCGAAATGACGGTGTAGGTCGTACTTTTTGTCATTCAGAGCGCAGAGCGAAGAATCTCAGAGGCTGCACGACGTTATTAAATGCTTACTAGAGATTCCTCCGATTGTCGGAATGACAAAAGGAGTTGTGCTTTTAATCTTTGAAGATGGTTTTAATCTTTGTTTGGTGCCATTGTTCTTTTGTCATTCAGAGTGCAACGAAGACCGCGAAGCAGCTACGTAGTAAATCTTTAGAAATCATAAAATGTCTATTTTGTATAGATACCTTCCAAATATATCGGGATAAGCTCAATCATTGGAATGACAAAAGAGGGTGAACTACTCCGCCTCAGCACTATCCTTCGCGTACATCTCAGCAATAGCTGGAGCATACTTCTTTTCCACTATGCGACGCTTAACCTTTAACGTAGGCGTAATTTCCCCTTCGTCAATGCTAAACGGATTACGCTTGATTTTAAAGTGCTTGATACGTTCAAATTTCGCTAACTCATTACTGATTTTTTTGATATCCTTTTCTACCCAGTCGTTGATATCCTGTTCATCAATAAAATCACCTTCACGTTGGAAAAACTCTTCTTTCAAGTTAAACGTTTCCTGTAAAGTTTCCTTGTTCGGAATAATGATCGCCGTAATGTATTCTCGTTTATCACCAATTAAAAACAATTGGTCAATCTTAGGGCTTTTCAAATAGATGTTTTCCACTGGTGTAGGGTACACATTTTTACCGTAAGCGTTTACGATCATGTTTTTCAACCTATCCGTAATTTGCAGGTTACCCTTGTAAAAACGACCAATATCACCCGTATGGAACCAGTTGTCCTTATCAATAGCCTCCGCTGTTTCTGCAGGCTTGTTAAAATAGCCCTTCATTACACAGTGACCACGAACAATAATTTCCCCTTCTTCGCACTCAAACTCTTCATTAAAAGTATCGTGGGTCTGTATACTTAACATCTGCTTAGTATCTACATTTTGTATTCCTATCTCAATACCAGGAATTACACGGCCAACAGTACCATATACTTGTCGGTGATATTCTGTTACCGCCATCACTGGAGAGGTTTCCGTTAAGCCAAAGCCTTCCAATATCTTGATACCCAAGTTTCCGAAAAATTCGCCCACATTTTTAGGCAGGGCAGCACCGCCAGAAATCATGAACTTTAAACGACCGCCAGTTTTCTCTTTAATCTTACTGAAAACCAATTTTTCTGCCAGTGCTTTTTTACCGCTTAACACCAAGCCAGGGTTTTTGCCCGCTTCTTTCTTCTCTCTGTAGGCACTTCCAGTTTCCAGGGCCCAAGTAAATATCTTTGCTTTTAAGCCTCCGGCCGCGGTACCAGATTTAATCGCTTTGTCGTGGATACGTTCTAATAAACGAGGCACACAGTTCATTACCGTTGGCCTTACTTCGCCCATATTTTTGGCCAATAACTCTAAACTTTGAGCAAAGGCAATTTTACAACCCTGTGCACAGCAAACGTGATAAGTGGCAGTACGTTCAAATACGTGAGATAAAGGTAGGAACGAGAGAAAAGTCTCAGTCTCGTCAATCACAGGAATCTGCTCCAAACATACTTTCACATTCTCTACAAAGTTGTTATGGGTAAGCATTACACCT
>NZ_JAELTX010000098.1 GCF_016429065.1 Pedobacter sp. ASV17
ATGAACTAAGATAACTTAGATGGTTCACTTTTTATTTTTAACAACCTTAGACGTTTAATAACATTCTAGCTTTTAAACATTAAGGCATGAAGGAACATTAAGTTTTTATTTACCTAGTTCTTAATTATCTTAATTTCTTAATGGTTTTTGATTCTTTAACCACCTTAGACACCTAAGAACCATCAATATCCTTCATCTTTTCGAAACGGAATTTCTCCCCTTCTCTAAAGTTATCACTTGCTCTAGGTCTAGGCATTGTACCCACCAATTCTGCTCTTTTTTTCTTTCTTGCCGCTATTTCTTCTTCGGTAAGTCTATAGAGCAAAAACTCAGTACCTTCAGCTCCTGAAATAGGCTTCACATTATATTCTCCTGTCTGCACTAGCTTTTACCAAATTCCATAAGGATAAATACCGCCATCTGCATCTTTAACAATTGATTTGGAGTCAAGCTTTATGCTTTTTGTAGAGGTAGTTTGGGCATAGGTTAAACCAATGGCTAACCAAAGGACCAATAAGAGCGTTAGTTTTTTCACTTGAATTTAATTTATCTATTTCAAAAAGCTTTCTAAGGCCAAGCGGTAGCCATTTAAACCAAAACCAGTAAGTACACCTTTGCAGTTCTTTCCAGTTAATGATACGTGTCGATATTCCTCTCTAGCATAAATATTAGACACATGCACCTCAACTACTGGCGTCTTTATCGCAGCAATAGCATCAGCAATGGCCACAGAAGTATGAGTGTAACCACCAGCATTTAAGATAATGCCATCATAACTAAAACCTATTTCGTGCAACTTATTAATCAGCTCGCCCTCCACGTTGCTCTGGTAATATTCTATTTCGATGATACTGTATTGCGTTTTAAGCTGCTCAATATAGCTGTCTATGCTCTCTGAGCCATAAATGCTAGGTTCTCGTAAACCAAGTAAGTTCAAGTTTGGGCCATTAATAATCTGTATCTTCATGGATTGGTATTAAAAGTATCCGTAATTTAAAAAGCAAACGTATTTTTGCTTTGCATTTGCCTTACGCAATGTTATAAAAAAGATTCAAATAATGAACATCCAATCTTATCTAAAAGGATTTTCCGCCTACTTAAAATTAGAGCGTTCGTTATCTGAGAACTCTATCAATGCCTACCTTAACGACGTAAGCAAGCTTTTTGAATACCTACAATTAGCCAAACAAGAAGCAACACTTCAAACCATCTCCCTTAAAGAGCTGCGTGACTTTATCATTTGGTTGAACGAATTGGGTGCACAAGCCAGTACACAAGCCAGGGTAATATCGGGCATTAAATCATTCTTTATGTACCTCATGGAAGAAGAACTGATTGAGAATGATCCATCGGCTTTATTGGAAACCCCAAAAATATCCAGAAAGCTTCCCGACACTTTAAGCATACATGAAATTGATCAAATAATTGCTGCCATTGATGCCTCAAAACCAGAAGGTATGAGAAATAAAGCAATCATAGAAGTGTTATACAGTTGCGGACTAAGGGTTAGCGAGTTAACTGAATTAAAAATCTCCAATATATTTGAAGAAACCGAATTTATCAAAGTTTTAGGCAAAGGGAATAAAGAACGTGTCGTACCCATTGGTGTTACCGCATTAAAGTTCATCAATATTTACCTCAATGAGGTTCGGGTCCATCAAACCATTAAAAGAGGAAATGAGGATTATATCTTCTTGAACAGATTTGGCGCCAAACTATCACGCATCTCTATTTTCAACCTCATTAAGTCCCTGGCTGTGGCGGCTGGCATTCGTAAAAATATTAGTCCACATACATTGAGACACTCCTTTGCCACCCATTTAATTGAAGGTGGCGCTGATTTAAGAGCCATACAGGAAATGTTAGGCCATGCAAGCATTACGACTACCGAAATTTATACGCACTTGGATAGAGATTATCTAAAAACAGTGATTACTGAGTTTCATCCCAGAGCATAAAAAACCCCGTAAATATTGACATCTACGGGGTTAAAAATCTTAACTAATCAGCTTAATTAGTTGGCTTTTCAGCTGTTTTATCAATCAAATCCATAAACTGATCCAGCTTAGGCGTAATGATAATCTGCGTACGTCTGTTTCTAGCTTTACCAGCTACCGTATCATTTCCTGCAATTGGATTGTACTCACCTCTACCACCTGCGGTTAAACGTTTAGGATCCACTCCGTAATTGTTTTGTAGACTTTGCACTACTGAAGATGCTCTCAAAGCACTTAAATCCCAGTTATTTCTGATATTGACTGCTTTAATTGGCACGTTATCAGTATTACCTTCTACCAGCACTTCATAATCTTTAAAGTCGGTAATGATTTTTGCAATTTTGCCTAAAGTAGCCCCAGCTTTATCTGAAATCTCGTAGCTACCAGATTTGTAAAGCATGTTATCAGATAAAGAGATATACACTACACCTTTTAGCACTTGCACATCTACATCGCCCATTTCCTCTCTGCTCAATGAACGGGTCAATTTATTGGTAAGCGCTAGGTTAAGTGAATCGCTTTTGTTTTTAGCTGCAATAAGTTCTTTAATGTATTTATTTGAACTGTTGATCTCGTCAACCAACTTAGAGATATTGACACTACCCTGGTTACTAGCACTTAAACATTTGCTTAGCGCATCCTGTAACTCCTTAGCGTTAGCGCGTTCACGTGCAATCGCCTCATCCAAACTTGATATTCTGGTTTTTGCATTGGAAAGCTCCGATTCAGTACCCACCAGCTTTTTATTAAGGTCATTGTACTGTTGCTGCACTTGATTAAAATTACCCTGTAGCTCGGCGTATTTCTTTTTGCTTACGCCACAGGCCGAAAGTAATGCAACACCTATAACCAATGATGTTGTTTTAAACGTGTTCATAGTATTTAGTTTAAATGATGAATAAACATAAACACCAACAATAGTTAAGCCAAAAAAGTTTTAAAACGGATGTAAACGGATCATATTTTAATGACAAAAGGCCTAAACAACACTATAGAACAGCTTTGATCATCCTATCCTTACCTTGCATATCTTTTCGTAAAACGATATCTGTAAAGCCTTTAACCGTCAACATTTCAACACTTTGCTCACCTAAATATTCGTTGATCTCAAAGAACAGGCTTCCTCCATCACAAAGGTGCTTTTTTGCAAATTCGGCGATGGCTTCATAGAAAATCAAAGGCTTTTCATTGCTTACAAAAAGGGCAGTATGTGGTTCGTGGGCGAGCACATTTTGGTGCATCTCCTGTTTTTCATTTTCAGTGATGTAAGGCGGATTGCTTACAATGATATCAAACTTTCTATCGTTTGCTACACTCACTGGATTTAAAATGTCGTCATGAATGAAACCAACCTCTACCTGATTGATCAAAGCATTTCCTTTGGCAGTATCTAGGGCCTCTTTAGAGATGTCCATTGCAAAAACATGAGCTTGCGAGAGATGCTTTTTTAAAGAAATGGCGATACAACCACTACCTGTCCCAATATCAATTACATTTCCAGATTGCCTACTGATTTCTTTGTCATTTAAGATCCAATCTACCAACTCTTCAGTTTCTGGTCGAGGGATAAGTACCGACGGATTTACATTAAACGGAAGCCCATAAAACTCCGTCCATCCTACCGCATATTGAACTGGTTTTCCACCACTTAGCAAAATCAATATCTCTTCAAACTTTAAGTAAACATCTTCACTAAGCGGTGTCTGCTTTTCGGTGATATACCTACCCTTACTATATCCCAATAAATGATTGACTACCAAAAGAAATAGCGATTGAATTTCTTCTTCGTCGTACAGCTTTTGTAGTTTTTGTTGATAGGTTACAGAAAGTTCAGCCAAATTCATGCTGCAAAAGTAGTTTTATTTCGAACAGGTCTATTGCAAAATAAGTTTATTTTTGTTGCGATGAATCATGAATTTTATATGCAGCGATGCTTAGAGTTAGCGGTAATGGGCATGGGCAATGTAAGTCCGAACCCCATGGTGGGTTGCGTAATTGTTCATGAGGGTAAGATTATTGGCGAGGGCTATCATCAAAAAATAGGCGAAGCTCATGCCGAGGTTAATGCCATTAATGATGTATTTGCCAAACATGCGGACAATGCTCCTAGCCTTTTAAAGCAAGCAACTGCCTATGTTACCCTAGAGCCTTGTTCACATTTTGGAAAAACGCCACCCTGCGCCGATTTGTTGATCAAACACCAACTAAAGAAAGTTGTGGTAGGCAATACAGACCCATTCGAAAGTGTAAACGGAAAAGGCATAGCCAAATTGAGGGACGCGGGCATAGAAGTGATTACAGAAGTATTAAAAGAGCAATGCGAATTTGTTAACCGTCGTTTCTTTACCCGTATCAAAGCACAACGACCTTATTTCATCCTTAAATGGGCGCAAACCGCTAATGGCTACTTTGCCCCAGAAACTGCTTCGCAACAATGGATCTCGGGCCCTGAGGCTAAAATATTAACCCATCAATGGCGTAGTCAAGAAGATGCTATTTTAGTTGGCAAAAACACCGTACTGGCCGATAATCCACAACTGAACACCAGAGAAGTGCTGGGTAAAAACCCTATCCGTATTGTAATCGATAAAAACTTAGATATTCCGAGCGATTTCCATATTTTTAATGATGCGGCTAAGACGCTTATCTTTAATGAGGTTAAAACAGAGGTGGTTAACAATATCCATTTTATACAAATGGAGGATATGCACTTTTATTTGCCGCAAAAAATTGCTTATCAGCTGTATTTAATGGATATTCAATCGGTTATTATCGAAGGCGGTGCCAATATATTGCAACAATTTATCGTTTCTAATTTATGGGATGAAGCCCGTATATTTACCAGTAAAGCACAATGGGAAAAGGGCACAAAAGCACCAGAAATTGAGGGTACGGTGATCGAACAAACCTCTATTGGCAATGATGAACTAAAAATATATAAACCAAACAAAGCATGACCTACTTATTCCTAAGTATTCTCTGTAGTGTAACCGTTGGCGTACTGTTTAAATTAGCCAGACGCTACCAGATTAACCTTACACAGGCCATTACTTGGAACTATTTTTTCGCCATTATTTTAAGCTTGATTTGCTTTAAGCCAGACTTTAACCAAATTAACCTAAGTAGCTTTCCTAAAGTGTATTGGGCATTAGGCTTCTTATTGCCAGGCATTTTCATTTTTCTAGGTTTATCCGTAAGGAATGCAGGTCTAGCGAGAACAGATATCGCTCAACGCTTGTCCCTGTTTATTTCCCTAAGTGCGGCATACTTTCTTTTCAATGAACATTTTGATCGTTACAAAGAAGTTGGTGTTGTCTTTGGCTTTGCTGCCATTATTTTTACCATGTACCGTAAAAGCGATCGGGTATCTTCCAAAAAAAGCTGGCTTTACCTATTGTTGGTATTTTTAGGTTTTGGCGTGGTTGATGTCCTTTTTAAAATGGTGAGCCAAAACACCGTAGTTCCTTATACAACTTCATTGTTTATCATCTATTGTATCGCCTTTGTATTATCGTCAATTTACCTGGCTTATTTGGTGATCGGCAAAAAAACAAAGCTGCAATTGGTTAACTTCTTTTGTGGTTGTATTTTGGGCATCTTCAACTTTGGAAATATCTTATTTTATCTGAATGCGCATCGAGAAATGTCCGAAAATCCTTCCACTGTATTTGCCGCCATGAACATGGGGGTAATTATTGCAGGTAGTTTAATTGGCATTTTTGTTTTTAGAGAAAGACTGAGCAAGTGGAACTACATTGGTTTAGGGCTAGCACTTGTTTCCATTATATTAATTACCTTATCAAAAATATATGCTGTTTAACGATACCTATCAAACCATTACCCAAGCCAGCGAAGGTATTTTTAGGGATAAGGGCAGCAAATTTATCGCATACGCCTACCCCGTCAAACTGGAAGCCGATGTAAAAGAAATTATTGGCAAATTAAGATCCGAGCATCCTAAAGCAAGGCATTTTTGCTGGGCCTTGAGACTTAGTCCCGACAGAAATGTTTTTAAGCTTAACGATGATGGGGAACCTTCGGGAACCGCTGGACGTCCTATCCTAAACTCTTTACTTTCTGCCGATGTAACTAACATTTTGGTGGTAGTGGTGAGGTATTTCGGAGGCACGCTTTTGGGAGTCCCTGGTTTGATTAACGCCTATAAAAGCGCTACCATAGAAGCTTTGAATGCCAACGAAATCATTACTAAAACGGTAAATGATGTTTATGAGCTGGAGTTTGATTATCTGATGATGAACGACGTGATGCGCATTATGAAAGAGGAACAATTGAACATCATTAAACAAAACTTCAATACCTACTGTTCTTTAACCTTTGAGGTTAGAAAAGCGAACTTAAATGTAGTGATCAAAAAACTTGATAAAATAGAAGGATTAAAAATTACTTATCTTGGAACTATCTAGTTGTTTGGTTTTTTAGGTGTTTAGTTGTTTCGACTGAAAAACTGACTAACCACTAGTTCCTAACTACTAAACACTAATCTCTAATACCTAATTACTAAACAATATGGAAAAGTTATCAAACGCCGATTTAATTATCAATCCTGATGGAAGTATATACCATTTGAACTTATTGCCAGAAGACATTGCTGATACCGTAATTACCGTTGGCGACCCTGACCGTGTGGCTGAAGTAAGCAAGCATTTCGACCACATAGAACTTAAAAAAGGTAAACGAGAATTTATTACCCATACAGGATCAATAGGCAAAAATCGTGTTACCGTAATTTCTACAGGTATTGGCACTGATAATATTGACATTGTTTTCAACGAGCTTGATGCTTTGGTGAATATCGATTTTAGAGAAAGAACAGTAAACAAAGAGCTTAAATCTTTAAATATCATTAGGATTGGCACCTCGGGAGCTGTACAAGCGGATATCTCTATGGGAACCATCCTTGCTTCTTCTTATGGTTTAGGTTTTGATGCCCTGATGCATTACTACGAACAACAGCCGTCTGATAAGGAGCAAGCCTTACTTAGCCAAATCAACCAGCATTTTAGCCATATTGAGGGCATCAATCCATACCTTACACAAGCAAGCGAAGACTTATTGAAACAGTTTGCTCACGACCTTCCAACAGGTATTACCGCTACTGCCCCTGGCTTTTATGCACCACAAGGCCGACAGGTAAGAGCTAAAAATACAGTGTCCAACTTTATTGGACAGCTTAACAGTTTTAAAAGTGCGAACGACCGCATTACCAACCTCGAGATGGAAACTGCAGGCATTTATGCATTAGCGAAAACATTAGGTCATAAAGCACTATCCATCAATGCTATTTTAGCGAGCCGTGTAAAGTTTGAGTTTAGCAGCAATCCAAACGCAATTGTAGAAAAAGCTATTCAAATGGTATTGGAGAGGATTTAAATCGATACTTGTCAACCTAAGTTCGATTATTTTTCATCGAAATGACACCAAATTTATATTGCTGACCCTGAAATAAATTCAGGGTGACGTCAGATTCGCGGTTCGTCATACGGTCATGAACATTCGGGATCAACATCAGTTTTAAGGGCTGTTTTTACAAATTCAATAATCGAACTGAGATTGTAAAACTGACGCTAACCTGAAGCAAAGGGAAAGCTATGCAATAAACCGAGCCTTAGCGAGCTCACCGAAGGTAATTTATTTCAGGGTCGGTCATATATTGTGAAACTATATAAATACGCTCCGTTATTTCTTTACCTCTACTTTGTAAATAGTGGTTTGCTGATAAAGCTCTTCGGGCTGCAATAACGTAGTTGGAAATGAAGGAATATTGATGGAGTTGGGGGCATGTTGCGTTTCTACACAGAAAGCTTCAAAGCTTTTATAGTGCTTCCCACCCTTTCCATTTTTCACATCCACATATTTAGCAGTATAAAAATGTGCAACAGGTTCGGTGGTATAAATAGAAAGTACCAAACCGCTATCTTGGGCCTGTGTTCTACTGGCCAAAGTTAAATCACCATAAGTTTTATCCAGCAAATAAGTCTGGTCGTAACCATTTTCATTGTCCCATCCTTCGCCAATCAACTTGCCTTTTCTAAAATCATGTAAAGAGCCCTCTACAGGCAACAACTCACCAGTTACCACGTAATTATCATCTTGCGCTAACCATTTTGAGGCATTCATTTGGTGATGATGTGACTGCACCCCCTCTACATTTTTCGACAGGTTAAAATAACTGTGATGGGTAAGGTTAATTGGTGTCGCTTCATCCGTATCTGCTTGGTAAGCTAAAATCAGCTCATCATTTTCGGTCAAAGTAAACTTTAATTGGATAGCCAAATCACCTGGAAAACCTTCTTCCCCATCCAAACTAAAATATTGGAAAGTCACTGATGGATCAACACCGTTGTTAAGCTCCACAATGTCCCAAACTTTCTTATCCAAACCTTCAATACCACCGTGCAAGCAATCATTTCCATTATTTTGTGCTACTTGATAGCTGATTCCATCTACCGTAAATTCGCCGTTTTTAATCCTATTGGCATAGCGACCGATAACCGCTCCGAAATAGGGATAGTTAGCCAAGTAATCTTCGCTTAAATAGCCTTTAATGTCGTCAAATCCCAAAACAATGTCCTGTTTTTCGCCATCTGCATTTTTAACCACAAACTGATTGATGATCGTTCCGTAGTTAAACAATTTCACAAAAGTGCCTTTGGTATTGGTCAACTCTACCGCAATCACTTCTTTTTCATTTACAAATGTGCCAGTGTGTATTTGGTTTGCTTTCATTATTCTTATCTTAGACGCTCTTTTTTAAGCATGCAATAATAACTAAATATCCACATTTCCTTATCAACGAAAGGCTAAATTTTAATAACAAGGGTTAGTGGTTAGTTACTAGTGATTAGTGGCTAGTAATTAAGGGTTAGTATCCAGTTAACCAGTTGAACAATTAAACAGTTAACCAAATTAGAGGGCATAAGTGAATTTGAACAAATGATACAGATGAAAAAATTAAAACTAGACGAGTTAAACAGGGTTGATGTAGAAGAGTTTAAAACACAGGAGAAACTTCCCGTCGTGATCATGCTCGATAATGTACGCAGTATGCACAATGTGGGTTCGGTGTTTAGAACTGCTGATGGGTTTGCTGTAGAGAAAGTGGTTCTTTGTGGCATTACCGCTCAGCCTCCGCATCGTGAAATAGAAAAAACAGCCTTGGGAGCTACACAATCTGTAGATTGGGAACATATAGACGACACCTTAACCGCCATCGAAAAATATCGCCAATTAGGTTATCAGATCATTGCCATAGAACAAGCGCAAAACAGCGTAATGTTGCACACCAACAAACCTACTTTAGACGAAAAGTATGTGCTGATTTTTGGAAACGAAGTAAACGGTGTAAGCGATGAAGCGATGCAACAGATAGACAAATGTATAGAAATACCGCAATTTGGCACCAAACACTCTTTTAACATCGTGATTTCTGCTGGTATTGTGTTATGGGACTTCTTTGCTAAAATGAAATTATAATATGGACAATCCATTTCTTAAGAAACTGCAGCTTAAACCTGGCTTTAAGGTAAGTGTTATTAATGCGCCCGAAAATGCAGCAGCTATTTTTGGTGATATTCCTAGTGAAATCACTTTTAATTATGATACTCAGCCTCAGCAAGAAGCGTATTTGATATTTGCCATTACCAAGGCAGAGATGCTTGCTGCTTTAAAGGCTATCGAAAAATCTATTGTCGATAAAACAATTGTTTGGATTTTTTACCCAAAAGCTAAAACACCATTGGCTGCCGACCTGAACCTCATGCAATCATGGGAAGATTTGGCAACGTTTAATTTAGCACCATGTGGTTCTGCCGCCGTGAATGAGATATGGACAGGGCTTAGGATTAAAACAGCAGCAAGCCAGAAGAAATCTGGCGTGGGTAATGCTGAGATTGCCAATAACGAATATGGCCAGTACATTGATGTGGCTAATAAAATTGTTACACTTCCAGAAGACTTAAAAATAGCACTTTCGGAACAACCAGATGCCCTAGCCTATTACGAAACGCTGGCCTACTCACACCGAAAAGAGTACGTTTTATGGGTAATTACGGCCAAACAGGAAAAGACTAGGACTGACCGTATTCAAAAAATGACAGAGAAATTGTTAAGTAAAAAGAAAAACCCAACCGAAAAGTAAGGGACAAACAAAAGCGGATAGCTGATGTTAGACTTACATGAACAAGCACATTTCCGTAATTCTGATTACGCTCACAACTATTCTTGTTTATACCGCTACATATGCGCAAAATCGTACAGACAAACTCTTTACAGTAAGCGGCATTGGCACTTCGATGCCTATTGGTGCAGCGTCAGACGTTTTTGGTCCTAAGATATCAACCACCCTTGGCCTGAATATTGGCATTGGTAAAGGAGGATTGTTCCTTTACCCCAAACTAAGCTTACATGCCCTCTCCTACAGAGGAAAGATGGCTGAGCCAGGTTTTACCTACACTGCACAAACGGGTAGGGCTACCACTTATTTGTTAAATCTTGGCCTAGGTTACCGTAAAATCATTGGAAAGTTTGCTTTCTATGGATTTGCAGGTGGCGGTGGTGGTTATATCCTCACACCAATGGTTCGGGTGAATGATGCGGCACAACAAGTAAAAATCAGTAATAAAACGCATTTTATGCCCATGCTAGAAGGTGGTGCTGGAACCGAGTTTAATTTAGGAGGTTTATCCCTATTTGCGGAAGTGGGTTTCATGAATGGTTTTAAAAAGATACAGGATCGGAACTTCAGGACCATGCCGCTTACGATTGGAATTAAGCCGAATTTAAGCAGGTTGTTTAAATAACAAGATGTAAAGACAAACTACTACATTTTTGTTAATACAATTTGGTTTACTATGTGCTTATGTGGTTGTTTAATTAAAAAAACTTAAACACATAGGCACATAGGGGCATTAATGTTAGTAAGCTTAAAGCGAACTATCTTTTAAAATTAAACTTAGCTCGTTCACGCCTTCTGTGGCGCTTTTAGCAATCTTAACCACATTATTCAAGCCTGATACTGGTGGAATTTTAGGATCAATGATATATTTTGGAACTTGGTGTGGTACATAGTCTATCAATCCTGCGGCTGGATAAACAGCCAAGGAGGTTCCAATCAGCACAAAAATATCTGCCTGTGCACATAGCTTCGCTGCTTTCTCAATCATCGGTACGGCTTCGCCAAACCAAACTACATGTGGCCTTAATTGCGAACCTAGCTCACAGAGCTCTCCCATTTTAATTTCGTCGGTTTGGAGCGGATAAATTAATTTAGCACGTCTTGAGGATTGGGCATAGGTAATTACGCCATGCAAGTGGCTAACCTTGGTAGAGCCCGCTCGTTCGTGCAAGTCATCAATATTTTGGGTAATGATTTCGACATCAAAATCTTCTTCCAAACTGGCCAAAGCGATATGGGCAGCATTGGGTTTTGCTGCATTTACTTGCTTTCTTCGTTCATTATAAAATTGCTGCACCAATGCAGGATTGCGTTCCCAAGCTTCAGGTGTCGCTACTTCCATCACATTATAGCCTTCCCATAATCCATCGGCATCTCGGAAAGTCTTTAAACCACTTTCAGCGCTAATGCCTGCTCCTGTTAAAACAACCAGCTTCTTTTTCATTAAAGGTAAAGCTAGTGAAAAGTTGAAATAAGTATGGATTTAGAAAGTTTAACATTTGTTTAGTGATTGTCTTAATGGTCGATATTTAAAAACTTTACAACTTTTATTAATCCTCTTTCTAACTTTCCCAAGTATGCCTCTATCCCTCAAAGGGAGAGAGCCGCATAGCGGAGAGAAGTCTATTTATTCTTGCCCTCATCCCCTAATTGGTTACCGTCATCCCGAATTTATTTCGGGATCGTAAGGCATTAGTTAGGTTTAATGAAATTGATGTTTATTTCATTCGCCTTAGGATTATCTGCGATGAGCACTTCGTGGTTCCCGCCTACGCGGGAATGACGCACGAGGGGCGCAAGTGAACTAATGAGCAAATGAACCAAATCACAAAAATAATAAGCCAACAAAAAAGCCCTCCTGCAATAAGCAAAAGGGCTTTAAATATGTTTAATATTATTTAGGCAATAGCCGAATGTTGTTTTAAAGAAGGGTATTTTGATTTCAACACTTCGAATCCCATGAACATAATAGCTGAGTAAACCAACGTACCATAAAGGAATTTTAGCTCAAAAGGAATAGCGGCAACTAAACACTGCCAGAAACCTGCTAAAGTTTTAGGATAAGTATCAAAGCCTATCCACATACCAAAATCCGAAACAATCCAGTGGATCAGTACACCTACCAAGGTGGCTACAAATACATTCGCAACACTTACTTTTTTCACTAAGATTTGCGCAGCCAATACCATTAAGGCAAAAGCAATATAGGTATAGTACCAACCTGGATAAAACACATAGCTTTCGCCCATTATTAAGGCTAAGCCTAAATCGCTAAGCAATAATACCAGTATAGGTAAAATATAGCCCGAAAATTTGTTTTTAAAGTAGCTCCCGCTAAAAATGGCTACAGCACCCAAACCAGAAAAATTGGCAAACAATTTAAAATCTGGCGAAAGCGGCGCTAACATTCTTAGTCCAATCACCACTATTATAAATAGCAATAATACGAGGACTCTGGTATTTGATTTTCTTTCCATTGATCTAATGATTTAAGGCAAAGGTAATAAAAATACTATTTTGGGAAAATAACATCCTTTACTTGGTAACCTACATTGGCAATTTTCTTGCGCAGCTTCTTATCTACACCATAAATCAACAAGTCGCTAGGTAGGTTATTGGAAGTACTTTTCGCATCTATAACATAAAGTTCTCCCGTACGTGGATTTACTTTCCAAGCGGTTAAGAAACCCGCACCATCATTTTTAGACGGATAAGCGAATAGTTCTGTTGCTTTGGTAGTGGCGTTAAAACGATAGATTTCATCTGTACCAGTTTCCTGCCAATAAATAAATTCATTGATTCCACCAGCACTGATCAGCTCACCATTTTGAGGTAAAAGCAAATCTGAAGCTAAATCAATGGTCTCTTGCACTTCCAAATTTTCGTTTAACCTTACCATTTTGGCATTAGCACTCGTCCCCTTGGAGATACCCATCCAAATTTGTTTATTAGATGTTTTTACAATACCTGCAATGTTTTCAGGATAAGTGAACAACGTTTGCAAGGTACCATCTTTAATGCTAACCAACTTTTTAAGCACTGGTGTGATGTAGGCATTGTTGTAAGTCATCATCGGTATTAAAGCGGCAGAAGCAGTTCCTGTTAACAAAGTTCCCGCAATGGTCTTTGCATTTAAATCTACAGCGTATAAGCCTCTTTTAGAACCCGTACCTCCTACTACATAGCCTGTCTTACCATCTGTTGTAGCAAAATAGCTGGTAGATCTTACGTTACTATTACTGATGCTAATGTTAGCTAATTTTAAAGTTTCATCATCAACTACCTGAATATTTGGGGTGTTAGCTGAAGTTATATATAGCTGATTACTATAACGAAAAGCACTGATGGCATTTAATGGAAGCTTTGTTCCGCTATTTTCCAGAGAAAACACATTTGGGGTCAATTTTTCCTTTTCATCTAAAAAAGAAATATCAGCACCATCACCATTTGCATTGGTATTGCTTACCAATAAAATACCATCTGCATATTTACCTACTACCTTAATTTTATAGGTCAAAGTAGTTGTTCCCGCTTTATTGGTTGCCTTAAACGTTAACTCATAGTCGCCTTTATCCTGTTTGGTAAAGAGGTAACTGCTTTGCGTACCTACTACTTTTCCGTCTTCTAACCATTCGTAAGTAGTAGCGGCACCTGTCATTTGTGGTTTTAGTTCCAAAGGCTCTTGTACCTTGGCCCTTACCGAAGTATTGATGTCATCAGGAAAGGAAACCGCGTTGATTTTTTCTTTTTTACAGCCAAATACAGTGGCTAATAAAAGTACCAGCATAAAAAAATAGCTGGTACTTATTTTCATTTGTGTGTGTTGTTTCATTAATGTTTATTTCAAAGCTTTGATGTGTAAGTCTACTGCACCCCTAATGTCTGTTGAAATTTCTCCCAACCAGCCAGCGTTAATGTTTTGGGCAGTATAAACCTTCACAAAGTCGATGGTTTTTAAAACCACCTTGTTGCCATTTTTGTCTACGGCCCAAGAAATATCAAAGCTATTATAACCATTTTTTTCAAAGTCATCTCCAGTTGAGTAGCTATCTGTATAACCCCAATCAAATGGCTTATTAATGATCAAACCTGTAGTACTTAAACTGGTAGATGGCAATAAAGTACCTTTAAAGGTGATCTTGTCTTGATTAGCGGCAAATAAAGGATAATAGTTTTCTTTGGAACTATATTGGTTTATTAAAAGAAAACCAGTATTTCCTTGATTGTCGGTCCATGGTACATTTGCATAACCTTTAGGGTTGGTATAAGTAATTTCGTAGTTTTTAATAGTTGTGGCTTTACTATATTCACTACCAGCCAATTCATACCATTCATCATCTGGCAAACCGTTACCATTTTTATCTTGGCTCACCATCACAATGCCATGCTCTGCCGAAGCATTACTTGGTCCAGTTGGATTTCCATAAATCCCTAGGTCGTAACCCTCAGTGTTTTTCACCGAGTGGTCGAAACCGAAAATTACGTAGCCACCAAAACCACCTAAGGAAAGGAGGTTATCAATGCTTCCCACTAATTGCTGCGCTCGCTCTAGTGTACCGTATGACCTGTTGATATGCTGTCCTGGTGCTGGCAAATATTCAAATACCCTGCTGATATACATGCTGCTATTGGCTCCTGGGTCAACTACTGGTACTGGCACATTAATTTGATAAGTGAAAGTAAAGCTTCCTTGTGCATTGCCGCCTGTATAGGTTAAAGTATAGTCGCCTGCTGAGGTTGGCTTAAATACATAGCTTGCTTCAGTACCTACTACAGTATTATTCAATTTCCATTCACTGGTAACGTTTTTACCATTAGGGATCACTACCGAAAAGCTTTTTTGGGTATTTACCTGTACGGTTAAAGTTTTTTCTGTAACCTGCATGCTTAATGTTGGAAAAGCATCGTCTTTATCTTTTTTACAAGAGAAGAACAGGGTTACGGCTAATAAGGAAAGTAAAAGTATTCGTTTCATTTGGGTTTGATTTGTTAAAAGCAATTTGATTTAGTTGTTTTTTGAGGTAAGATTTTTGGTTTCTTTCCTCCCCCTTTAATTCCCCCTCCAAAGGGGGACACATGGAGCTTAAGCAGTTTCTATATCCCCCTCTTTGAGGGGGCAGGGAGAGGAAATAGTTGTCAAGACTTACGAAGTTTATAAAACTTCGTAAGTCTATTAATGGATTTACAATGATTTATAAACGTATTTGTAGGTATATACAAAGGCAGCAGCTTGAGGGCCAGTTCCAGTTTCAAACTCGTGCAACTTCTTACCTTCTTTACTGAATACAAATGCTTTGCCTTTAGCAGTTCCAAATCCAATAGCATCTGAAACCACAATACTTTGGTCATATGGATTAACAGTTAAGCCGTAAGGTAATGAAACGACAGTTCCATCAGTGATCAAATTATTACCTATTTTACCAGTAGCAACATTTATAGATTTTGCGCTTGCAGTTCCTGCTGAGTATGCATTTATTACCGTCCATGCTTGATCTTTGTAAAAAGTTATTGAACCTAGATCAGTCGTGTTTTCAGTTGAAGAAACCTCATCAGTGCTGGTATTGATTTTTTGTAAGGCAGATGGTGCACCTCCATAAACTCCAGCGGTGGTTACAAATAATTCTCCTTTATCATTAGCCACAAGCCTATTTGGATTGTTATTAACAGTGATTTCCTTAACCTTAGTAAAGGTGTTAAGATTAACTACAATTACTTTATTTTTGTAAGAGGTTGGACGACCATAATAATCAGAACCAGCGATATACAACTTATCACCAACAACAGCGCTACCATCTAATCCAGCAGCATCATCTGTGCCGTTTTTTAATTGCAATTCAGCTTCTACATTTAAACTCGCCGTATCAATACGGCTAATTTTACCATCAACTCTGCTGATATAAGCTTTGTTTTTATGGAAAGCTATACTACGCGGCATATAACCATTAGTAGCTGTACCAAAAGCAATTCGCTTAAGAGTTTTACCAGTATTCACATCCATGATTTCTACAAAAGAACCACCTGCAGTTTGATCGCCAAGTATTGCACAGTACATTTTACTACCATACACTTTTAAATCATTAGCAGTTTCTCCTAACTTCTTATCACTTCCATTTGCCTGTTTGTAAAAATCATTTACTACCGTTTTTTTGGCAACATCATAATAACTAATGGTACTATTACCAGCACCCATTGTTCCTTCGTTAAGGATATAAATCCCTTTTACTCCCGTTATTTCCTGCGTAAGCAAAATTTCACGTTCATTGTTCTTTTTACAGCCTGTAAACAAAACGGTTAACACCGAAATGCCAAGGGCTGTTCTTTTTAAGTAATTCATAGTGTTCATATTTTTATCTTTCATTTTATTATTTAACAAAAACCATATGTGCTGGTATATCACCCGTGGTGACCGACCATTTTAATTTTCCATCAGGCGTATAGCAATGCAGTTTACCAGGGCTAACGTAATCTTTGGCATCGGTTAGGTAAATCTCTTTGGTGTAAGGATTCACGTTAATACCATAAGGCAATAATATGCTGTTTTGCGTGCCATCGCTTACAAAAGGTCGGCTCAAAAGCAGTTCATTCTTTACGTCGATGGTATTATAGCTAATGGTATTCTTTTGTTGGCTTTGATTCCATTCGGTAGCAATTACATAAGCTACGTCATCATCAATGGCCAAATTGCTTGCTGCTAGATCAAAAGTTCTTTTTACCTTTTCCGTTTGGGTATCTACCACCAAAAGTTTAGAAGGGACATTGTAATAATCGCCCCTTGAGGTCACATACAAATCACCATATTTATCAGCTTTTAAGCGATGCAGGTTAATGGCCACATCAATGCGTTTCAGTTCTGTAAAAGTATTCAGGTCAACCACAGAAACCGTACGTTCGTAATTATTAGGGCTGTAACCTCCCGAATTGGCTACATATAGCTTATTGTTTACTACGGCAAGCTCTTCGGGCTGTCTGCCAACGGCTACTGTGCGGGTAATGTTAAGTGCCGTGGTATCAATTTCGGCCACTACACCATTTGGAGAATTAGGATCGTATACTTTGCCTACATAGGCACTTACATAGGCTTTTCCATTGGCAAAAGTAACATATCTGCCGTTGATGATATCCACCTGCCCCAAACGTTTGCCCGTTTTCACTTCCAATACCTCAACTTTGTTGGATAGATTGACCACTACATACAGTTTGTTGCCATAAACCCCAATATCATTAGCTACATCGCCCAAACCTTTGGTAATTTGTGGATTTACCTGACTGTAAAAATTGCGGGTATAAAGACCATTACGTAAATCAAGATAATCTAACGAAGCTTTATTCATGCTCATATTGCCCTCATTTACCAAATACAGCCCTTTCAAAACTGAACCTGGATCGGCTTCTACCCTACTTATCTCAGCTGGTAACGGCGCGGGATCTTTTCTACAACTTGTCAGTCCTGCAAATAACAACAATAAAAATCCTAATCGTTTCATAAGCGGTACTGAAGGGTTAAACGATAATTACGGCCTGGCATTGGGAAGTTAGGCACTACATCATAATACTGGTTAAGCAAGTTATTCACTTCACCAGTAATTTCAAATTGCTGTTTTGCTACGGCAAAGGTATAACCTAATGCGGCATCGTGGGTGTACCACGGTTGCATATAGTTGTAAATCAAGTTGGCCCTTTGGTTATAGCGTGAACCTGTATAAATAAAGCTATAATTGAGTTTCCATTGCTTGTAATCTAACCTGCCCAAAAAGGAACCACTGTGTTTAGGAATATAAGGGATTTGATTGCGATAGCTTTCGTCGGTCTTGTCGGTTACATCAATAGCTTGCTGATAAGTATAATTAAAGCCTAGGCCCAAGTGCAAGCTCTTTGCTAAATCTACCCCTGTTTTTACATTGGCTTCTAAGCCTTTTATTTCTACCCTACTTACATTATACATGATCCATCGGAACAAGTTAGCTCCAGGTTGTGCAATAATTTTGTCTTTTACGGTATTGTAGTAAGCATCTGCCTGAAATTCCAAGTATTTGAAGCGGCTTTGGTCGAAAACTGTGGCATAGGTTAATCCAAGATCGTATTGCTTGGTGTATTCTGGTCGCAGTAAGGTATTTCCACTAAAGGTATAATACAAATCGTTAAAGGTAGGCATGCGGAAAATATCCTTGTAAAAGCCTCTAATTCTAAACGACTGGTATTCAAACACCTTCCACGAGAACATAAAGGTTGGGCTAAAAACCTGTTTATTACCACCCGATTCAAAGGCCTGCACTTCTTCCCTAATGGTGGTGCTCAATAAATTACCCTGCAAGGTTAACCTGTTGGTGGTATATGCGGCACTAATGGCATTTAAAAAGCTATGTCGGGTGGGATAGGCAAAGCGATAAAGGTTGGCATCTAAATCCTGCAATTGGTAATCGCTGGCCAAAGCTAGCTGCCATTGTGTGGTGACATTATATTTCAGTGCAGCTGATAGGTAGGCTTCCTTTTCGTAAAACCTGTTATCCAAGTAGCCATCAATACGGATGTATTCTGGATCAATATAGCGAGTTTGATCGTAGGCAAGTTTGGCATTTAACAGCAATTCAAATTTGTTTAAGCGCTTTTGATAATTTCCTTGTAGGAAGAAATTTTTGTCCCAAATACGTTGTTGATAATCGAACTTATTGGAAATGATGGCACCAGGCAATCCACGTTCAGAAAGGAAGGAATAAGCCTGTACGTTCCAACTGGCGCTGTCCTTGGTTCTACCGAATAAACCTGCCTGTAGCCTGAAACGTTCTACATCGCCATTGCTTCTCACGGCCGTGGTATCAAAAACGCCATTGGTCAATCTAAACTTGTATCGGCCATTGGCACGAATGTAAGAAGTACTTACACTGCTCCACAGGTTATTGTTGATGCGTTGCTGATAGCTGATATTTGGATTGACAAGACCGAAATCTCCTATTTTCAGTTCGGTATTTAAAGCGTAGTGCTTTTCTGAATCGAAACTTGGCGTTTTGGTTTTAAGAAAGATGGCACTTGCCGAAGCTACAGCTTTAGCAGGCTGTAACAAGTTGGGATTTTGCCCACTTAACAGTGATATTTCTTCGATGTTGTCTAGGGCGTATTTACCTAAATCTACCTGTCCATTTTGAGCGTTACTTAGGGCTACACCATCCAAGAAAACGCCTGTATGGTTACTGCCCATACTGCGGATGTTTACGGTTTTTAGTCCACCAATACCACCGTAATCTTTTAGCTGAATACCAGAAAAGTACCTTACCGCATCGGCTACGGATAAGCTGTTGAGCCTTTTCAGTTCTTGTGCCGTCATGATTTGTTGCGGTACCGGTGAAAGGTGCTGTCTGCTTAAGCGATAACGTAAAATATGCACTTCCTTTAGCTGATTGGCCTTGGCCACGCTGTCGGTATTTTGGCCAAGGGCTTCCGATGGTCCTATGTTCAACAGGCCTAAGGTTACCAAGCAATGAAATAAGCTTAGCTTAGCTAAGGCTTTTCTTTTTACCATTTTTGATGTGAGCTATTCCCCACAGCAAACAGAAATTAAGGAGCTAGTAAATTACTGGCACATCACTCCTAGCTTCAATCCCCGAAAGCTATGAATTAATCGTGCTAAAGGCAGGTCTTCTGACTTACTCCCTGTTTGCTGCCTTCCCATGTTAGGTATAATTAACATAGTGGCTTGTAGAATAGCAAACAGTTAAAGAGCTTACAGCTGCGGGACAGTTACGGATTTACACCGTATTCCCTTTTAATCCCTAAGCGTTACCCTAGGGAACCAAAAGCGATGCAAAGGTAGTGTATTTGGTAGTGAGTTGCAAATTAGGGGTTAGTTACTAGTAACTAGTGGTTAGGGATTAGGTACTAGGGGTTAGTCCAGATCCTTCGGGATTAGTAGCTCGCTCCCATCAGAACTAAAACATTTCAACTTTTTAATTGGTTCATTTGTTTGTTAGGGGCTAGTACTTAGTTTCCCAAAATAGAGTAATCACCTCTCGTAACTCAGTGTTTAACTTGCCTCTAGACAACTCATAAAACAAAAAAAAACCTCACGCCTTTTTTAAAGAGAGAACGGGCGGAGGTTTTACTGGTTAAGATGGCGGGTTTATTTATTGATTTTAATTATTCATTTCACTATCAGTGTCATACGGACCACGCAGTAGCTGCGAAGCAAACCGAGCCTTGGCGAGCTCGCCGAAGTAGTTTATTTCGGGATTGTAATGCAATGGTAGGTTATACTTTAAGATTTTCCGACATACCGCCTTTGCGGGAAAGGCGCTCGGGTGAGCGGTAGTAACTAAAATATCTGCTATCATATTCCTTCTATTTACTGGTATTCCGAAATCTATTTCCCAAATTTTATCCCCAGCCCTACTTCAAAGCTGCCATTGGCATAGTTGCCCAGAGCAGAGGTTTGGGTGGTATAGGTGGCCAGTACACGGTATTTCTTCTTCAGGTCCATACCCAGGCCAAAGGTGGCACTCTTGCTGCTGTGGTACAGTCCACTTAACATTAACTGTCCATCTTCAAACCAGAAGGCTGCACCTGCATCGAGCACACTATCAAAACCTTTTACGCCCCTGTAAGCTACCTTCGGCTCTAATTCCAAATTTTGATCCGTAGTAAGGCCAAACCTATAGCCCACCGCAGCATAAAAGGTAGCGATATCTACCATTCCATTTTCTCGGTTAGACCTTAACAACCTGTCCAAATTGGGCAGCGAGGCTTCGGCCCTGAATCCTCTATAGGTATAGGCAATGCCAAAATCACCATCCAGGTAGGCATCGCGGTCGTTGTAACGTTGTGCCGAAAGGTCATCGGGACGTCCCTGGATATCCTCCAGCGACAAACGTTGTTGAGAAACAC
>NZ_JAELTX010000896.1 GCF_016429065.1 Pedobacter sp. ASV17
CCCCCCCCCCCCCCCCCCCCCCCCCCCCCCCCCCCCCCCCCCCCCCCCCCCCCCCCCCCCCCCCCCCCCCCCCCCCCCCCCCCCCCCCCCCCCCCCCCCCCCCCCCCCCCCCCCCCCCCCCCCTTTATAATGATCCGGCCCCCACCGAGATCTACACACCGGCTCAGTCGTCGGCAGCGTCAGATGTGTATAAGAGACAGCAGTGGTACAAATACAAAATCGGTAAGCCAATTATTGAGAAGAGGAATAGGGATCTGTAATTTTCGGGTATACCTGATCAATAACCACGAACAGCAATAAAATATAAAGTATCTGTCGAGGGCGATA
>NZ_JAELTX010000099.1 GCF_016429065.1 Pedobacter sp. ASV17
CAATGGTTTTCCAATCCTACGGTATGTTTAATCACTTCTTGGCTGGTCATGCTTTTTGAGTTGGGCTTTCCGTTTTTGATTTGGTTTAGCACACTGAGGAAATGGCTTGTTCCTATCGGGTTAATATTTCATATCTTTATAGCCACATTTTTATCGCTCCCAGATTTTGGCCTTACCATGGCGGCTGCCTATCTGTTGTTTGTAGATAAAATGGGCAAGGTATGGTCTTTGAAATATAATGGAAATAAAAAAAAGCGATTCAATCCAGAACCGCTTCCTTAACTAACTTATTATTTATAAAAATGGCTGTTGGGGAAGGAGTCGAACCTTCAAGGGGTAGTTAGCTACAGTTCAAAAATTAATTTGTGGTCAACCCATAAACTGCGTTTATCCCATAATCCCCACCACCGAGACAAGGAGGTGTGTCTGCCAATTTCACCACCCAACATTTTTTACCAAGTTATAGGTGATACGTTTTAAGTTAGTAACGTTTTGCAAATAAAACGTATAACTTAACAACTTGCTACTTATAACATAGTGCTGTAGGGGAAGGAGTCGAACCTTCATAGAGTGGTTGTACCGTTGCCGGATTTCCCAATTTCTCTACCACCGAGACAAGGAGGTGTGTCTGCCAATTTCACCACCCTACATTTTTTTATTATTTCAAAGTTTCAGTTTCCGATTGGCAGCTGTCAAACTGCAAATAATTTGTTGGAAACTGTAAATTGCTTACTGCCTACTGGCGTTTGCTTGATACAAATATAGGACGTTCATTAAATACATTGCAAATTTTTTAATGATTTAATTTTATTTTTATTATATTTTCATTTATATTTACAAATAGTTAACAAAAATGTAATTTATGCTAAAAAAGGAAACTCAAAATTTAGAAATTGATAACCTCGATATTCAAATACTCACGCAGTTGATGCATGATGCAACCAAACCTTATACAGAAATTGCCAAAGAATTGATTGTTTCTGGAGGTACGGTGCACGTGCGGATGAAAAAACTGGCGGATATGGGAATCATTAGAGGTTCGCATTTAATTATCGACCCGCGTAAAGCAGGTTATGATATCACGGCCTTTTTAGGGATTTACCTAGAGAAAGGCTCTCTTTATAAAGATGCAGTTGAGCAGCTCAGTAAAATTAAAGAAGTGGTAGAATTACATTATACTACTGGAGCTTATAGCATGTTTGCAAAAATCACATGCAGGGATACCGACCACTTACGTCATGTACTTAATGAAGAAATTCAAGCAGTGAAGGGGATCCAAAGAACAGAAACCCTGATCTCCTTAGAAGAAAGTATTAAAAGACAAATTGAATTGATTTAAACAAATTCGGAGTTTTTGGTGTCTAAATTATCACAAAAAGGAATGATAATTGAGTTTTTATTAATAGCTTAGTTCGTTCTAAAACACAATAGAAAAATTGTCCTGAATATGCCGTCTCCAAATTGGAAAGCACCTCGAGATAAAAAGCTGATTTTGCTGGTTGATGACGAAATTACCGTACTCAAGCTTTTGGAGTTTATATTAAAGAAAGATTACGAGTTGGTGATCCATAACAACGGCTTGGAAGCAATCAGTTGGATGGACGAAGGCCATATGCCCGATCTGATCATCTCTGATTTGGAAATGCCTTATGTAGATGGTCTAGATTTCGTGAGAAGCTTAAAAACAAGTGGATATTATCGGGATGTTCCAATCATACTGCTATCGGCAGCCTATTCTTTGGAAGATTTGGCGGAGAAATTGCCTTACAATTTCAATTTGCTGATGCCAAAGCCGTTTAATCCAAGTAAATTAAAGGAAAGTATCCAAAACCTGTTAAACTAGACATCGAAATGCAAGAAACCAGCTCATTTGGCATGCCGCAATCTAGGGTTAATATCATTTATTACGCCAATAAGTACGATTCAGAAATCGTATCTACTTTTGATAATGTAAATAGTACGGTGAAAAAAGCCAATAGCTTTAGTCATTTGTACGAAATGGTAAGCAAACTTACCGTATACGAGCTTGATGTAAATATTTTAATTGAAGTACAGCCCGCTAATGCTGATGAAGCATTTGCATTGGTAGCTTCATTAAGAAAAAATTGGCTCAGTAGAAATCTGACTGCCATTTTCCTACTGACGCAAAAAGATCCTGCGCTTACTGCTAAAGCATTTGAGACCAGAATTAGTGATTGTTATTCTCCAGATATTTCATTTGCTGATGTGAAGTTGCGTTTACAGTTCCTGTCGGCCTATAAAATCCTTAACGAACAGCTGAAGCATTTGCCTGAGCAACCACTGCAGCAATATAAAACACCTTTCCTAAAACGACTTTTGGATTTAACGGTTTCTGTTACCGCATTAATTCTGTTAAGTCCTTTCTTTGTTCTCATTGCTATTCTCATTAAATTAGATTCAAAAGGACCTGTTTTTTACACCAGTAAAAGAGTAGGTACTGGATATAAGATATTTGACTTTTATAAGTTTAGGTCAATGAGGGCCAATGCAGATAAGGAAGTGGAAGCCCTAAAAGCAACCACTGCAAACCAATATGGTGATTCTGCGTTTTTTAAAATGAAGGATGATCCGAGGGTAACCAAGTTGGGCAACTTTTTAAGAAACTCCAGTATTGATGAACTTCCTCAGCTATTTAATGTAGTGAAAGGAGACATGTCGATTGTTGGGAATAGGCCATTGCCTTTGTACGAAGCCGAACAGTTAACCACCAATGAATGGTCGATGCGCTTTTTGGGACCCGCTGGAATTACGGGACTTTGGCAGATCATCAAAAGAGGAAAAAGTGATATGTCTGACCGTGAACGAAAAAAGTTAGATAATTTTTATAACAAAAAGTTCTCGGTTTGGTTAGATTTGAAAATAATTTTAATGACCGTACCTGTTCTCTTTCAAAAGGAAAAGGTATAAAAATACCACCTATGACCGTAAAAAGGCTTCTTATCCTATTGCTTTTTGTGGCAGTTAACGTAAAAGTTAAGGCGCAAGATGACATCGCGAGCCAAATTAATCCGCCCTTATTGCAGAAATACGTCGATCTGGCTAAAGAATATTATCCTAAAAGAAAGATGTATAGGGCCAGCGAATTAAGTGCAAAGGCAAAAATAGGGGCAGCCAAAGCTGGTTATTTAGAGTCGATGAACGTATCTTATTTCTACCGACCAGATAATGCGGCCATTGTGGATACCACTAATCCCTATTCCATCAATGGGTTTCAGTTTGGAATTTACCTGAATTTGGGGTTGTTATTTCGTACACCCTCATTAGTGAAGCAAGCCAGAGAAGAGTATAATTCGGCTTCTTATTTAACCAAAGAATATGATATCCTACTTGAAACAGATGTTAAACAGAGATATTTTGAGTATCTTCAATGGTTAAGCGACCTTAAAGTGAAAAACCAAGCCTACATCGATAACAAAACATCTAGTGATGGGCTTCGTTATAAATTTGAAAAAGGAGAAGTGTCTTTGGATGTTTATACCAAAGCTAAGTCACTGACTTCAATCTCAAGCTCAGAAAAATTACAGGCCGAATTGAATATGTTAAAAGCAAAAAGTTCATTGGAGGCATTAATTGGAAAAAAATTGGAAGAGGTGAAATAGGCGAGTATGAATATCAAAGAGTTTTTAAATCTTATTGCTAAATATAAAACGCTGATTATCGCTATTCCGGCAATAACCCTCTTTATCACGTACCTATTTGTAAAAAATCTTCCTAAACAATATAAATCGCAAGCAAAACTTTCAACTGGTTTACTAGATCCCTCACGTCAGGTAGCACCAGATGTTCCTAATTACTCTGGGCCTGATCTTTTAATTAAAATTAACCAGCAGTTTACCAATATCATGGACATTATGGTAATGCCCAAAAACATGAGCATTCTATCTTACCGTTTGATATTGCACGATTTAAAAAACCCTCGTCAACCTTTTAAACCGCAAAGCGATGATGTTAATGCGCTTAGCGATGCGGAAAGACAGGAAGCCATCAGAGGATTTGAAGAACGTTTGGCTAAAAAGCAGGTGCTTACCCCTTTTGATAATTACGAGGTGAAATTTTATAACCTCGTGAAATCTATGGGATATGATGGGCCTTCCATCACTAAAAAACTATCCATTACCCACGAGGACAATAGCGATTTTATTACGGTAGAATACACTTCGGAAAATACGTTCCTTTCCGTATTTGTAGTGAATACCCTTTCTGGAGATTTTATCAATAACTACAGTCTGGACCTTATCAGCAATAAAAACCAGTCTATTTTGGTACTTGATTCACTTCTTCAAAAAAAGGAAGCGGTGATGAATGATAAGACACAACAATTGAAAGACTACAAAATCAGAAACAAGGTGTTGAATCTTGATAAGCAGTCGCAAATTGTTTATCAGCAAATTATCGACTACGAGAACAAAAAGTCTCAAGCTTTGATTGATCTGCAGTCGCTACAATCAGCCTTGAATAACCTGAATACCAAGCTTAACAATCCTTCTTTAGATCGTTATTTGGGCGCTGAGCTATCTACGGATAACCAGGCCGTGATTACCTTAAGAAATAAGGTGCAAGCTGCCAATAACGATTATATTGATGGCGGTTTTAAAGCTGCGGATAAGAAAAAAGTGGACTCTTTGCAGCAAATGTTGAACCAGCAATTGGTAAAAACAAATGATAACTACGTAGCAGATCCAGTGATTGCCAAACAAACTTTGGTACAACGTCGTATTTCATTGGGCATTGATTTGGATAAAACTCGTGCAAGTATCAAGGATATTGATGATGAGTTAACGAAGCTGAACGCTAAATTCTCTACCATGGTACCTTTTGATGCTGGTGTGCAGAAATTTGAACGTGATGCTGATGTGGCCACTAAAGAGTATCTCGACCTCTTAAATCGCTACAACCAAACCAATTTGGATAAAAACATTGGTTTACGTTTGCATTTAGAGCAGGAGGGTGTGCCTACCGTAGCAGAACCATCTAAAAAGCTTATTTTTATGGCGCTTAGCGCTATTGCGAGTTTTGTGATATGCTTTTGTGTGCTTTTCATCATTCATATTCTCGACAATTCCATCAACAATAAGAAGCAATTGGCTATAGCAACCAAAGGGAGGGTGATTGGAGAATTGAACTATATCAAATCTTCGCAACGCGATATTGATGAAATTTGGAAGAATGCGGCTTACGATAAAGAACACGCAACCTATAAGAATTTATTGAGGGAAGCTCGTTTTGAAATTAGTAAAGCCTTAGCCGACGATCAGAAAATTTTAGGTATAACCCGATTACATCCTGAAAAATTCACCATCTTTTCGGCAGTAAGTTTGGCTTATGCCTTTGCGAGATTGGATAAGCAAATTTTGCTGATAGGTGATGCAGAAATGGCTTCGGAAATTCAAAAATGGAATATTCCAACCAATCAATCGTTAAAGACTGTATTGGACAATCTGACCTTGCAAAAAAATAATCGCATCACCTTTTTGAATAGTGATTTAGGAGGCGTTTCTCTGCTTGAAAACAAAGATAACCCAAGCATTTCTCAAATCTTCAAAGGTCTTAAAAACGAGTTCGATATGATCATCGTTTATTTGGATGCGGTAAATAGTGTTTCTGATATCAAAGAGTGGATTTTGTTTACAGAGAAGTATCTGGCCACTTTTATGGCAGGAAATTCCATCAACGAAAAAGATAAAGAGTCGATTAAGCTGTTAAATAAAGACGAAAAATTTATTGGCTGGTTGATTAATGGTGTGAAACAAAAATAAGCAAGTTGATGCTTAAAAATTTGTACATACATATTGGCAATCATAAAAAGCAATTGTTGTTTTTTTTAGTCGCCATGAGCCTTTCCATTTTGGTTGCTGGCTCCACCCAACGCTATGGTTTTTTAGGTCCTTTGGCCGTATTGGCTTTAGCTGCAGCAGGCACTTTCGTAATAGCTTCGTTCAATAATCCACGCATCGCTTTCATCTTTTATTTTGCATACTGCTTTGTACTGGGTTTTGTAGTTAAAACCTTTTTAGATATTCCCGTAGGTTTGGCCATGGATGCCATTTTATTGCTCACTTGGGGTAGTCTTTTGGTGAACATGAATAAGTTCAACTGGAAGAGTCTGAAAAATGAACATGTGATGTTGTCACTCATTTGGTTTGGCATCAGCATGTTAGAAGTGCTTAATCCTTATGGAGGAAGTCTTACAGGATGGTTCAACGAGTTAAGGTTTACCGCATTGAGCTGGTTGCTCATTGCGCCAATCGTTTTTCTGCTGTTTAATCAAATGGCCGATTTAAATCGCTTCATTGCCTTTATCCTGTTCTTCTCTTGCTTGGCTACTTTATATGGTGTTAAACAGCTGTATATTGGTTTAACTGGTGGCGAACGACAGTGGTTAGACGCAGGAAACAACGTTACCCATATTTTGGGGGGTAAGTTGCGGGCCTTTTCCATTTATTCGGATGCAGGGCAATTTGGGGCATCGCAGGCCATCATGGCAGTCATTGCAATGGTGCTGGCTATGGGACCATTCTCCATTACAAAGAGATTGCTTTTTGGCGCAATTGCTTTGGTGATGTTATATGGGATGGCTATTTCGGGTACAAGGGGAGCTTTGTTTGCCCTGGTGTCGGGCTTGGCTTACGCACTGTTTTTAAGTAAAAACTTTAAAATGCTCATTTTAGGAAGTGTGTTTGCGCTTGGAGGCCTGGGGGTATTAAAATATACCAAAATTGGAGACGAAATTTTTCAAGTGAGGCGCTTGCGTAGTGCCCTAGATCCTAAAGATGCTTCTTTTAACGTAAGGGTAGAGAATCAGAAGAAACTGAAATTCCTGTTAAGGGACGAGCCTTTTGGGGCAGGTTTGGGCATGAGCGGCATGAATGGTACCACTTATAATGCAGATAAGCCCATTGCCAACATACAGCCCGATAGTTATTGGGTAAAAGTTTGGGTGATGTACGGTATTGTTGGTTTGCTCATTTGGTTTGGGATCAATTCCTATATCATTGGCAAATGCAGTGGTATTGTATGGAATTTAAAAGACCCCAAACTGAAAACGAAAATGATTGCTTTAACCTCGGGAACGGTGGGCTGCTTTATTTGTAGTTATGGTAACGAAGTAATGAATGGTTTACCTTCGTCTGTAATTATGTTTATGTCGTGGTCATTTGTGTTCATTTCACCTTGGTTAGATGAAAAAGCGAAATTAAAAAAAGCCGATGGAGATGATTTATAGCTTGATAGATGTTTTGTTTTGGGTTTTGGGGATTTACCTGTTGCTCAATTGCTGTTACTTGGCTTTTTTTGCGGTGGTAGGCTTATTCAATTTGCCCAAATCAAAGAAAGAGGCCAGTACTTATCGGAAAATTGCCGTACTGTTTCCTACCTATCAGGAAAATGTGGTGATTGTAGAGAGTGTTAAAACAGCTTTAAAGCATCAATATCAAGGAACTTTTGAAGTAGTGGTGATTGCTGATGGCTTGCAGCCAGAAACCATTGCTCACCTTAAAGAACTGGGTGCAAATGTAATTGAAGTGTTTTTTGAGAAAAGCACTAAAGGGAAGGCGATGCAGTTTGCCATGAACCAATTGAAGCAGGATGGGTTTGATATTGCGGTGGTATTGGATGTAGACAATGTGATGAGCGACGAATGTCTATTGTATGTTAACGGTGCTTTTGAAAGTGGCAACAAAGTGGTACAGGCACATCGAGTGGCCAAAAACATGGATAGCAGTTTTGCATTTTTAGACGCTTGCAACGAAGAGGTAAACAACCACCTTTTTCGCAAAGGACATGCCGTAGTAGGTTTGTCTGCTGCACTTATTGGATCGGGAATGGCCTTCGATTTTGAGTACTTCAGACATCTATTAAACAATATTGGTGAAACCGTGGGAGAAGATAAGCAGTTGGATTTCATGATTGCCAAGGATAAAGTGGAAGTGGCTTATTTGAATGATATTTATGTGTACGATGAGAAAATAGAAAATGCCAAGGTATTTACTAAACAGCGTACCCGTTGGATTGCCTCACAGGTAGAATTTTTAAAGAAATATGCTTTTGAAGGTTTCGTACAACTATTTAAAGGCAATTTCGAGTTCTTCAACAAAAGCTTACAGACTTTTTTGGTGCCACGAATGTTGCTGTTGGCCTTTCTTTTCATCATGTCGGTACAGGCATTTTTTAATCCTTTTGGACCAACCACCTTGTTTTGGGTAGGTTTGTTCCTAAGCCTTTGCCTTACCTTGGTGATTTCTATCCCGAGAAGATTTTATACAGATAAACGTTTATATGTTGCTTTGTTCCAAATTCCTAGAGCAATGCTGGGAATGGTGATTGCCCTTTTTAGTATTGGCAAAGCCAAAAAATCGTTTATGGTAACGCCTCATAGTCATAAACCTGTAGAAGAAAAAGAAATTTAATGATATGCCTTTAGAAATACTTGCCATTCCTGCTATCATTTTTGGAGTCCTCGGATTTATCAGAGGATTAGGGGCGTATAAAAGAGCAAACAGTAATAACTCCTAGTGAAATGGCGATAATTGAAAATAGAGATTTTATTGTGGTTGGTCAACAACCTTGGGATACCCCAATTGGGAGTAACTGCAAAGATTTGGCTTTAGAGTTCAGTAAAGATAACCGAGTACTGTACATCAATGCGCCTTTAGATCGTCGTACAAAATTTCAGCAAAGCCATACGGAAGGTGTCAAAAAGCGCATGCGAGTGATCAATGGCCAAGAGGAAGGACTGGAACAAATAGCACCTAACTTTTGGGTATATTATCCCGATGTGATTAACGAATCCATTAACTGGATGAAGCCAACCGCATTGTTCAGGTTCTTCAATAAAATCAATAATAAGCGATTTGCAAAGTCAGTTAAAAAGGCAATACAACAACTAAATTTCAAAGATTTTATCCTTTTTAATGATAGCGATATGTTTAGGAGCTATCATTTGAAAGAACTTTTAAATCCAAGCACGAGTATTTATTACTCTCGTGATAATCTGTTGGCTACGCCTTATTGGGGTAAACACGGAAAGCACTTAGAACCAGAACTGATTAAGAAAAGCGATTTATGTGTAGCCAATTCGGTTTATTTGGCTAACTACTGTAAACAGTATAATCCAAATTCTTTTTATGTTGGGCAGGGCTGCGATTTTCAGCTTTTTAAAAACGACGACAGCGTTAAAGTGCCAGAGAGCCTTAAGGCGATTAAAAAGCCAATTTTAGGTTATGTAGGGGCTTTGTTATCTATCCGACTTGATGAAGATATCCTGTTGCACTTGGCACAGCAAAAACCAGCATGGAGTATTGTTTTGGTGGGCCCAGAAGATGATGACTTCAAAAATAGCAAGTTACATGAAATGGAAAATGTACATTTCCTAGGCCCTCAAAAACCCGAAACTTTGCCTGCTTATATTAAAGGGTTTGATATTTGCCTAAATCCTCAAGCTTTAAACCCATTAACCATTGGCAATTACCCACGTAAAATAGATGAGTATTTGGCGATGGGCAAACCAACTCTTGCAACCCGAACCGAAGCGGTAGGTATTTTTGAGGACTATGTTTACCTTGCCGAAACCAAGGAGGAATATGTGTCGCTAGCGGAAAAAGCATTGGCTGAAAATTCGGAAGCTTTAGCTAACGAACGCATTGCATTTGCGAAAACTCACACTTGGGAAAAGAATGCAGAAGAGATTTACAAGGCGATTAAAACCGTAGAATAATAATGTTAGCCACAGATGCACAGATGTTTTTATAATAAAATCTGTGCATCTGTGGCTCGCTACTAACAAATAATATGTCATTAACTACCATCATTACCGTTAATTTTCATCAAGCAGAAGTGACCATAGATTTATTGAAATCTGTAGCAAAATGGTATAGCGCTTCCGAAGTGGAAATCATTATTGTGGATAATGGTGCTAATGAGAGTAACGAAGCTGCTTTTCTACCCTATTTTGAGAATATCACCTACATTCAGTCTAAAGAAAATTTAGGATTTGCAGGAGGTAATAATTTGGGGATTAAACAAGCCAAAGGCGATTATATTTTCCTACTGAATAACGATACGGAGATTCCAGAAGGATGCATTGAAACATTGACGGCCGAACTAGAAGCGAATGAAAACATTGGTTTACTATCGCCATTGCTGTTGTATTTTGATCAAAAAGATTTGGTGCAATATGCAGGCTTTACGCCGATGAATTATCTTGTAGCGCGTAATGCTTACGTTGGGCAGTTTGAAAAAAATGAAGGGCAGTTTGACGATCAAACCTATCAAACTGGTTTTTGCCATGGTGCAGCGGTGATGTGTCGCAAAGCGGATTTATTGAAGGCAGGCCTAATGGATGAAACCTATTTCCTGTATTATGAAGAGCTAGACTGGTGCGAGAAATTTAAGCGCATTGGCAAACAGATTTGGTTTACGGGGAAAACTCACGTTTATCATAAAGAATCCATTAGTGTGGGTAAAGCAAGCCCTTTAAAAATCTATTTCAATACCCGCAATAGGATGTTGTTCATCAGAAAGAATACGGGATGGCTAAACACCATGTTGTTTTCTGTTTATTTCACTTTAATCGCTTGTCCTAAGGCCATCCTTAAATTCTCGCTCAATAAGCAACCAGAGCTAGCCAAATGGACCTTTAAAGGTTTATGGTGGAACTATACCCACGGCAAAAATAGCAGTGAGTTGGGGTATCAGATTAAATAGTGTTTCCGTTGCATTTTTTGCGAATTCTTAATCTCGTATGTGCGGGATTGCAGTGATGTGGACTATGCTAAAAAAAGGTTAGCAAATCATTTGTATGGTTACTATAGAACATCAAATTTTTAAAAGTTTTCATCTTTGATAGTATCATTTGATACTATCACGGAGTAAAATAGAATACAGTAACGACTACTTCAGCTCGTGGATCTATACTCACTGCGGAATTAGGATTTTAGACTAAATAGTATTGCCTTCGCGTTCTTTGCGAATTCTTAGAATTCTTCGCGTTGAGATCTGGCAAAAAAAATACTACTTCAACCTCTTCCAAACCGTAGCAAAAGCATACTTCGTGAACAGGTACATCGATTCAAATAACCCCAATTTTTCACTTTCTCTTAGTATTTTCCAAGTGTAACCAATCACCTTTAATTTGTTGGCCGATACAGAACCTTTTCTAATTCTGTACCATACTAAGGCATCGTTAATGCCATATCCAGTAATCGATTTTTTGAACAAGTCTAGCCAAAATATCCAATCCTCATGCCCCGCTTTCTTGAATTTTAAATCACCAATGGCACTTCTCAGTGTAAGAGAAGTAGAAAAGATAATCACATTGTGAGACAGTAGCTGTCTGTAATTAACGCTGTAAGGTGCTTCTATTTTTGCAGAAATGATTTTTCCTTCCTCATCGATTCTATGGTAAGCGCAGAAAGTCATGGCCAGATTTTTATCTTCCATATAGGTAACCTGTAGCGCTAGTTTGTCTTTTAGCCAAATGTCATCGCTATCCAAAAAGGCTACATACTTGCCTCTGGTGTGCTCCAAGCCTATATTGCGGGCATTGGCGACACCACGATTTTGAGGTAGTTTAACCAGTTTGATATTACTGTATCTTTGCGCAAAACCCTCTACTATTTGGCAGGTATCATCTTTCGAACAATCGTCAATCACCATGAGCTCCCAGTTTTGGTAACTTTGGTCCAATACCGACTGAATTGTAGGAACAATAAAGTCTGCAGAGTTATAACAAGGTGTGATGATGGATACAAGTGGGTCCAAACTAAAATAAATTAAATGCTACAAAACAAAATCATTAACAAAATAAACACATTTTCTGTTAAAACGAGTTAAAGTTTAAACATAAAACGATTACTTTAGCAAAGCTGTTTTTCGGTATGGATAAAAGACGTTTCGTAGTTAACCTGGTTTCAAATTTTTTCAGTGCACTTTCGGGCGTTGGTATTTCGTTTTTCCTAACGCCCTACATTGTAGAGCATTTGGGAAAGGAAGCTTATGGTTTCTTTCCTTTATCGAACAATTTTGTGATGTACGCTGGGATCATCACTACAGCGCTCAACTCCATGTCTAGCCGATACATCACCATCAGCTTGGAGAAGAAAGACATCAAGGAGGCAAATACCTATTTCAATTCAGTGCTATTTGGCAATATCCTCATCTCGCTAGGCTTTGTTCTGGTAAGTGCCATATTTTGTCTGTTTATTGATAAGGTGTTGGATATTCCAACAGGCCTCATCCACGATGTGAGGCTGTTGTTTATTTTTATCTTCATTAGTTTGGTCATCAACGTCTCTTCTTCTGTTTTTCAGGTAACGGCCTTTGCCTTAAACCGATTTGATAAGCTGGCATTCATTAATATTATTTCCAATGTGTTGAAGTTGGGAGCGATTATCTTGTTGTTCTATTTCTTCACCCCTAAAATCTATTTTCTGGGCGTAGTTACTGCGGTAACCGCTTTATATATGCTTGTTGCCAATTATCGGTTAACCAAAAGGCTACTTCCCGAGGTTCAGATAGGCTGGTCCTTTTTCTCTAAAGGTGCATTATACGTCATTGTAGGTTCGGGAATATGGAATTCTATCATGGCCATGGCCAACGTGGTAAATACGCAGTTAGATTTATTGATTGCCAACCATTTTTTCGGTGCATCAGGGATGGGTTTTCTATCGCTTACCAAGTTTATTCCCAATGCTATTTACATTCTTTTAGGGATTATTGTTCCTATCTTTTTGCCTGAAATGTTAAAGGCTTATGCCAATAATGACATGAATAGGCTGAAAAAAACCTTAGACCTTTCATTTAAGGCTATTTTTGTGGTGGTTTTATTGCCGCTATCGGTGTTTTTTGTGTACGGCGAAGTGTTCTTTAAACTTTGGCTTCCTACACAGGATGCCCACGCCCTGCATATATTGTCGGTCATTACTTTGGTGCCTTTTATCGTACACGGTACCGTGGAGACCGTTTATCACGTTTTTGTGATCACCAATAAATTGAGAACCGCTTCTTTTTGGGGCATTTTTGTGTCCATTTTCAATTTTGTGCTAGTAATCATTCTTTGTAAATACAGTTCTTTGGGGGTGTATTCTATTCCCGTTGGAGCGCTCATCAGTGGTGTAATTAGTCATTTAACCTTTACCCCTTTGTACGCGGCCTACTGCCTACAGGAAAGTAGATGGTATTTTTTCTTTAAGATTATAAAGGGATTAGCTGGTTTTGCCATATTGGTTGGGATCAGTTATGGGTGGAAACAATTAAACTTATTTATGGTTAATACTTGGCCAATGTTTATCATCAACAGTTTAATTTTAGGCGTAATTTTGCTGGTTGTTACTTTGTTTATGAGATTTAACAGGACAACTAGGGCTGATATTTTTAGGAAATTGAGACAAAAAGTGAACTTATGATACCCAAGATTATACATTATTGCTGGTTTGGCAAAGGCGAGATGCCCGAGCTTGCGTTAAATTGTTTAGAATCTTGGAGAAAGTTTCTTCCAGATTTTGAAATCAAGGTTTGGAACGAAGATAATTTCGATGTGAACAGCTTCCGTTTTTCGGCAGAGGCTTACAAAGAAAGAAAGTTTGCGTTCGTATCGGATGTGTGTAGGTTGTATGCCTTGAAAGAGATGGGCGGGATCTACATGGACACTGATGTGCAGTTTTTAAGGCACCTGGATGAAGATATGCTTAACAAAAAAGCCTTCACTGGTTTTGAGGATAATCTACTGTTGTCGTCGGCAATTATGGGCAGCGAGAAAAATGGGAAATGGATTAATGACCTGTTGCCTCATTATGAAAATAGAAGCTTTTATTTGAAAGATGGTAGTTTGGATGTGAACCCCAATACAGAAATCATTACGGCCTTTATGAGGGATAAAAAAGGGATCAAAATCAACAATACTTTTCAAGAAATAGCAGACTATTGTGTCATTTATCCGAGTGATTATTTTTGCCCGAAAAGCTGGAAGACTTTGAAAATAAAGCAAACCAATAATACCTACTGTATCCACCATTTTGCAGGTTCTTGGTTGCATGCCAAACAAAGCTTTTTAGGTAGACTGGCTAATTTTTTGTTGGGTAAAAGAATTGCGAATGCTTGGGCAGAGAAGTATCGCGGGAATAAAAACGCTAAGTAAACAAGGTCTATAAATAGGAAATTAAGCTCATGATACCTAAGATTATTCACTATTGTTGGTTTGGGAGAGGGGAAATGCCAGAATTAGCGCTTAAATGCCTTGATTCTTGGAGAAAATATTTGCCAGAGTATGAAATCATGCTTTGGAATGAAGATAACTTTGACTTCAATAAATACCAATATGCTGTTGATGCCTACAAAGCGAGGAAATTTGCTTTTGTGGCTGATGTGTGCCGTTTATATGTACTCAAGGAAATTGGTGGTCTTTATTTAGATACGGACGTAGAATTTATCAAACCTTTGCCAGATCAATTTTTAGATGATATTGCCTTTACTGCATTTGAAGACCAATTGGTTTCGGCAGGTGTAATTGGCAGCGTAAAAAATGGTGAATGGATCAGTACCTTACTTTCTTTTTACAACGATAAAAGCTTTTACAAGTCAGATGGAAGCTTAGATGTCAATCCCATTACTGAAATGATTACGAGTTTTCTGGCTAAAGAGAAAGGGGTGCTGCCTAACAATACTTATCAAAAAGTAGAAGGCTATTGCACCATTTATCCAAGCGAGTACTTCTATCCTAAGAGTTGGAAGACCTTAAAAATGAACATCACTACAAATACCTATTGCATCCATCATTTTGCAGGTTCGTGGATCGATCGCAATTATACTCTGTTAGGTAAAATTGCCAATTGGGTTTTGGGAAAAAGAACCGCTGAACGTTGGTCGGAAAAGTATCGAAAAATCAAATCTCGTAAATAACCTTAAAGGCCTTTTACCCAATTTGAGAGATCTTCAATCACCCGTTGTTCCACATTGGCTGGCTTTTGATATTGCAGCGCATTTCCTTTTTCCTCTTGTTGGCTAAATAAATGGTTAAAGTCGGGATACAATTTGAAATCTACATTTCTATAACCAGCCAAGGCATCTTTCCACAAAAGGTAATCAGTTTCTGGAACTTGAAAATCATAACCACCTTGAATAACAAATATGCGTTGTTTTAAGCTCTTGGCCGTTTCAACTTGGTTATAGTTGTTTAAATCAACCCAATAACTTGCTGGTAAGCCCAAAACAATAGAATCGGGTTTCATTTTGCCAAGCTTGGTAAATCTGGTTTTCTCTATTTCGGTAATGGCCTCTGCAAGTGATTTTTGCATCGTACCTGAGGTATCCTTGCTTTGTGATACCATGTACTTGTTTTGATCAATAATCAAATCGGTAAATTTGCGTGCAGGAGCTGCAGCCAAAATAATGCCCTTAATGTCTGGGGCAAGGGTAGCAATACGAGGAGCAAGCATTCCGCCTAAACTATGGCCTAGTACGTAAATATTTTTAAGGTCAGCTCCTTCAATGGTTTTCGCCAATGCAATTGCTTGTAGGGCATCATCTAATACTTCTTCCTTTACTGTAAATGCCTTACCAAACTCAGCTGGGTAAATCAAGGTTCTTTTTACATAACGAACAGAAGCGATGCCATTAGCCGCTAAGCCTGCTGCAATATCCTTAAATGGCTTGTTGGGGCCAATGGTTTCGTCCATGTCACTAGGGCCTGAACCATGCACCAATACGACCACTGGGAAGCTGTTCCCGTCTTTAGGAACGGTAATCACCGCTGCCAACTGATGCCCTGGGGTTTGGATATAAGTTGATTTTTCTTTGTATAAAGTAGAGTCTGCATAACCAGGAGCTCTATAGGTAATCGCTTTAGGAGGCAAGTGCATGCCCACTAGCTTTTCTGATTTGTCGAAAACCAGCACAAAGTCCTGTGAGTCGTACTGAAACTCTCCGCTTACCGTAATCGCATAAAAATCACCTTGTGTTTTGCTGCCGGTAGCATCTATCGTTTTAACTTTTCCAAGTCTGTTTTCTAATGCAGTCCAAAATTGTTTAAGATTTTCTGCGCTAACTTTTGTTTTTCCCTCTTCTGAAAAATAACCATGAGCTTCTTCAAATTTGCCTGCGACAAATAAATCAAAAAAGGAATTGGCCTTGCCAAATAGGCTAAATACATTTTGTGAAAAGCTATTTAAGGTAAATGCAGTTAGAACAAATAGTAAAAAAATCTTCTTCATTAGTAACTTATGAAATTTAATAGTATGCTATAAAGCCAAATGTACTATTTTTTGCAAAAAGTCAACGTAGTTTTTAGTTAGAAGAAGAACTATTTTGCCACAGATATGCAAATGACGTTTGGGATGACTATGAATAGAGAATGTTTGCGTATCTGTGGCTAATAAATGTTTGAAGTTCTGATGGCTTATAACAGCTCCGACTCCAAGGTAATATCGGTGTTTAATAATTTCGAGATCGGGCAATTTGCTTTGGCATCTGCTACCAATTCATCAAATTTATCTTTAGATAACCCTTCGGCTTTTACTTTTACCACCAAATGGATGTTATCAATCGCTCCTTTTTCAGGATTAAGGTTTACCGTAGCTTTAGTCTCAATACTTTCTGGAGTAATATTTTCTGCCGAAATGTTGAAACTCAGTTTCATGCTGAAACATCCTGCGTGTGCGGCAGCAACTAATTCTTCTGGGTTGGTGCCCGTGCCTTCTTCAAAGCGGCTTTTGAATGAATATTGAGTGTCTTGTAAAGTAGTGCTTTGGGTAGTTAAAGTACCTTTTCCCTCTTTACCTGTACCGTTCCATACGGCGGTTGCGTGTCTTTTCATCTGTTTTAAATTTAATGGCTTACACTAAGATAAGTGCTATACATCAAATTAATGTTGTAGACAGGTTAATTGTTTTCATAAATTTAACTTTATTTGCTTAACTCAAAAAGCCATGACCCCAAACGAAGCCCTTATCCATCAGTTTTATACTGCATTCCAACAAAAGGATGTAAAGACCATGCAGAATAGTTATGATGACCAAGCCATTTTTAATGATGCTGTTTTCATCAATCTTAACGCCCAACAGGTAAGGGCCATGTGGCAAATGTTGCTATCGCGGAGCGGGGATATGAAGATGACTTTTGGCAAGGTGAAAGAAGATGGCGATAAGGTGACCGCTTATTGGGAGGCTCATTATACGTTTACCGCTACAGGGAAAAAGGTGATCAATAAAATTGATGCTGAATTTGAGATTAAAGAAGGAAAAATCATTAGGCACACGGATACCTTTAATTTTTACAAATGGGCCAGGCAGGCTTTTGGTAGCGGTGGGCTATTGCTGGGATGGACAAACGTTTTTAAAGAGAAAGTTCGTCAAACGGCAAAGAAAAAATTGGAGGAGTATATGCTGAAATTTAATCAACAGTAACCGTTAAACCCTCTTGTTGTAAGATTTTCCGGTATACTTCCATTTCGGTAAAAGAACCTTCCAAAACATCGCATTTGCCTTCGTTGTGTACTTTCCATGCAATTTTTTCCGCTTGGGTTTCATTGTAATCGAGGTAACGCATCATGCACCAAATGACATGGTCAAAGGTGTTTACATCGTCATTCCACAGAATTAGACGGTGTATCGTTTTCAACGAAGTTAAAATCTCCTCAAGGGTGAAGGTTTCTTCCTGAGTTTGTGTTGACATACTACAAAAATACAAATAGATTTACGAATAACGATTTTAGATTTACGATTTGATTAGAAAACATTGTGTTACATCAATTTCTTTGTTCAGGACAATAGCCATTAGTCAATCTAAAATCGTAAATTAACCTATCTTTGTTGATCAAACCACCTAATATGTATAGGACAAAAATTGCTGGCATAGGTCACTATGTGCCAAAAAACGTGTACACTAATAACGATTTGTCGAGGTTTATGGAAACCAGTGATGAGTGGATCCAAGAACGCACTGGCATTAAAGAGCGTCGTTTTGCCGATAGGTTCGAAGAAACTACTACCACCATGGGTATTGAGGCTGCTAAAGTAGCCATGGAAAGAGCGGGCGTAACTAAAGACGATATTGACTTTATTATTTTCGCTACCCTTAGTCCCGATTATTACTTTCCAGGTTGTGGCGTATTGCTGCAACGTGAAATGAAGATGAAGGAAGTTGGCGCCTTGGATATTAGGAACCAATGTTCGGGGTTTGTGTATGCGCTTTCTGTTGCCGATCAGTTCATTAAAACAGGGATGTACAAAAATATTTTGGTGGTAGGAAGCGAAAAGCATTCTTTTGCCATGGATTTTGAAACCCGAAGCAGGAATGTTTCCGTGATTTTTGGAGACGGTGCTGGAGCGGCCGTATTGCAAAGGTCTGAGAAGGAAGAGCAAGGCATTTTGAGCACTCATTTGCATAGTGATGGTGCCGATGCTGAGATTTTGGCCATGCATTACCCTGGTGCTCATGCCAACAAATGGTTGAAAGACAAGCCTGCTTTTCCAGAGAAAGAACTTGGTGGATTATTTATGACTACCGAACAGTTGGAAAGTGGCGCAGCTTTGCCTTATATGGACGGTCCTGCGGTATTTAAAAAGGCAGTAGTAAAGTTTCCAGAAGTGATTAACGAAGCTTTAGCTGCGAACAATTATACCGCAAAAGATATCGACTTATTGGTGCCACATCAGGCTAATTTGCGTATCAGCCAATATGTACAGCAATTGTTGGGCTTGGCTGACGATAAAGTGTTTAACAACATCCAAAAATATGGCAACACCACCGCTGCCTCTGTGCCTATCGCATTGAGCGAGGCATGGGAAGCAGGAAAGGTGAAAGATGGAGATTTGATATGCTTAGCGGCATTTGGCTCGGGATTTACTTGGGCAAGTGCATTAATTAAATGGTAAAAGCGAGTTTCGAGTTGCCTGTTTTAAGTTACGGGATTAAGCTCGTAATAGGTAACTCATAACCCATAACAACACAAATAGAAAATGTTCAAAATAGGAGATTACGTTCGTTTTATTGATGAAAAAAGAGAAGGCTATGTGACTAGCGAAATAGACGAGCACACGGTAGGGGTTACAGATACTGATGGGTTTGAAATACCAGTGTCTACAGGTAATTTAACCTATGTGCATGGCCATTTCAGCAATGCAGATACGAGCAATAATGCCATGCCTACCAAGCAGGTAGATGAAAAATTTATAGAAGAGGGAATTTATTTGGCAGTTGCCGAAGATACTAAGGCTTCTGTGGTAGCACATTTTACATTATTGAACCAAACCTCTTATCAGCTATTATTTTCTTTAAAAACTGAAAAAGGGGGGATTTATAAAGGTGAATTTGCTGGCGTAGTTCAACCTAAAGGGATGGTGCAAGTTTATACGGCTAATTTGGGCGATTTAGATAACTGGCCGCATTTTACTTTTCAAGCGCTGTATTTCACTACCTCAAATAAAAAACCTAAAGCCCCATTACAGGTCGAAAGACGTTTTAAATCGAAAGATTTTAGTGGTGCGAAAAACCAAATTACAGAGATCAATAAATTTGGTTGGCTAGTGAGATTAGATGAGCCAGCGTTGGTAGTGAATGCTCAAAAACTAAAAGAGAGCTTTTTTACGCCTAAGGAAGAAAGGCCAAAGATTGCCAAGCCAGCTAATGAAGTAGATTTGCATATTGAGAGGCTAAGGGATGATCATCAGTTTCTCTCTCAAAGCGAAATCTTAGAAGTTCAATTGGCGAAATTTCAAGAAGCTTTAGATGCCGCGATTGTACATCAAATGCCTTCCATTGTATTTATCCACGGTGTTGGAAATGGTACCTTAAGACATCATATCCATCAAAAAATCAGTAAGCATCCACAGGTGCGTACTTTTATGGATGCTCGTAAAGAGAAATTTGGTTACGGCGCTACCGAGGTTATTTTTAAAGTATAAAATAGGAAGTTGGGTGGGGTAACCACCCAATTTTTATCCAAATAAGTCTTCTTTAACACCAGTCAGTCCCAAGCCAGGCAATTGGTTGAGTACATATTTGCCATTTTCAAAAGCAGGTTGGTCAAATGGATTGTTAACGGTCAAAAATGGGCCATCTAAATCAGCCCAATCACAAAGTGGAGCTAAATGGGCACCGGCCAATGTGGCAATGGAAGTTTCGCTCATGCAACCAATCAACACTTTCATGCCTAGCTGGCGTGCTTTTAAAATAGTCTGATGACCTTCGTACATGCCAGTACTTTTCATCAGCTTAATATTAATGCCATGATAAGCACCTTTCAATGAATCTAAATCAGAGAGGCGTTGCATGGCTTCGTCTGCTAAAATTGGAATAGGACTGCGTTCTGTTAACCAAGCATTTCCTTCCAGATTATTTTTGTCCATCGGTTGCTCAATCAAAACCACACCTTTGTCGTGTAGCCAATAAATCAAATCGATGGCTTTTTTTCGTTCATTCCAACCTTGGTTCGCATCCACATATAACGGCACGTTGGTTACGCTGCGAATGGTCTCAATAATTTCTCTGTCGTTATCCCTGCCAAGCTTAACTTTTACCACTTTAAAGTCTTTGGCATCTTCCAGTTTTTTCTTTAGAACTTCGGGAGTGTCAATGCCTACGGTGAAAGAAGTTACAGGCATTTTAGCGGGATCAGCACCAAATATTTCGTAGCAAGGTTTGTTCAGTAGCTGACCATTTAAATCATGAAGTGCAATATCAATAGCCGCTTTGATGGCAGGATTGCCTGAGGCTAAACTGTCTAAATATGCACTAATACTAGCAAAGTCAAGTGGGAATTTAATTTGGGTCCAGTCTACTTTTCTCAAAAAAGCATTTGCCGTTTCATAGCTTTCGCCCATGTAAGGAACCATACTTGCCTCTCCA
>NZ_JAELTX010000009.1 GCF_016429065.1 Pedobacter sp. ASV17
CAAAAAATACTTGGAATTAGTAAGCAACGACGGTCGTGCGATGGCTTTTAGCAAGGCCTATCCAAGTGTGAACACTTTCATGAAAAACAAGAAAAGATGGAACATCGGATTTGCCAATATCAACACCGCCTTGTCGGAGTATGCACCCATGTATTATCAAGATGGTCTTTTGTTTGTGAGCAACCGCAAAACAGACAAATTGACCAAAAATGTTTTCGGATGGGACCAAACCCCTTTTTCTGACCTTTACTTTGTAGATCGTGTAGAGAAAGTTAAAACCGTAAACGTAGACAGCGTAATGGCTGCCGCACGTAAGGATCCCTCTCTAAGCAAAAAGTTTTACAGGATAAACGATGACGATACTCGTTACACCAGTAACGACAGTAGAACGATTGATTTTAGCAGTGCTGCGTTAAACGATACTTTGGCCAAAGCATTAGGCACTAGTGACCTTGTAAAGCCTTTTTCAGGCTTTGTAAACACCAAATACCACGAAGGTCCAGCCGCTTTATTGCCAGATGGCACCTTGATGTTTACCCGTAACAACTATTTCAAAGGAAAAGCCAAAAAGAGTGCCGAAGGCATCATTAAATTAAAGCTATTTACCGCAGCAGCACCTGGCCTGGATGAGGTAAAACCTTTTCCATACAACAGCGACGAATACTCGGTTGGTCACCCAGCCCTAAATAGCACGGGTACACTTTTGATTTTTGCTTCGGATATGCCTGGTGGCTTTGGCGGTACCGATTTATACTATTGCACCAGAGCTACGGCAAACGACGAATGGGCAAAACCTGTAAACATGGGCAAAACCATCAATACCGAAGGTGACGAGCTCTTCCCTACCCTGTATCAAGACAAACAACTTTTCTTTTCTTCTACTGGCCACGCTGGATTGGGTGGATTGGATATTTTTGAAATTGCCTTAAATGGCACTACCCCTATCGCCAGTCCTGTGAACTTGGGTGCTCCTGTGAACTCGTCTGTAGATGATTTTTCACTGGTACGTAACCAAAATGGACAACAGGGATTTTTCACCTCCAATAGAAGAGGGAATGATGATATTTATACCTTCAGCTACAAAGATTACAAGATCATTTTAAAAGGTACGGTAACCGAGAAACCTTCTGGACAACCTATGCCTAACATCAATATTGCCCTTGCAAATCAGTCGCAAAAATTGAATATTAAAACCGATGCCAATGGTCATTTCATTTATGAACTGCCAAAGCAATCACTTACTTCCCTTGGCTTTGAAGTACCTGGTTATACCAAAAAGGAAATCAGCGTGTCTACCAATGATATTGATACCGACACGATCCTGATCAGAAATATAGCTTTGGAGAAAATTGAACAGATTGCAAAAGTGCCTGTTTTGACCAAAGATTGTGATTCTATTCGTCAATTGTTGAAACAGTTCATTCTTTACTATGATCTGGATAAATCGTTCATCCGTAAAGATGCCGCAGTAGTTGCCGATAAACTAGCGATTTTCTTAAAACAAAATCCGCAATTTGATTTGGTAGCTTCTAGTTATTGCGATAGTAGAGCTTCGTTTGATTATAACATTAAACTATCATTAAGAAGATCAACATCGGCTAAACAATATTTAGTGAACAAAGGCATTGCCGCTAATCGTATCCAAATCCGTTACTTTGGTGAACAAGATTTAGTGAACAACTGTACCGATGGTGTAAAATGTACGGAACAACAACAACAGTTGAACCGTCGTACGCAATTCTTCCTACTGTACAAAGGCAAAAAGGCAATTGACCTAGATTGCGAGACACTTTTGTTAGTGAAATAAATAATAATAAATGAGCAAAAAGCGAGCTTCCTATTCGGAACGCTCGCTTTTTTATTTTGAAACAATTGTATTATTACGAAAATTTCCTAGAAACCCTTCGTTGTCTAGAAAAGGTTCATATCTTGATCAGGTACGAACTTCATTATTGGTATCCCCCACTTTGGCGCACGCGTGCCGCGTGTGACTATTCCCCTACTTAGCGCAAGTCTTGTGTTTTGGGTTGGGCATAAGGAGACTTGTGCTGGTCTGCAATTGCTTTGTTTTGAACCGCTATAATAAAGCCCAAGGCGGGCCATAGCTCCCCCACTTTGGCACTAAGACTTGCGCTAAATGGGAGGAATTAAGATAGATTATTCATGCCCATAGCGTTAAACTTTAGGAGAACACATGTTTAAACGTTTATAAATTTGTAATTTTAAATATGTTATCATCCTTCGCTCATGATTTATATCAAACCGATATCCCGTTTGCTGTTGGTATTTTTGCTTTGTTTTTGTCCTAACATCGCACATAGTCAAATCCAACAGATCAACCAGCAACTTCACCAACTGCCTTTGATCAAAGACAGCGTTAGTCTGGTAAACAGCCTAAATAGATTGGGAACACTTTATCGTGGCAGAAATGCAGACAGTTGCTTTTACTACGGTATAAGCGCTAAGCGCATTGCAGCGCGTTTACGCTACCTAAAGGGGCAAAAAGATGCCGACCAATTGATTGCCTATACCTTTTTTAAAAGGGGATTATATGCCGAATCGCTGGATTTACTTGGCAAAACCTTACCCTATTACCAAGAAAATAAGGATACCGAGAAAATTATTCGGGTAAATTTGGACAAGATCGAAGTGCTGAACAAAGGAATTTCAGATAGGCCAAGGATCAGATCGCTTTTGCAAAGTACCATTCAAATGGGAAGTGAGTTGGAAAAGGACAGCATCATGTCTGAGGTATACATCAGCTACTGCAACCGAAATACTGATCTTACTACCGATAGCATCCACTATTACTTAAACAAAGCTGCCGAAGTGGCCAATCGCTATCAAGATGAGCGGATGCTGATTTATATTAGGTTATGGCAGGGACGTTTATTAATCCTCGATCAAAAGAAAGAGGAGGCTTTACCACTGATCAAGCAATTGATCTCAGATTCCCAGCGCATTGGAAATGCCAGCATGGAAATCAGCGCCTTATTCCTCATGACGGGATATTATGATGATCAGCCAAAAATAGCGCTTGATTACTTTTACAAGGCCCATGAGGTGGCATTGAAAAGTGGGGACAGGTCTATCGAAATTTATGTATTGAATAATGCTTTGGAAGTGGCCAAACAGCTGGGCGATAAAGATGCGATCATTAATGTGCATGAGAAGTTAGCACAGGCAATGTCAGCAGATTGGGAAAAATCAAAAAAGTTCATCAGCGATTATGTCAGATACAACGCTGTACTAGATGACAACAGGTTATTAAGTAAAAAAAATGCCCAGCAAACAGGCTACCTGATCATTTTTGCAGTTTCGTTGGTCGTAGTTATTTTGGCCTTGCTTAAGGTATGGCATAACCGAAAACGTTTGTTAGTACTGAACAAAACCATCCAAGAACAAAATGCAACCATGCAGAAAACTTTGAATGCACTGGAACAAAGTCAGGAAGATAATACCCGCATGATGCAGATTGTAGCACACGACCTACGTAATCCGATAGGTGGCATGTACTCCATCGTTTCACTGATGTTAGCGGAGGATGGCCGTACGGATGAGGACAAGGAATATTTGGAGATGCTCCAAACCACTGGAAAAGTATCCCTCGACCTGGTGAATGACTTATTGCTGATACAAACCAAAAAAGATGACCTGAAAAAGGAACCTGTTGACTTAGGCGAAATGCTGCGATATTGTGTCGACCTGCTGCACCATAAAGCCGCACTCAAAGAACAACAGATCCATTTGGAGGCAGCTCCCGACATCAGTATTCTTGCTAATCAGGAAAAGTTATGGCGAGTGGTAAGCAACCTGATTGCCAATGCCATTAAGTTTAGTCCCACAGGGGCTTCCATTGATGTCGTTTTGCAGAAAGAAACAGATCATGTACGTATTGCCGTCAAAGACAACGGGATTGGAATTCCTGAGGAAATTGCGGCTAAGATTTTTGACATGTTTACCGATGCCCAAAGGAAAGGCACTACTGGCGAGCAATCTTTTGGTTTAGGATTAGCCATTTCCAAACAGATTGTTGAAGCCCACGGCGGCAAAATTTGGTTTGAAAGTGAAGCCGAAAAGGGAACCGTTTTTTATGTGGAATTGCCGTTAAGGTAAGTTAGGCACTTATGCTGTTTCTCCCACTTTGGCGCACTCGTGCCACGTGTGACTATTCAAAATTAAACAAACCATCCCTTACTTAGCGCAAGTCTTGTGTTTTAGATTGGGAGTAAGGAGACTTGTGCTGATCCGCAATTGCTTTGTTTTGAACTGCTATGCTATTATTTATGGTTCTGTCGCTTCGCGGACAAACTTTTATCAAGTAATTTTTATTGTTCTATTTTGTCTTGATGCTTTCGCAAGCTCAGGTTTCCTATAGATGAAAAAAGTATGCAAAACCGAAACATAGTGAGCTCATTTATACCTTTAAAATCATATAAACGAATAAATAAAAATCCACGGCTGCGCCCTGTTCTGTTAAAGGAATCGCTAGGGCTAATTTGTGCATCCCGAACAGGCCAAGGCCGATTTTAGTAAAACGATGGGGGGTTGCTAGGGCTAGAGATAACGGAAAACCTACAGAACGCTTATCCAGAACTTATGTTATTTACAGCTCATAATGATCGTCTATGATACGACCCACTTTGGCAAGTCTTAGCAATAAAGAAACAGCCCACTTTGGCGCACGCGTGCCACGTGTGACTATTAAAAATTAAACAAACCATCCCCCCCTTAGTGCAAGTGTTAGCACCAAAGAAACAGCACCATCGTTGTTGACTTGTGAAAGGCCAATTAGCGCCTACCATGCTCTTCAATGTCAAGCCCATACTTGTGCAGCAGTCCAGACAGATTTGCTTCCGAGAACCTTGATTTTTTAACCTTATTGAATTCGGGATCAATGCTAAAGTTCAACGCCGTTCTAAAGTCGGCCTTTTCCAAATTAGAATTGGAAAAAGTAGCCCCCGAAAGATCCGTTTGATCAAATTGCGACTGAGAAAGATCCGCATTCGAAAAATCTACCTCCTTAAGCGAACAGTTCTTAAAAATGGTCTTTTTTAAATTGGTACCAAAGAAAATGGAATAGTCGAGGTAACAATTTTGAAAGCTGAAAGAGAACATGAATTTATTGCAGCGGGAGAAATCTAGTCCCAACAATTTACATTCTATAAAAACGGCATCCCTAAAGCCTGCACCATCCAATACGGCCATCGAAAAATTACAGCGCTGAAAGGTGCAGTTCTCAAAATCATTACCCTTTAGGTCGCTCTTGGAAAAATCGCAGTTCACAAACTCACATTTAAAAAACTCTCTATTCTCCAATCTTTTGCCCGAATAATCTACGTTTGAAAATGTCTTTCCTTGATGTAAAATGTTTTCTGCCATACCGATATTGCCCCTTAATGGGGATGAAAGTTCTATAAAAATGCCGAAAAAACAAATTGTTTTTAAGCGAAATGAAATTGGCAAGACAGGTTCAAACTTGTTTGTTTAGTCCAAATCTTAGGGCCAAAGCAAAGCGCTACAACCTAAATGAAGCAGCACCTGCCCCCACTTTTAGGGAAAGCAACTCCCCAATTTGTACTACAAACACAGGTTGTAAAGAAAAAAAATAATAGATAAAACATTGAAATTTAACAACTTATTCTACAAATTAGATTAATCAACCATGATACTATATGAAAAAATTATTCAACAAACCCCAGCATCGGCGCCTTATTACTGCCCAAAAGCCTTAGCTGCTTTTAAAGCAATTTTAAAATTTGCAATGAATTTGGCCACATCACCTTGTGATGAGAATGGCCCCTCTTCTTCAATGTTTAGTTTTATTTAAAAAGCCAATCTATGGAAAAGAAACCACCTAGGGTAACTTTATACCCTCAAGACTTGCACAGCTTTTGTGCTACCAAAAAAGCCTGTTATAAACTTTATAACGATATACGGCAAGAGTTTAACCTAGCCAAACACAAACGCATTACCATTTTTCATCTGCGGGATTATTTTAACCTATCTATAGAGGATGCGTGCTTGGCTGTTTTTGGACATTAAAACTCATCACCAAAGTACTTTTACATTCAAGTAACTAGTTTTCTTCTATGTAAAAGTACTTTTCTTCCTTTTCCGAGAAGCTTTCTTCTTTTTCTAAGCACCTTTCTTCCTTTTCTAAGTGCTTTTCTTTCTTTTCCAAGCACTTTTCTTCCTTTTCTAAGCGCTTTTATTCTTTTTCCAAGGACCTTTCTTCTTTTTCTAAGGACCTTTCTTCCTTTTCCAAGCGCTTTTCATCCTTTGCAAAACACTTTTATGCTGGTTTAAAGGCCCATAAAGCCCATCAATGTGCCCACATATAGCCGTTATTACACTATTTTTCCAATTTTAAACCATTATTTCCCCATTTTTTACACAGCTACCCAGTTAAGGTCAATGTCGTCCAATTTTAGCACTTCCTATCCAACGCTAAAGTGTGCTGACGTAAATTGCTTATCCGCCTGGAAAATGGTTTTCAGGAAAAACATTTTTTTATGAAAATTCAAAAACTGTTATTAAACTATGGTAAGCTGTCTGACGCTAACCTTAGCCAAAAGGCCATAGACGTTAAAAACTCTTTAACAAACAATCCAAATTTTACCCCTGCTCCACCCGGTCTCACTAGTTTCATCACCTTACAGGGCGAATATGAAACAGCTTTGGGACAGGTCATCTCACGCGACCGCATCAAAATAGCGCTCAAAAACCAATCGCGTTTGTTATTGGTACAGAGCATGTACCAGTTGGCCTTGGAGGTGAATGCGCAGGCCAATGGAGATCGGGCCAAATTGCTGTCCAGTGGTTTCGACCTGGCCTACGCTGGGGAAGGTAGCGCTTTAATTACCGCCCCAACAGATTTTAAAATTGTGGAAGGCTTAAATAGTGGGGAGTTAAAATTCTCCTGTAAAAAGGTACCCGCTGCTCTTTCTTATGTATTTGAACATACCGACGAAATGCCCACCGAAGAAACGAAATGGATAGCGGTATCGGCCTCCACCAAAGAGCTTACCATCAAAGGGCTTCGCAGTGGCACCCGCATTTATGGTCGTATTAAAGCCATAGGTACCAAAGGGCAAGAGGCTTCTTCTGAAATTCTTTCTAGAATTGTACAGTAGAATGGGGTTTAGCGAGGCAAAAGCATGCTGGTGGTAGGACGAGCGTGCTTTTGTTTTTTAAAGGGGGCTTTAGAGCAGGCTTTAACACTGATTGGGCTGCGAAGCTAAATTAAGATTACTAATAATATGCGTAAGTCTCCTCAGCTAAGTCCAAAGCACAAGACTTGCGCTAAGAGGGAGGCTTTTTTGTTTGAGTAGCAAAATATTTATCTTAGCCATCATCGATTTTTTAACGTTCGCAATGTTATCTACCGTCCAAAGCTTGATGCAGCATAGCATAAAGGCATTAGAAACAGCGCATGATTAATACAATAACTGCTTTAGAGATATGAGTGAATTTATTGGCTGGCTATCCCAGTACCTAGGCATTGACAAGACCCCAACGGCAACAATTATGGTATCATTGACCGTTTTTGGTCTGGGAATCTTAACAAATGAAACCATCAAAGCCATAGTCGGATTTAGGGAAAGAAAAACGACTAGGAAAATTGTCAGAAGAAATTATCTAATTTTCAGGGATTATCTATTTGATCAAGCCAAAGCATTAAGGGATTTCAAAAGCCTTCTTACCGCGAAAAGTGGTCCAAATTTTAATGCATATGTCCTCCCATGCGCTGCTTTGGATAATTATAAGGACATTTCCTACAAAAACAGCTTCAAAGCTTTTTTTTCAGGCTTAGAGAATATCATCCTTTTGGGAAAAAACAATCGAATAGTAGCTTTCGACAATTTGTACAATTCACTTTCGATCATCCGGATAGAACAGGAACGAATGTTTCCGATCATAGCCAATTTCCAAGTTGAGGCTACAGCAATTATTGTTAAGTTAAACCGAAGTTTAGATAATGCCTTCGAAGCGACTGCCGATGTAAATATGAAACTACGTAACCAGCCTAGCAGCTACGACTTGACCGAGTGGCTAGATGTAAGGAGAAAATTTTATGAAAATTATTTCGCACAGGGCGATCCTGAAGATTTGAACGACGTTAAAGATTATTTTTTAGCTATCATAGATATTGAAACCAAGGATAAGAGGCCATTGGATCTGATAATGGATGAAAAAGATTTTTTCTACTATCGCAAGAAAGTACATCAAGCCATAGGCGACATCGATGTGCTGCATAAACTTGTCAATAATACCCAAGCCTATTGTATGATCGTCAGCAAAAAATTTGATTCCACTGCACATCAATTGGTTTCCCTTTACCAGCCACTGTTCGGTAAGAAGATCTAAGCAGAGCATTTGTCAGAAATATTAAATCGATGTGGCCTAATCTCTATTTCTGCCCCTTCTGAACGGTTCGAAAGATTTAAGGCTGATCTCATCCAAGGCCTTAAAGTCGACATAGATGTTTAGATTTTCTTCATTCCTGAAAAAATTTCCGTCATTCAACAGGTCATACAGGTTGGCCTTTCGCAAGCTATAGTCCTTAAGGTCTTTACCTTTGATCCAGGCTTGTAGACATTCCTCTTTGTTGTGCCCTATTTCTGCAATAACATAGGAGCTTACCCTAAGATGGAACAGCGGCTCGGCCATCAGCGCATATCTGATTAGTTCGACAGACCTATTGACCAGTGCCTGCTCGCTGGTTATATCAATTTCCTTCTTTGGGACATCTATCAGCAGCATTTCATCTTTCCTGAAGGAAATCTGTTTTGCTGGCAACTGTCTGTCCCTACATTCTTTAGCAAATAGTCCCGAAAAATGGTCCCACTTGGCTGCTTCGTCCAGTCCAGAATCTGCCCATACTGGCAGGTAAAATTCTTCACACCTTTTTCGCCAAGCCTCAAATGCTTCGGCAGAAGCCAGTTTATCGGCATATTGACATCTGATATTCCGTTCCGTAACAATAAAATTGACTGCGTCCAATCCAAAGATGTTCATACACACATCAATGGAAGTGGTCAGGTCAATCAGCGCATGGACATACCCCATTAATTCGCCATTGCCTACCTTCAATACCTCTTTGATCTCAGGTTTTGCCGAGCGGCCTATCTTTTTGAATATGATATGCTCCTGCTCATAATCTATACTGTGGGTACCCACGTGTGAAGCTGCATTTCTAATGATAGGAAAATACCCTTTTAAGATTTCCGGATGCTGCAATCGCTTTAAGGCAAATTGGTATTTGGTAAGTTCTGAACTTGAAAGGTTGGCTTCCAAAAATGAACTGAACTTTCCTTCTATCATTTTCAGGCAGGCCACAATAATCGAAAGGTAGACATCCAACATATCCGAAACAATGGATCGGTAAAGATTAACCATCCTGACTTGATTGTTTTCCGAATCCTCGTCAGCCTTCAGTCTATCGAGCTCCTCGTAGATATATTTTTGGTGCCGATGCGTGCGCCTAATGGCCCGCTGCGCCTCGAAGAATACCTGCCCGACAAAAGCCGCGTTATCTTTTGAAAAGGCATCGTGAAAGAGCGGCATGATCTTTTCCACCAGTGCATTTCCGGCTTCAGGCGTTGAGAAATTTTCTTCGGCCTGAATAGCTATTTCACGGAGCGATTCGGCAAGTTTCCCTGCGCCAGAGGGATCTATTTTTAAAAATTGAACGTAATCCATGACCAAAATTAGCAATAAGACAGATCAGTAACCACACCGAAAAGTCAGGGCATTGAAATCTTTCATTCCATGAGTATCCCACCTTAGCGTTAAAAGAGTTATAGGATGACTTGTGTGACATCGAGGCAAATAAAGTTAATATACACAAGTATTCTTAGTTAAGTCCAAAACACAAGACTTACACTAAATGGAGAAAATGATCTTCGTTCCTATAGACTTTGGTGCATCTACATAAAAAAGGCTCATACTCGCAACACGTTTACATATTATTTATTTATATTGATAAGTTTGTTTAGGATTTTCCAGTGCCTTTTTATCTGTCCTTTAATCTTGTTGTTAGGTAACTTATTAATTGCTAACTGAGCATAAGAAATATAGTTACCCCAATTATATCTATTTGTTTCAATAAATTTTGCAGGATTTGTCTTATCTTGTATATATATCTTTCTTCTACCAGCTCCTTTATAAGAAAATTTTTTATATAATCTTGTTTTAAAAAGAAGTCCTAAAGATTTTGACGATTTCAGAGTTTTAGAATAGTATAAACTTCGGGTATAACTTCGCTTCATTTTTCTATAGAAAGAGGATAAACTTGAAGACTTTAAAAAAGTATTAAACCCATCAAATTCGAACCCCAAGTATTCTAGATTTTTATTTGGATTTAATACAGTACCTAACCTTTGAAGACATTTGTATCTATTACTATCTCTATAAAACTTAAAAATCTGAGTTTTATCATGTTGAACTTCTAGCAACCGCTCAGAAATGTATTCATCAAAAGTCTCAATTACCTTTTGTTGATACTTCTCATCACAGATAACAATCATGTCATCTGAATACCTTCTATAAATACCTGAAAAGGAAGTTATTAAATCATTAATTTTTCGGTCAAAATCTAACATATAAACGTTTGCTAAGACTGCACTGATAGGAGAACCTTGCGGTATGCCTTTAGTCCGCAAAGGAAATTTTGAGTTACCGTTTCCAACTAGTAGTCTCTTTGTCCTTATCCGTTTAATATCTTCCAATTCACAAAATGCTACAGCACCTTGATTTCGGAGATGATGAATCCGCTTGATTTTTCGTTTTCGTTCAATACCAGTTTTTGTTTGAGTAAGGATTTCATTTTTAAACTCATTGAACAATTGATTTTCATTGACATAAGAGAACTTAGTGATATTTTTAAAAACATTGTACTCATCTTCTTTGAGGGTATTCTCTGATATGACTCTACACCATGAGGACTTGAGTTTTTTATGATCTAGATTATCAAAGAAACCTTTTATGTCAAACGTTATTGCTATTAGTTCTTCTTCATTACTTGATAGAATATAGTTAAATACATCTGCCGCAAAATCGGCACTAGATTTATGAGAAGATTTAACATTTGTAGGATTAACTTTTATTCTTCTATAAGCAGTTACGACATCACTCAATCTATAATCACTTAGCTTTTGCTCATATGAGACATTTAATAGCATTGCATAGTAACTATAAACGCATGAATCCAGGTGGTTTGCATAGTACAGATCTCTGGGTTTCAATGCCGATATTCTAGTTTGCGATCTTTTACCTGTTAAAGGGTCTACACTTTTCCTAAACTTTCTAGTTAATGTAGTTCTATGAATAAATGGATAAAAAGCGTGCTCAGCAATCTTATTCTTATTTCCAACATAGTTTGACACCCACATTCGATCTTTTGCCATCAATGGTCTACCAATGTGAGGATACTTTTTAATTTTAAACCAGTCTTTTTGTCTATCCATAAAGTAATAAAATGCAGAAGAACCAATAGCGACACGGGCCTGCTTTACTTAATGGACTGAAACATGCTGTACACGATGTTTGCACACCGCCCTTTCACGTCGGGAAATTAATTGCTTAACTTTACACCATACTAATATGATTACCATACTACTTACAAGCATACTGGGTACTCTCCTAGAAGAATATTATCCAGAAATTGCTAGGATGTTTGAAATTTTGCACCCTTGAAATCGTAGATCACTTCAAGCAAATTTTAAAAAACGTATCAGTCAGCTCCATTGGTTCTCTGCACTATAGTACTAATATATAAGTTTTTAATGTAATTGGAAATATGAGCAATAATCTTCCATCGACTTGTACCAAAAGTTAATTTTCATGCCCCATTGGCGCACGCGTGCCGCGTGAGACTATTTAAAATTAAACAATACAATTATCGCATTCTAGCCCCAACCTTCGCTTGTGCTAAACTTAACAAACAAAACCTACCCCTACCCCTAAAATCACTACGAATGATCTAAGCTTCACTTAAGCAAAACCCTTGGCAATCGCACTTAAATAATCCTTCCTATTGGTTTTATCGAACCTAATGTCGTGACAACCATTGAACCTCACAAAATCCATCAATGTGGCAATCAGCTTGGCAATGATTGCTTCATCTAGCTTTACCTCCTCAAAATGGATATTGTGCACCAACAGGATCTTGTTCTTGCGGTCTGCTTTGGAATCCATTCTGGCAATAAACAGCTCGCCAGCGAGAATGGGCAAGGAGAAATAGCCATATAAGCGCTTGGATGCTGGCACAAAACACTCAATTTGGTAATTAAACCCAAAAAAATCTTTTAAGCGGTGCCTAAAGACATTCAAAATATCAAAAGGAGAAAGGATAAAAACCTCATCCGAAATTTGGGGATTCATTTCCTGCGTGGGCAGCATGTACAGCGGTCCCTTTACCCCATCTACGCTTACGGGGATCACTTGGCCCTGTTGCACCATTTTTGCAAGTTCGGTCTTGATCAAATTTCCCTTCACCCGCCTTGCCCGCCAGGCCATTTCCTTTACCGAGCAAATACCCAAGGCACCCAAAACTCTCTTGATGGTAAAGTTGGCAAACTCTTCGGGTGTGGGCATACTTTGGTCAATATCGGGTGGTACCAAATTCATGGGTACCTCGTAACGCTTATGGAACTTTTGGTCGCGGCTGATCATCAGCTTTCCTTCTAGGTACAGCCTTTCCAGTGCAATTTTTGAAGGCCTCCAGTCCCACCAACCTGTACTGGCCTCGGTGCGGTCGTTTTCGAAATCACTGAGCATTACCGGCCCATCCCTTTCCACCTGATCCAATATCTCAGCCATCAGGTGCTCCATCCGTTTATCTACGGCCTTAAGGTTATGCGCAAAGGCCTGCTTTACGGGAAGAGAAAACCTGAAATCCTTCATCGGCATAAAGCCCGCATCAGCCGTCATGTATTCAAAAATTTGGCCATCATCACTAAGTTCAGCAAGCCAGCTAGGCTCGTAATCGGGAATACGCGAATGCATCACATGATGGTGTGCCCGCTCTACCACATAATTGGTATCCAGCTGCACAAAGCCAAGTTTGTCAATCAGTTGATAGGCGGCCTCTATACCATGACCGAACTGGGCAGATCTGGCCAAACCCGCCGCATCCAAAATAATGCTTCGGGCAGCTGACGGCGACAATTTGATGCTTTCCATGGAGATAAAGATAGCAAACTACTGATTTGCCGATGTAAAACTTTGCAAAGATGTTCCCATTCTAGCGCAAGCGTCCTCTTGTGCTAAACTTAACAAACAAACCCACTTTAGCGCAAGTCTTAGCGCCAAAGGGATATACCGTTTATTTCTATAGTTTCCATGTATGGGTTAAAGCAGGATGCTAAATTTCGTTAGCCCGCTTTCAGTATTAAGCGAAAATTCAAACCCATGGTTCAACAAAATCTCTCGTACCAAGGTTAGTCCAATACCTTGTCCATCTTTTTTGGTGCTAAAAAACGGACTGAACAATTGCTCAGCATGACCTTTTGCTATTCCAGCCCCATTATCGGCAATGATTAACTGATGCTCAACTGGGTTTAGGGTGATGGTGATCAACCCCTGAAGTTCTATCGCTTCCATGGCATTTTTCAAAATGTTGATCAGCGCTTGTTCCAATAGCTGTGCATCGGCCTGAATATAATAGGGTTCATTTGGCAAAAGCAATTCAATGTTAACCTGCTTCTCTTTGGCAGAAAAAAGCATAAGTTCAGATAAGGATTTTACGAGGCTTACCAGATCAATTTGTTTTTTATTAGCTTCTGGAAGTTTTACCAAATCTGCAAAATTGCGCATGAAAATATTTAGGTTTTGGTTTCTATCGATGGCTACCTGCAAAGCATTACTCAACAACTGATCATTGGTGGTGGGGTCATTTTGCTGATGCGTTAATACGGAGTTCATGATAGAATTTACAGGGCCTACGGTATTGTTTACTTCGTGGGCCATCATCCTAATGACTTTGCTATAGACATTCTTTTCCGCTTCAAAAATTTCGGCAGTTACTTCGGCAATCATCATAAAGACCCGTTCAAAACCGCGGTCTATAAACTTAGATTTCTGCACTTTATAAGAACGCAGTCCCCCTATTTTAATAATTTTTGTACCTCCTACCTGCAAGGTTTTTAACTGTTCTAAAAGATTTGGAAAAGTACTGATGATCTCTTTTGCTTTCGGATTAATTTGTTTCACTTCACCATCATAGTCCAAAATAACAATCCCGGTTGGCGAAGTTTGGATCAACTTCTCCAAGAAAAAATGCTGTTCCTGTTGTTTGGTACGCTCCGTCCTTAGCGCATCTATCATCCGGTTATAAACATCCACCAGTTCATCAACCTCCTTTTGCCCCGTTGCCAAAAACTTAACGTTAAAGTCTTGATCCTTGATGGCATTAACGCCCTGTTTTAAATAAACCAGAGGGTTGATCAACTGTTTATACAAGTTCAAAGAAATAACGATGGAAACAAGGATCACCGCTTCAGCTAAAATAAAGATCACTTGATGGGCTTCAAAAATAAAATAGCTCATCACCAGGCAAACCAAGTGAAGCGCCACCATGAAGATGATATATTTAGTCTTCAGTTTCATTAAAAGGGATTTGATACTTTTCGAGTCTACGGTATAGCGCATTTCTGGTAATCCCTAATGACGCCGCTGCTTTGGTAATTTTATTCTGATGAAAATTCATGGCTTGTTTGACCATTTCAGCTTCCATCTGCTCCAGCGTAATGGTGCCCACTCCAGGTAATTTAAGGTGGTTATTTTTCGAGGGTGATAGGTTGATTTGTCCCTGAAAATCGTCAACACTCAGCTCATCTTTGTCGCTGATCAGTACAGTGCGTTCTACTAAATTTTTAAGTTGCCTGATATTGCCCGGCAAGGGCAATTGTTGCAACCAACGCATGGCCGAAGGCGCCACCCTTAATTTTGGCCTGCTATAAATTTCTTTAAGGTTGTTGATGAAGAAATTCACAAGCAAAGGAATATCGCCCTTGCGTTCATGTAAGGCGGGTAAATGAATAGTAACCAAATTTATTCTATACAATAAATCCTCTCTAAAAGTACCCATTTGAACCATCTCGCCTAAGTGCTTATTGGTAGCACACACCACCCTTACATCAACCGTTTTTGTTCTGCTACTGCCTAAAACTTCATAGGTTCTATCTTGTAAAACCCTCAATAATTTAACTTGGCTACTGGCTTCAAGATCTCCTATTTCATCTAAAAAAATAGTGCCTTTATGCGCCATCTCAAAACGTCCCATCCTGTCGAAACGTGCATCTGTAAAAGCACCACGAACATGACCAAACATCTCGCTTTCAAATAAGGAGGTAGAAATACCGCCCAAGTTTACTTTTACAAAAGGCTTTCCACTTCTGGTACTATTTTCATGAATGGCCTCGGCAATTAATTCCTTTCCCGTACCACTTTCGCCAGTAATCAATACCGAGGCATTGGTAGCCGCCACTCTTCCAATAACTGCTAAGATGTTTAATAAACTTTCATCTTCCCCAATAATTTGCTGAAAGCTATATTTTTTATCGAGCGCAGCCCTGGTTTTTGTAATGTTTTTTTTGCTGCCGTTTAATTGCAGCAAGGTGCCAACGGATTGTAGCACATAATCGTTATTCCAAGGCTTGTGTATAAAATCGTTGGCCCCTAACTTCATGCCTTTTACGGCTAAATCTATGCTGGCCCAACCCGTAATTAAAATGATGGGTAAAATGCTATCATATGCCCTAAGCTGTTGGAGCAGGCTCATGCCTTCGTCTCCCGAAGTTTCAATAGAAAAATTGAGGTCTAGTATAACCAGTTCAGGCTTTTGGGCTTGTACTTGCTCAAAAGCCTGAATAGCATTACTCGCTGTAGTTACCTCATGTCCGGCCCCTTTTAACAAAAGCGTTAGCGAAGTTCTTACGGCGATATCGTCATCAACAATTAGGATCATATACAAAGTTAAGATAAGTATTATTCTTCATGCAATGCAATAGCGGGATGAATGGCTGCTGCTTGTTTACCTGGATACAATGCGCAAGCAAAAACCAACAGGTAAATGAACACCACGGCCAGCAGTATGGCAATAAGGTAAACGCTTGAAGGCACATTGAAAACGTTAAGCAGTGGGAACTGAACGGCAAAGAAACAGCCCACTGCTAGCGATAAAGTGGCCAAAATTAAAGCTTCTTGTACCAATTGATAAGAAACATTATGTCCACTTGCGCCAATGGCACGTCGTAAGCCAATTTCTCCCTTCCTTTTGTTAATGTTATACCACATTACCCCAAATAGGCCCAAAGCCACGTTGATGATTAAAAAAGCAGCAATGATGATAAAAATAATCATTGGGATAATGGTTACTTCATTTTTGGCGTCACGCATTTCGGTAAGGTGCTCAATGCCAATGGTCGAACTTTTAAAAGTACTCGTCATGAACTTGTATAACTCACTCTCAAAAGCAGCATCTGCATTTTCGCTTACTTTAATCAAAATATTTTGGGTATACCGCAAATCTGAAGTATCTGCTTTCTTGAACATGGCATTACCCGCCGGCCAATAGTCGCCATTGGCTTTAATGTCTCGTACTACCCCAATTACTTTCATTCCGTTCTTATTTTCATAATCGCCAAGCACCTGACCAACTGCGCTCCCCTTCCCAAATATGGCGGTCTGTAAAGTTTCATTGATAATGATACTTTTATCTTTGGTTACCCTGTCATTTTCGTTAAACCATCTGCCTGCTACCAGTTTTACATTCCAAACTTTTACATAGTCTTCGGCATCGGTATACAAATTAACCCAATCAAATTTCTTCCCGTCCTTATTGATGGAAGTACTGATATTACTGTCTGAATAGGGAAAGTTGGCACTAGAAAAGGTCACCTCTTCAATTTGCGGCATCGCTTTAAGTGAATTTTTCAAATTGCGGTAAAATGTCTGCAGCGAGTCGGCATTCTTCGTTACGCCCTCATTATCATAGTTAATCGCCCAAACACGCTCATACTCAAAACCTAAAGGTTTCGTATAATTTTGATAGTAAAAGGTGAGGAAAGAAAATACGGCAAAGATGACTAAAAACGAAACAAGGATTTCGGACAAAAACAGGAAGTTTTGCTTCCGTTTATTCCATATTAATTTAAATAAATGTTTTAACATGATGATTTCTTTTTAGGTTATTGAGCTTTTAAGGCTTTAACTACATTTAATTTAGACATGCGCCAAGCGGGATACACACCGGATAGCAACCCGAAAAACAAACAGGCGATGAAGCTATACAACAGCACAGAAAAATTTATTTTCAAATAGACATTTTCGATGAGCTGTAAATCATTGATAAAATAAATAACGAATGCCGAAAGAAATAGCCCAATGAGCCCCCCTAAAAAGGTTAAGATCATATTCTCTACAATGAACTGATAAACCAGTGTTTTAGAAGAAGCACCAAAAGCTTTTCGAACGCCAATTTCGGACGAACGTTCTAAAATACGAGTGATATTGATGTTGACTAAATTGATGGTTGGCAACAATAAAAACAGAAGCACAAAAACACTAACTACCCCAATAACCACCGTAGTTCCTGAATCTTTTCCATCACCTGCCAACCTTCTGGTAATAGTGGTGAAATACGGATCGGCGTGACTATACATGGTGTCAAACTCTTTGGTAGGGATTGGAATTTTTTTCATCATCTGATCAAATTCCGCTTTCAGCTTAGGAAGATCTGCCTTTGTTTTCGCTAGCAGCACGGCATTAAAGCCGCCCATCAGTTCAGGCTTGTTGTAGTTATCTTTTGCCACGGTATAGGGCAAGTACATATCACCGGCAAGCGCATGAAGTGTTTTTGGAACATTATCAACCACGCCTATTACGCGGTAGTTGATATTGTCGGCAGAAATATATTGACCAACAACTTTTGGTTCATCTCCAAAATACTCTTGTTTGGTTTTAATGGAGATGACGGCAACGTACTCGGCATTGTCTATTTGACTTTGCGTGAAAGGCTTTCCTTCTAAGAAACGATATTCCAGCACCTTCCAATAATCAGCATTGGTGTATTTATATTCAATTACAATTTTCTGATTGTTTACATAGGCATTTGATGCTTTTGCGTTAGAGGAAATGGCCATCATTTCTATATTTTTTAGTCGAGACACATAGTGGTCTAAAAAATAAAAAGAAACATCAGACCTATTTAACCATCCTTCTTTGGAGTTAGACATTTCCATCGTGGTCACATACAACGACCGCTCCCTCTTATAGTCTGGATAATCTGGGCTAATCACTTTATCCAAAAAGGCAACCCCTACCATCAGTATCGTCAAGGTAAAACTGATCCCGAATAAACTGATAAACGTGAAGAATTTTCTTCGTTTCAATACCGCAATGGCGATTTTAAAATAATTTTTTAACATAAGGCGCTTATTGAACTTGTGAACCATCAAATAGGCGAACCAATCGATGTGTTTTGTTCGCCATGTTTTCATCGTGTGTGACCATTACAATGGTGGTCCCTTCATTTTTATTTAAATTGATGAGAATCTCCATAATTTCATTACCCATGGCGCTGTCCAAGTTACCAGTAGGCTCATCGGCCAATATAATTTGCGGGTTCCCCACAATGGCTCTTGCAATGGCAACACGTTGTCGTTGTCCGCCAGACAACTGGCTTGGAAAGTGCTTTAAACGGTTGCTTAGCCCAACTTTTTCCAACGCTGCCGTAGCTAATTGCTTACGTTCTTTGGCGCTCGAATTGCGGTATAACAGTGGTAACTCTACATTGTCCAACACCTGCAAATCGTTGATCAAATGATAGCTCTGAAAAATGAAGCCTAGTTTTTCATTTCTAAACTTCGCTAACCGTTGATCTGAAAATTGGCTAACATCTTGATCGTTGATGCTGATACTGCCTTTAGAAGGCTCATCTAACAAACCCATAATGTTCAATAAAGTGCTTTTTCCGCAGCCCGAAGGCCCCATGATAGAAAGGAATTCACCTTTGGCAATATTCAGGTTAATGCTATTGATGGCGAGGGTTTCGACAGTGTCTGTGCGGTACACTTTTTCAATGTTTTGTAAACGTATCATTTGGTGTATTTTATAATAGAAGTTTATAAATAGGTTATTTTTTTATTTTGTTCAAAATCATATAATGATAAATAGCGAAGTTGATAATAAGCCGCCCAAAAATCTCTAAGCGAGGAAACATAATCCCGTTTTGCTCGGTCATTTTCCTGAAAGGCGATGCTCAAATCGGTGATACTCAGGTTACCAAGCACATAACGGTCACTGGCAATTTTATACTTTTCGGCAGCAATTTTTTCTGCAGCATCGGTCAACAAAATCTGCTCTTTCATCATATTAAACAAGGTTACCTGTGTTACAATTTGTTGTTTAAATGTTTGTTTATCTTGTTCAACGGTATAGGTGGTAAACTGCTCGTTTGCCAATGCTGTTTTTGTTCTCGATTTAGACCTTCCCCAATCCATGATGGGTATGGACAATTGCAGTTCTATTGACTGTTGATTTTTTGGAGAACGGTAAACATCGAAAATTCTGGTGCTCGCATTCGAATAGCCTAAATTTGCTCTCAAAGTGGCAGTAAGACCATTTTCCCCCTTGGCTTTAGCCACATCTCTTCGTGCTTCTGCCAATCGGCGTACAAAGGCAATGGCATCAGACCTATTTTCAAAAGCTTCTGCTAATACCTTGTCAACGGCTACTGTCATTTGCTGAACAACGCCAGGCATATTGAGCTTAATCTTATCATCTCCACCAATTCCGGCATAGCTCCGAAGATTTAAGGTCGCAATTTCCACATCTCGATTTGCTGTACCTACTGCTTTTTTTGCATTTAACACTTCTAGCTTTAATTGAAGAATTTCGTTTTTTGAAATCTTACCCAACTCAAATTTTGTATCAGCAATGGTTAATATACGCTGGGTATTACCAAAGTTCGTTTCGGCAATGGACAAATTTACCTGCGCCAGTAAAAGGTCAAAAAAATACTCGGTAACGGTAATGGCAATTTTTTCCTGCGTTTCTATATAGGCCTGCTTACTCTCATTAAACTTTAATGGCTCAATTTTCTTGTCCCATTTTAAACTATTAAACTGTAATAAAGGTTGCGTATAGCCAAGTCCGTAAGGTATGCCATTGTATAGCACATTATTTCGATCAAAATCATAAAACCTTTGCAATTGCGTGGTACCATAAATGGTGCCCCCGGTTGCGGCTATACTTTGACTAAAATTAAGGGTTAGCGACGAATTATCATTGTGCACCGGCTGAAATAGAATAGTTCCATTAGGTTGTTGTACTTGTGTATAAGTTTTAGTGTAGCCTGGCAAAATCCCCTGCAACGACAATTGCGGCTGGTAATTAGCCCTAAAAGTTCTCCATTCCCAATATTTGGTTTCTTTAACAGTGGTTGCTTGTTTTGCGGCTATGGAGTTCGATTTTGCCATTTCAACAACTTGACTTAATGATAAGGTCAAGGTATCTGCCAAAGCTGCATGGGCGCTTATGCCTGTGATCATCACTCCAACAAAAACTAAAATAATCTTCCTCATATCCTTAGTTTCCAATGATGATCTTTTTAACATTTTTATAGGAGGCCATATCAGAAGTAATCACTTCATCTCCTTCTTTCAGTCCACTTACGATCTCTATATAATCGAAATTACTCAGCCCTGTTTTCACCGTTCTACGTTCTGCAATTCCATTTTTGATCACGAATACCTCTTGTAAGTTTGACCCATTGAATGCTGCCCCATTCGCGATGCGTAAAACGCCGTTTCGAGTGTCGGTAATTAAAAACACATCTACCTTTTGATTAGGCCTTAAAGCAGCATTGCTTTTATCATTCAATTGGATATCAAAAGAAATAATACCGTTTTTTACTGCTGGCGAAATATTAACGATCGTTCCTCTAAGCAACTTATCACCAACACGAATAATAGCGGCCATGTGGGCGTTAACTTTTTCTAGCATATTATCCGACATGCTGCCTGCAACCTTAAAGCCGCTTAAATCTGCAATTCGCACCAATGCTTCGCCTTCGTTAATGCTTGCGCCAATATTTTTGTTTACCCAAGTAATTACACCTTGCCGAGTAGCTACCACTTCGGCCAAATCAAGTTTCCGCTTTAAGGCATCTAAATCACTTCTTTGGATGGCCAGAGAAATTTCCGCTTCTCTAATTTCAATTTTCATTGTTTGTTGCTTGCTTTTGATTTCATTCTCCAATTGCAACTTCTCAAGCTCTGCAACTTTTAAATCGAGCTGGGCACGCTCTACATCTTCTTTGGTGCCACCTCCTGCATTAAGCAATCTCTTTGCAGCAGAAACGGCATCTTTTAAATTGCTAATGCGCAACTGCTTGATGGAATTATTGGATTTAATATCAAAAAAGCTTTTCTCAAGGTCGAGTTTTAGCTTACGGATTTCATTCTCCTTAGATTCCATTTGGAAACGAAGTTTTTCATAGGCTGTTTGTGTAATGGATTTATCCAACGTAAGAATCGATTGACCTTTATTTACTTTGTTGCCAGCATCCATTAATACGTTCTTAATAGATGCACTAATTGGGCTAGCAATAATTTCTTCAAACTCAGGCAATACCTCGCCAGTAGCATTAATCGTATTTTCAATGATACCTGTGGTTACCTTCGCCGTGGTAAAATCTGCCGTAGTTAATGAAGGCTTAAAATAATAACGAATTAACCACGCTGTCGCAATGAGCAGTGCAATCACTACGCAGCCAATCAGTATCCGTTTTTTCTTTTTTCGGCTAATAACCTTTTCTTCAATCAATGTATCCATTTAACAACTTTATTAATCTCGTAAGCGTTCCATGTGCTTTACAAGACCAATGCCATAGTTAATAAATTGAATGATAGACAATTACAAAATAACGCAACATAAAAAATGCCCGATATCGAACATTTTGTTTGATATCGGGCATTTAGTATAGTTTGTAAAGTGGCTAAGACTTAATATTTCCGCTAAGCACTCTCCCCAAAAGTTGAGGGATGAATAGTTAAGTGGAAAAGCCACCAACAACGTTAAAAAGAAATTTTATTTACCGATGCAGAACTTCGTAAAGATATTCTCCAACAAATCATCGGTTGTAACCGTACCCGTAATCTCTCCTAAATAATGTAAAGCTTGTTTAATATCCATCGCCAAAAAATCGGAAGTTACAGAGTTATGAATGTTTATTTAATTAGTCATTTATTTAGGCCTAAATTCTACTTACTTCAAAGATTTTAGATAGTTATCAAGACTACACTTTAAGTTTTCAATAGTTTCCTTTCTAAAGGTTGGAACACTCTCTCCAAAACAGTTTAAAATTGCGTAGTTTGTAGCATTTTCGAATGGGTTGTGCCTGTGTGCCGTAACATCTAAGAGTGCATCATTTACTTCAAATGTTAAGTCAATAGTTTTCCCTCTAAGTGCTGCAATATGTTTTACAAAAAAAGATAAACTTGTTTCAACTTCTGACTTAAAATTAGGGTGAACAACAGACAAATCAGGCACATTCCAAATCACCTTATTCCTTGGAAAGTCTTGCTCATTAGTCCTGTACATTTTTAATTCTATGTGGGCTATACTTTCATGTTTATTAAACGACCCAATTCCCTCTATAGGCTCTAAGTCCCATGCCGAAACTTTCAAAGCTACTCTATTTAGTAAGCTATACGTAAATGTATCTGGCGATATTCTTGTAATTGACATATCTAAAATACGCAAAAAAAATCGGGACAAGAAAAAAAAGCTACATCCTATATGTAATACAGCTTTTCACAAAACTACATCTACGGATTTAAAGGTATTTTACCTTGTTACTTACCAATACAGAACTTCGTAAATATATTCTCCAACAAATCATCCGTAGTTACGGTACCTGTAATCTCTCCCAAGTAATGTAGTGCCTGTTTAATGTCCATCGCTAAAAAATCAGACGTTACGGGGTTATGAATATTCTCTAATACTCGATCAAGCGAGTTTTGTGTTTGTTTTAAAGCCTCCACATGGCGTATGTTGGTCACCAAAGTTTCGCTGGTGTTGATATGGCTTAGGTTCACCTTTTCTAACAAAGCATTTTCCAATACATCCATGCCCTGCTTGGCTTTGGCAGAGATGAGCAAAGCCCCGTTCTCCAAGTAAAACTCTTTTTGCTCGGCGGTTAACAACTCCGATTTGTTCACGATGAACAGATAAGGCGTTTGTTGCTGACCCAAATCATGTAATTGTTTCAATACCTCGGCCTGCTCCTCCTGTGCATCCACCATGTAAATGATCAGTTTGGCCTGTTTCATTTTTTCCAAGCTGCGCTCCACCCCTTTCGCTTCAATTACATCGGCCGTTTCACGGATACCCGCAGTATCAATAAACCTGAACACCACACCGTTGATGTTAATTTCATCCTCAATGGTATCACGGGTAGTACCTGCAATCTCGCTCACAATGGCACGTTCCTCGTTCAATAACGCATTAAGCAAGGTCGATTTACCTACATTAGGCTTACCAGCAATCACTACGGGGACACCGTTTTTAATCACATTCCCCACTTCAAACGAATGGATAAGCCTTTGTAACACTTTATTAATGCGTTGGATCAGCTCACGCAATTGATCGCGATTGGCAAATTCCACATCCTCCTCCGCAAAATCAAGCTCTAGCTCAATCATGCTCGCAAAATGGATCAGTTGTTCACGTAAGTCCTTCAACTCGTTAGAAAAACCACCACGCATTTGCTGCATAGCCACCTCATGCGAAGCCTTGCTATCTGAAGCAATAAGATCGGCCACGGCTTCCGCCTGACTTAAATCAAAAGCACCGTTAAGGAAAGCACGTAAAGTAAATTCACCAGGTTTGGCAGCTCTAGCTCCTTTACGAATTAGCAAACTAATAATCTGCTGAATGATATAGTTAGAACCGTGACAGGAAATTTCGACCACATGCTCCTTGGTATAGGATTTTGGGCCCACAAATAAAGAAACCACCACTTCATCTACAACTACCTCACCATCTTTGATTAAACCAAAGTGCAAAGTATGGGTGGCCTGTTTTGCTAAATCCTTACCACTGAAAACACTGTTGGTTAAACTAATGGCCTCAGGTCCCGAAAGGCGGATTACGCCAATGGCGCCACTGCCAGGAGGCGTTGATAAAGCAATAATGGTATCGTTGGTGAACATCATGCCGCAAAAGTACGGATTTTTGGGTTATGGAAATTAGTTCCGAGGTATGAGTTGTGGGTTACCTGTTATGAGTTATGAGTTACGAGCAGAATGACGCCAAGACCATTAGCTAATTATCAAATTCAACAATTATCACATTAGCAACTAACCACTAGCTCCTACCCACTAACTACTAGTTCCTAATCCCTAAAAACAAAACAATTTACCTACTTTAGTGTTAGGCATTAAAATTTACACCATCTTTAATTATGAACCAACTACCCTTGACCGTAAAACGCTCCATTGAACTATTAGGCCTGTGTTTGTGTATTGGAATTTTTGCCATTGCTAGCGACATCATCATGCCCGTGATCATGGCTTTTTTCATTAGCATTCTCCTATTGCCCATCTATCGTTTTTTAAGAAAATATAAATTTCCTGAAGCCCTGGCTATTATACTCCCCATCTTATTGGTATTCATTTTCATAGCGGGCATTATCTGGTTTTTTTCGGCACAGATTGGCATTTTGGTGAATGATTTCCCTCAGATTAAATCCAACGTAGCCAAACACCTGCAGTCGTTGCAGGAGTGGATCAGTAGCTTTACCGACTTCTCTATTGGCAAACAAAAGAAATTCATTACCGAAAAAAGTGACGATTTACTGAACATGGCAGGCAAAGCAGCCAGTGGCGCTGCCGTTACGCTGAGTAGTATTTTTGTATTCCTGGGCCTTATCCCTATCTATATTTATTTAATTCTTTTTTATAAAGATATTTTGCTTCGTTTCTTGTTCATGTGGTTCAAGGCCGAGCACCATCCCAAGGTAAAGGAAGCTTCCTATGAAGCAGAAGCCATCATCAAGAACTACTTGGTGGGCTTGCTCATACAAATCACCTACATGACGGTTTTACTTGGTGGAGCACTTACTTTATTCGGCATTAAACACGCCTTGTTAATTGGTGTTATTTTCGCCATTCTTAACCTCATTCCCTATGTTGGGGCATTAATTGGCAACATTTTGGGTGTACTGATCACCTTAACCTCTTCTACCGAATTAGGGCCAGTAATTACCGTACTATTGGTGATTGCTGTGGTGCAATTCTTCGACAATAATATCCTAATGCCTCGTATTGTGGGTTCAAAAGTAAAAATCAATGCGCTCGTCTCCATTTTGGGCGTCGTGATTGGTGGTGTGGTCGCAGGTATCTCTGGAATGTTCCTGTCCATGCCCATCATTGCCGTACTCAAAGTTATTTTTGATAGAAGTGAAGGCTTTAAACATTGGGGGGTACTCTTTGGCGACGAACGTCCTGCCAAAAGCCCTATGAGCTTTGCGATGTACAGAAGAAAAGGCCCTGTAAAAACAAAATCTGGAACGATAGAGAAGAAGTAACCTATTAGAAAAGAAATGCATAAGGCATGCGTATTGAAATGATTAAATTCGATACGTATGTTTTTTTAGTTAAAACCCTTTTAACTAATACTATTAAGCAAAAAAATTAGATATTTTGCTTGCGATAGCCTCCAAATCCATCGTTCTGCTCTTCTTCGGTCTCTTATTTTTCGGATTGTATTAATTAGCCAAAGCATTTTCTTTGAAAGAAAAATAAGCAACCGAGAGTTTTTGTTACTTTTTGCGGTCAAAAAGTAAGAGCCCAGCGGCGGCGAGCTAGAAAAAATAAATATCCAATGGAAATTTGAAAAAATTACAGGTAATTTCTTATCCCTAATTCACATTAACTATACGACCAAAAGCTATTGTATTTATCAAAATAGATGCTGAAATTTAAATCACTAAAAACTAAATCCTTGTTATTCAAGCGATGAGTGTTTTTAAGGATGAGCAAACCTATGATAGATAAAAAACAAGAAACAACATCTAGTTATTCTTTCCAAACCTATGCGCTTAGTGAACAGGCGATAACCTTAGAATTTGGAAATGAAATTAGTGAAGAAATAGCTGAGCAGATCAACAGTTTTAAGGAATTGCTAAGCGAAAATTCATTTCCAGGCTTTAAAACTACTGTTTCTGCCTATACCACACTAACTGTATTTTACAACTTGATGGAAGTTCTTACTTCAGGTTTAGTTGGCGCCACCTGCTTTGAAAAAGTAAGCAATTATCTTCATCAGTTAAAACAAACAACTTATCAAAGTCATCGTATTTCAAAACCAGGCATTACCATTCCAGTATGTTATCACGAAAAATTTGGATTTGATTTACAGGAAGTTGCTAAAATAAATAAGCTTACCGTTAATGAAGTCATCCAGATTCATACCTCCGCCCACTATCGAGTCTTCATGATTGGCTTTACACCAGGTTTTGCTTACCTCGGTGGAATGGATCACAGAATTGCCAGTCCTAGAAAATCAACTCCGCGTGCGTCACTACCCGCTGGTGCTGTTGGCATTGCAGGTAATCAAACAGGTATTTACCCGTTAAAAACTCCAGGCGGCTGGCAAATTATAGGGCAAACGCCCCTTAAGATGTTCGACATTCATCGTGATCAACCATCTTTCTTAAATGCAGGAGATGAAGTGAAATTTAAATCCATTTCTTTGGATGAATTTAACGATTGGCCATGCAGATAGAAATGGAAATTTGCTTTTATAAAGCGGGCATACAGAGTACGATACAAGATTTAGGTCGTTATCCATATTTATCGCAGGGAGTTCCTCTCTCTGGAGCAATGGACAGCTTATCTGCTAGATTAGCCAACATCGCCATTGGCAATTCCGAAGAACTGGCCACCATAGAATTTACGTATGCCGCAGCCTCATTCGTTGCAGAAACTGATTTACTCATTGCTTACGGTGGCGAAGGTGTCCTACTGATTACCGGCAATCTAACATTACCTCCCTATCGACCTTTATTTTTACCTAAGGGAACTATGGTAGAATTGCAAAACAATAATAAAGGCGCAAGAACATATGTAGCCATTGCTGGCGGATGGAATGCACCAACTATTTTGGCTAGCAAAAGCACCTACCTAACCGCAGCATTTGGAGGTTACCATGGCAGAACATTCATAGCAAAAGACAAACTAAAAAATGACAAAAACTGGTCTGATGGCACTTTAAAGTTATTTAACCAATTACAAGGAAAGGAACCCAAATTCACCAAATGGGGCATTTTAGCAAAATCCTTTCTTCCAGACGACAACAGCATTAGAGTGGTACCGGGAAGAGAATTTAGTTGGTTTACGAGCAATTCTATTTTGCATTTTGTATCATCAAGCTATAAAATTGCCTTAAATAGTAACAGAATGGGTTTAAACTTAGAAGGTGCAGCCATAGAACGTAGCAAAAAAGAAGAATTACTAAGTACCGCAGTAGCACCAGGAACGATACAAGTTACGGGAAATGGCAACCTGGTTTTATTAATGACCGATTGCCAAACAACGGGTGGCTATCCAAGAATTGCGCAAGTAGCAGCGGTAGATATTCCACGCTGTGCACAATTGAAACCTGGTGACAACATTACCTTTAAATACATTAGCCAAGAAAATGCGGAACAACTGTATATTGAGCAAGCATTGGACATAAACATCTTGAAAATAGCGATAAACGACAAACTTCAGTAATGAAAAACATAGACATCAATTGTGACCTTGGTGAAGGCTTTGGAGCTTATCACGCTTCTAATGACGAGATTTTAATGGATTACATTAGCTCTGCTAATATTGCCTGCGGCTTTCATGCTGGCGATACCAATACGATGCAACATACCGTTAACTTAGCGATCAAAAAAGGAATTGCCATTGGTGCACATCCGGGCCTGCCCGATTTACAGGGCTTTGGCCGCAGAGAAATGAGCATTACTCCTGCAGAGGTCTATCAAATGACCACCTATCAAATTGGTGCGCTTTATGGATTTGTAAAAACCGCAAAAGCCAAACTACACCATGTTAAACCACACGGCGCCCTATATAACATGGCGGCAAAAAACAGATTACTGGCCGAAGCTATTGCCCAAGCAGTTTTCGATTTTGACCACCAACTCATCTTGTATGCCCTAGCAGGAAGCGAGATGATTACCGCAGCCAAGCAAATTGGTTTAGCTAGCGCCTCAGAAGTTTTTGCAGACCGCACTTATCAGGATGATGGCTCACTAACGCCAAGAAATCAGCCTAATGCTTTAATTGAGCATGAACAACAAGCAATAGCGCAAGTACTAATGATGGTAAAACAGCAGCAGGTCGTCTCAGTAAATGAAAAAACAATTCCTTTAATAGCGCAAACCCTGTGTTTACATGGTGATGGGAAATATGCCATCAGTTTTGCAAAACTAATCTATGAACAACTAAAAGCTGAAGAAATTTCGCTTTGCACACCTACCCTATAAATGAAGACAAAATATAACTGGAGCGTATTAATTGGAGCTGCCTTTTTAATGGCCTCATCGGCCATTGGTCCAGGTTTCTTAACACAAACTGCCGTTTTTACCGAGCAGCTGGGCGCAAGTTTTGCCTTTGTAATTTTACTTTCCATTGTGTTAGATGCCATTGCACAGTTAAATATATGGCGAATTATTGCCGTAGCCGACAAACCTGCACAAGACATTTCTAATCAGGTTTTCCCAGGTTTAGGCTACTTTTTATCCTTCTTGGTTTTTCTAGGTGGACTAGCTTTCAACATTGGGAATATAGCAGGTGCGGGCTTGGGCTTAAATGTACTTTTTGGCATTAGTGTAGGTCAAGGCGCTGTAATTAGTGCTATCATCGCCATCGGCATTTTCATCTATAAAGAAGCTGGTAAAGCAATGGATCTTTTTGCCAAAACAATGGGCATCCTCAAAATAGGCTTGGCTTTATTTATTGCATACGTGAGCAACCCACCATTGGCAGAAGCGGCCATAAGGTCGGTTAATCCTACGCAATTTAGCTTCACGGCAGTGCTCACCATTGTGGGCGGCACAGTTGGTGGTTACATCACTTTTTCGGGTGCTCATCGTTTGTTAGATGCTCGCCAAACCGGAATTGATAATTTACCTGCAGTGAACAAAGGTGCCCTTAGTGCCATTGGATTGGCATCTGTAATGCGCCTACTCTTATTTATAGCAGCATTAGGAGTGGTGAGTACGGGTGCAAAACTAGACCCCACCAATCCAGCTGCATCCGTATTTCAGTTGGCCAGCGGTCAGTTTGGTTACAAAGTATTTGGTTTGGTAATTTGGGCAGCAGGCATTTCATCGGTAGTGGGTTCGGCCTACACTTCTATCTCTTTTATCAAGAGTTTTCATCCTGTAATTTTAAAATTCAACAGAGAAATTATTGTCGCTTTTATCTTAATTTCTTGTACAATTTTCCTTTGGATAGGCAAACCCGTTAAAATCTTGCTCGCGGTTGGTGCGCTCAATGGATTGATTTTACCTGTTGCTTTAGGCGTAATGTTAATGGCCGCTTATAAAACAAAAATTATCTCAAACTATAAACAACCGCTTTGGTTAACACTAACGGGAGCTGCCGTGGTCATCATTATGATTTGGATGGGTTACGGCACAATAGTAGATATGTTTAGCTCGATGTAAAATGATTTTACTTTAGAAACCAATTAAACCGATAAAAACCTTTGCGCTCTTTGCGAAAACTTTATCCCGTATGTACGGGATTGCGGTTAATTTAAACTTAAAGAATACGAAGAGAGAAAATAACGTTATTTCCCCTACTGAGTTCTATTTAAATGAATTCTAATATAAAGACGATCAAACCCAAACCAACAAAAGTTTTTCGCCATGCCTTGAGTGATAAGCTGTCGACAAACGACCAAGAATTGAGAATAGATTATGGTTCATTCGTTTAGCTACTCCCTTTTTAACTCACCAACTTCCTGACTACTAAACTTCCCAACTTTCGGACTTCCTAACTAACTACTAACTACTAACTACTAACCACTAACCACTAGCCACTAGTTACTAGCCACTGTTACTTCAAAAACACATCATACGCAAAGCGCAGAATAGTACCAAAAACCACAATCAAGAAAAAGATACGAATGAACTTATTGCCTTTAAGCAAAGCCAGTTTAGCCCCCAAAAAGGAACCAAGCACATTAAAAATGGCCATGGGGATAGCGTACTCAAAAAGCACATGCCCCGTAGAACTAAAATAAATCAGTGCCGCCAAATTGGTGCCTACATTAACAATCTTGGCATGGGCACTAGCGCCTACAAAATCAAAACCTAAAATACCTACAAACGCCAAAATCAAAAAAGAACCTGTGCCAGGGCCTATCAAACCATCGTAAAAACCAATCATTAAACCAAACAAACAAGCCAGCAAAATCTGCTTGCCCAAAGTATGGGTTTTGTGCTGCTGCTCCCCAAATTTCTTATTGAAATAAGTATAAAGCGCTACCACCACAAGTACCACCAAAATAACAGGCTTAATGTGCTGGTTGTTAATGGTACTTACCAAGTAGGCTCCGCACAACGAAGCCACAAAAGCAGCAAGCGTACATCCCGCTAAAATAGCCACCTTAAACTTTACCTGTTTAGCATACTTTACCGCCGCAACAGCAGTGCCAGCAAGCGATGGGATTTTTACCGTCCCAAATAAGGTGGCCACTGGATATTGAGGTAAAATAAGTAAAATAGCAGGTGTTTGCAACAAGCCACCACCACCCACAATAGCATCAATAAAGCCCGCCGCAAAAGCCGCCAAACAAAGCAAAGCCAAGTCGGTGCTGTTAGTGCTAATAAAATGAATAATTTGGTCCAATGGAGGTGATGAGTTACAAGTTGTGAGTTAAGAGTTGCAGGTTACATGTCATAAGCGATCATCCCATAACTCGTAACCCGCAACTCACAACAAATCTACATTCTTTCAGGCACCCTAATGCCCAATATCGTCATACCCGATTTAATCACATCAGCCGTAATTTTACAGATGTTCAATCGATGTTGTTTCACTGCAGTATCCTCCTCTTTGATAATTGGTGGAACCTCGTGGTAAAACTTATTAAACAACTTGGCCACTTCATACAAATAATTGGCAATAAACGCTGGACTATAGGCCTTTGCTGCATTCGATATTTCTGTAGGATATTTAGCCAACAGCATAATCATATCCAGCTCGGTCGAAGTCAATTGAATATTAGCATAATCGGCTTGCGCAAATTGGTAAGCTGCCCTGCTCAATAAAGATTTGATACGAGCATGGGTATATTGAATAAACGGTCCCGTATTGCCTTGAAAATCTATCGATTCTGCAGGGTCAAACAGCAAACGTTTTTTAGGTTCAACCTTTAACAAAAAGTATTTCAAAGCCCCTAAGCCAATGGTGTCGTACAGTTCTGTTTTTTCAGCTTCAGTAAAATCGTTGGTTTTACCCAATTCCTCTGTTTTTTGCTTGGCAGTATCTACCATTTCAGCAATCAGGTCATCCGCATCCACTACCGTACCTTCCCTACTTTTCATTTTTCCACTAGGCAAATCAACCATGCCATACGATAAGTGGTACAAACCTTTAGCCCAACTTTTACCAAGTTTTTCTAAAATCAGGAAAAGCACCTTAAAGTGGTAATCCTGTTCGTTACCCACCACATAAATGGATTTGTCCATTTTAAAATCGTCGTACTTCATTTGTGCCGTACCCAAATCTTGAGTAATGTATACCGAAGTACCATCTGAACGTAGTACCAGCTTTTGGTCTAAACCATCCGCCGTTAAATCAATCCAAACCGAGCCATCTTCCTTTTTAAAGAAAACACCTTTGGCCAATCCCTCCTCAATAGTATCTTTTCCAAGCAAATAAGTATTGCTCTCGTAATAATATTTATCAAAATCAACGCCCAGCTTTTTATAGGTTACGTCAAAACCACTGTATACCCAGCCGTTCATTTTTTCCCATAAACCCACCACCGCAGCATCACCCTGCTCCCATTGCAAAAGCATTTGTTGCGCTTCTTTAATTAGCGGAGCATTCTTTTTTGCTTCCTCTTCGGTTTGACCATCGGCCACCAAAGCATTAATTTCCTTTTTATATTCCTTATCAAAAACCACATAGTAGTTTCCAACCAATTTATCGCCTTTTAAGCCAGTGCTTTCAGGAGTTTCGCCGTTGCCCCATTTTTGCCAAGCCAACATCGACTTGCAAATATGAATACCCCTATCATTCACCAAATTGGTTTTAATCACTTCGTAACCATCAGCTTTTAACAATTCCGAAACCGAGTAACCCAATAAGTTGTTACGTACGTGGCCTAAGTGCAAAGGTTTATTGGTATTTGGCGACGAATATTCGACCATCACCTTTTGGCCATTTGGCTTAGCCATCAAAAAGTCCGATGCCAGTAAAGTATCGTTAAATAAATTTACCCAGTAGCTTTCGGCAATGCTCAAGTTCAAAAAGCCCTTCACCACATTAAAACCTACTACCTCGGCTACATTCTGTTGCAAAAAGGTACCAATGTCATTACCCGTTTCCTCAGGAGATTTTTTAGAGAACCGCACCACAGGGAATACCACAATGGTTACCTGTCCTTCAAATTCCTTACGTGTTTCCTGTAGGTTAATTACATCCTCGGCAATATCTTGCCCATATAACTCTTTAACGGCCTTAACTGCGCCAGCAACAATAAAATTCATAATCGCAAAAATACATTAATTGTTCGGTTTTTTAGAAATTAGTAACTAGTGGCTAGTAGTTAGTAATTAGTATTCTGGTATAGTCGCTATACTTCGGGAACTTGTCCCGATTCTTCGGGATTGTTCATCAGTTCACTTGTTCATTGGCCGTTGATTATTGATTCATTGAACATTGGATATTGATTATTTAGAAAAGCAATTACAGTACTACTATTATCCTAAAGCCCCGCTATCCATTACAAGTCCCGATAAATCGGGAGCTTTCCATTACTATCGGGTTTAAGCGGCTAATGCAGCAGTACAAAACATCAACAGCCTCTATGCCCTTTGGGCATCTCTCCCTGACAGGGAGAGACTAGCGTTTAGCAACATCTCTACCAATACCCATCTGCGGAAAAATCAGCGCAATCTGCGGGAGCACCCTAAAAAGCTAAAAGTCCTCAAAGGCACACACCATTACACCACCTATTAAATCAGTTAACCAAATAAACAATTAACCAGTTAACCAAACCAACTACTATCTGCGAGAGCACCCTAACAAACACTAACTACTAGCCACTAGCTCCTAACCACTAATCCCTTGCGTCTTTCAAAAAAAAGAATAGCTTTGTGGCAACACCAAAATGATATGAACATGCAGCGAAATGGATTTAAAGTAGGCGTAACTACAGAGATCGGAAGATTAAGAAAGCTACTGGTACATAGCCCTGATAGCGGACTAGGCAAAGTGGTACCTTCTAAAGCACAAGACTGGCTATTTGAAGATATTGTACATCTTGATACCATTAGAAAGGACGAATACGATTACTACACCAAACTATTGATGTACTTTTTGGACCCTGAAAAAATCAAGGGAAAGCTAGCCAAAATAGATTCAGAAGAAGCCAATCGTGGTTTTTACAAACCTAACCATCCGCAGTTCCACAATTCCGAAAATGTAATAGAACTACAAAATTTGCTTTCGGATATTTTGGCTGATGAGTACATCCGCAAAAAATTAACTGCTGCCGTTTGTGCCATTGAAGGCTGTACCTATCAATTACAATTAAAACTAGCCGCTACCGATCCTAAAGAGCTGGCAGAGATTTTCATATCGGGCACCATGGCCGATGATACCATGATTTTTGCCCCAGTGCCTAACCTCATCTTTACCCGCGATGTGGGAACCACCATTAACAACCATATTTTACTGAACAAACCGGCCAAAAAAGCTCGTGTTCGTGAAACCATGTTGATGCGCTATATTTTCTTTAACCATCCGTTTTTTGAAGCATACCAAAACAACATCATCGAAATTCCCGACCCTACCCAACATTTTTTAAGACCAGGCGATGAACCTGATTTCCGTACTACTTTGGAAGGTGGCGATGTAATGATGGTTAGTCCTAATCACTTGTTAATTGGCGTGAGCGAGCGTACCTCCGAAGAAGGTGCCAACGAAGCCATTAAACTTTTGTTCGAGAAAAACGTATTGGACAAAGTAACCGTGGTGAAAATCCCAGCTAAACGCGACTACATGCACCTCGACACCGTATTTACACAGGTAAAACGTGATACCTGGGTTATTTTACATAGCATAGCGCACAGTCCAGCTTATGATGCCAATGAACCCATCCATTTTTTAAAAGAACCTGAAAAACTCGAAGCCACTACGGCCATTCAGTTCCATAAAGATAAACCAGGACAGCCAAAATATTATGAGCACGTAGAGGCCTTATTAGATGATATTAGCAGAAATGATTTGGGTAGCACTACGCCTACCAAAGTGATTTATAGTGGCGGCAACACCTTCCCTTACGATAGCCGTGAGCAATGGACGGATTCCTGCAACCTTTTGGCACTTAAAGAAGGGGTAGTTTTAGGCTACGACCGTAACGACAAAACCGTAGAAGCCTTTAAAGCAAGTGGATTTGAGGTGGTTAAAGTACAAGATTTGATTCAAGATCTGGAAAGCGGAAAAGTAGATGCAGAAACCCTAACCGATACGTTGGTGTTAATGCCATCAGCAGAACTTTCAAGAGCCAGAGGTGGTTTCCATTGCATGAGCTTACCTATTTTAAGAGACGAAATTTAAGATTAACTGCTTAATTGTTGAAATTGGTTAATCGTTAAATCATAAGCAACTACTGAAATAAGCGGACAAAATACAAGAACAAAAACCAAGTTTACGCCTACTATTCTCATCTGCGGTTAAATCTGCCTAATCCGCGGGAAAAACAACCAGAGAAAAGAATAAGAAATAAAAACAAGTTTACATCTAGTATATCATCTGCGGTTAAATCTGTGGGGAAAAACAACTAGTAAAAAGAACAAAAAATAAAAAACAAGTACTACTATTCTCATCTGCGGTTAAATCCGCGTAGTCTGGGGGAAAAACAACCATAGAAAAGAATAACAATTTAGCCAGCGCTACTAAACAACAAAAAAATGCAAACAACTTCAAATATCCTCATGATACGCCCTGTTGATTTTAAATTCAACGAGCAAACCGCTGGCGACAATAAATTTCAGGTAGCTGGCGAGCAGGAAAATGTACAGCAACAAGCTTTAGCAGAATTTGATGGCTTTGTAAACATATTGAGAGAAAATGGTGTAGACGTTACCGTAATTAGCGACACTTTAGACCCAGCAACTCCCGATTCGATATTTCCGAACAACTGGGTATCCTTTCATGAGGATGGCTCAGTATTTTTATACCCTATGCACTCGCCCAACAGAAGAGAAGAGCGCAGAAAGGACATTATTGATGACCTAGGAAAAACCTTTGAAGTAAACCACCTCACTGACCTAAGCTTTTTTGAGCAGCAACACCTATTTTTAGAAGGCACGGGCAGCATGGTTTTAGACAGGACCCATAAAATAGCTTACGCTTGCCTAAGTATCCGCACAGATAAAGAAGTGCTGGAAAATTTTGCCTTGCTAAGCGGTTATGAAGTGGTCGCTTTTCAGGCGGTAGATGAACATGGCTTCCCTATTTACCATACCAATGTAATGATGTGCATCGGCGAAAAATTTGCTGTAGTTTGTTTAGATAGCATTAAATACACCGAAGATAAAATTGCAGTTTTAGAAAGCTTTAAAGCCACCAAAAAAACGGTAATTGATATTTCCTTTGAGCAGATGAACCACTTCGCGGGCAACATGCTTGAAGTAAAAAATAAAGATGGAAACAGTCTATTAGTGATGTCTGAGCAAGCACTGAAAGCTTTACATGGCACGCAGATTACAGCCTTATCAACATTCTCCAAAATTGTAACCGCACCACTTTACACTATCGAACAAAATGGCGGTGGAAGCGCCCGATGCATGCTTGCAGAAGTACATTTGCCCCTTAAGCCATAACGAATAACCCTCGAAGGCCTTAAAACCTTCGGGGTCTATACCTTTCATCCAAACTCTTCTTTAAACAAAATCACTATTATTCATACCCCTTACGTCTCGTAAAAGCCAAGTTTTTTGCTATTTTTGCAAAAAATTCAATTAATGAGTATAGGATTATCAGAACAGGAAATATTACGTCGCGATTCGTTAAAACAGCTTCGCGAAATGGGAATTAACCCATATCCTGCAGAGGCTTACGAAATCAATGCTAATGCAGCAGACATTTTAGCTAACTACGAAAAAGATAAAACGGCATACAAGACAATTAAGATTGCAGGCAGGATTATGGGCCGCAACATTATGGGTGCAGCATCGTTCGCTGAACTTCAAGATGCCACTGGTCGTATCCAAATTTATTTGAAGCGTGATGAGCTTTGCCCTGGTGATGATAAGACCTTGTACAATACCGTATTTAAGAAATTATTAGATATCGGCGATTTTGTTGGCGTTGAAGGCTATGTTTTCACCACTCAAACAGGTGAGGTTTCGGTACACGTAAACAGGTTAACCGTACTTTCTAAATCTTTACGTCCGTTACCAATTGTAAAACGCGACGATGAAGGAAATGTATTCGATGGTTTTACCAACCCTGAGTTGCGTTATCGTATGCGTTACGTAGATTTAACCGTAAACCCAGAATACAAACAAATCTTCATTAACCGCAGCAAGGTAATTAACACCATGCGTAACTATTTCGACAGCCAAGGCTGGATGGAAGTAGAAACGCCTATCCTACAAGCAGTACATGGCGGTGCAGCGGCTCGTCCGTTTGCTACCCACCACAATACCTTAGACATGCCTTTGTTTTTACGTATCGCTAATGAGCTTTACTTAAAAAGGCTAATTGTTGCGGGTTTTGATGGCGTTTACGAGTTCGGTAAAATGTTCCGTAATGAAGGCATGGACAGAACCCACAACCCCGAGTTTACCTCGATGGAAATTTATGTAGCCTACAAAGACTATGTATGGATGATGGGCATGGTGGAAGAATGTTTAGAGAAAATAGCAGTAGCCATCCACGGTTCACCTATCGTTAAAGTAGGCGAACACGAAATTGATTTTGCGGGTCCATACGAAAAATTGACCATGTACGAATCAATTCAAAAATACACAGGCATCGATGTATCTGAAATGACCGAAGCCGAATTGGCTCAAACCTGTAAAGATTTAGGTATCGAGATTGACGACAGCATGGGACGTGGCAAATTGGTAGATGAACTTTTCAGTGAGAAAGTAGAAGCCAACTTAATCCAACCTACCTACATCACCGACTATCCAATTGAAATGACTCCTTTGGCTAAAAAACACCGTAGCAAAGAAGGATTGGTAGAGCGTTTCGAGTTATTTGTAATGGGCAAAGAGATTGGTAATGCTTACTCTGAGCTGAATGACCCAATTGACCAAAAAGAGCGTTTCGAAGACCAATTGAAACTGGCTGCCAGAGGTGATGATGAAGCAATGGCTATGGACGACGATTTCGTTCGCGCTTTGGAATACGGCATGCCTCCTACTTCAGGTTTAGGCATTGGTATCGACAGATTGGTAATGTTAATGACCGATCAGTCAACCATTCAAGAAGTATTGTTCTTTCCTCAAATGCGTCCAGAGAAAAAGAAAGTTGAACTTACGGCCGAAGAAAGTGAATTGTTTGCTTTAGTAAAAGAAGGCGAACAACAGCTATTAAGTGATGTAAGAGCACAATTAGCAGATTGGAGCAATAAAAAATGGGATACCACCCTTAAAGGACTTACTGGAAAAAACATCTTGAAAGTAAGCAAAACCGATGACGGCTTGTTCCTAGAATATAAATAAGACATCTTTTTATTTAACATATTAAATCCTCAGCTATTACAGTTGGGGATTTTTTTTGCTCCTTTCTCTCGTCATCGCAAACTTGCAAAACATTCCTAAAGCGTTAGGTTATTATTTTTTAATAATCGTTGTAAGATTGCTTCGTCATGCCTTCTCGCAATGACGCGATGTCTACCTGCATAGTTGTAAATGTTTTCTCAGGCTTTTATGTATTTTTAATAACTAAATAAAAAGATTCCCTCCTAATGAAAGAAGAAACAACCATAAAGGACGGAGACTTCTGTCAAGTCATAAAAGGTACTCACAAAGGCAAAATGGGTACAGCTACCGATTTTAACATCAGTAAAACAGGCCATCTAACCATTACTATTGTATAGGAAAACGGGGATCGTTTCAAAACCCTTGGCAGAAATGTAGTGGCTATTTCAAATAAACCATTAAGAAATTAAGATTATTAAGACTAAGGTATTTTAATGTCTTAACGGTTAAAACTAAAATGATCTTAAATGCCTAAGGTGGTTTAAAAAAGAAACATCAAGAAATCAAAACTACACCTCATAAAAAATCTTGTTGCTCCTTAATGCCTTAATGGTTCAAAATCTAAAATGTTTAAGGTGGCTAAAAAAGAGACTAAACAAACCTTAATGCCCCTCAATACCTTAACGGTTCAAAAACTAAAATGTCCTAAGGTGTCTAAGATGGTTAAAAACAAACTAAACATTAAGAAATGAAAATAATTAAAACTAGTCTCACAAAAACCTTAACGTCCCTTAACGGTTCAAAAACTAAAATGAACTAAGGTGTCTAAGGTGGTTTAAAAATATTTCACCCTTAATGCCAAAAACTAAAATATTTTTAAATGTCTAAGGAGGTAAAACAAACACCCTCCTCTTAACACAAACATAACAAAAAGTTAAAAGCATGTTACCCTACGCTTAAAAAGGCTTTTCTATTTTAGACCTGTATTAAAATCTAAATAAGATGAATAGTTCAAGTATCGAAATCACAGAAAACGAATACTGCATCAAGTTAAGCAGAGAGACGTTTGATTTATCGCTTATTCGTCAGTTAATTAAGCGAATCCAAGCTGAGGAATTGTTTTTCAGCAAGAAAAGAATGGAAGAAGAAGATGACCTGATCAGCAGGACAGACTCAGCATTCGAAGAAAACTTTGATCGCCTTTGCGACAAATAAAAAAGGTCTAGCCGCTGTGAAGCAACCAGACCTTTTTTTATGCCTTTTAAAATCCTATCTATGGCTGTAGCGCACTTGTTGTTGCTTATCTAACATGCCAAGCTGATCTTTCATTTGCTTAATCTGATCAGCCAATAATTTATTTTTATCCGCTTTCTTAGCTTCTGCCAAATACATTTGCGCTTCACGTTTGTTACGTTTAGCCATGGCAATACCAGCTAAACTCAACTTGGCCATTGCTACGTTATGATCCATATGTAAACCTAAACTCAAAGCATTTTTAAAGTACTTCTCAGATTTCAAAGGCGCTTTTCTCGATTCGATCAAACCTACCAAAAGATGGAAATATCCGTATTGCATTTTGTTCAACTGCTTCTCGTAATTGGTAATTCTTCCCAAAAACACTTCAGCTTTAGGCATATTATCTTTACGCAAATACCATTGTGCAATCAGCATATTCTCATTATAAAAATACGTGATGAAAATAAATATACTAAACAAAACGGCTGGTATACCCCAACCCCAGTGACCGAAAATAAAAAGTGCAACTGCCGCACCAAGTAAAGCAAAGCCTATGATTAGGCGTACCAAATTTGACATAGTTTTTCAATATTTCTGCAAATATCGGTTTTATATAGCAGAAAATAGCGATTTAATTTATAATTTCAACAAAAATTAGATAACAATGAAGTACTTATTTACAATGGTGCTCGGGCTGTTTTTTATTTCGGCCAATGCACAAGAAATCAATAAAAAACTAGAAGATCAGATTAAACATAAACAAATCATGTTAAACGAGTGCTCAAGAGAAGGTTTGGTGACCTTTCCTGAATTCAAAGCAAGCTACGATGCCAACTATGAGAACTACAAAGTAGACTCGGCTTCAATGGCCCAATTAACCAAACTATTAAAGGATAAAAAAATCAAGGTAGTACTAGGAACTTGGTGTGGCGATAGCAAATTTCAAGTACCTAACTTCCTAAAGGTGGCCGATGCTGCTAAAGTAAAAGAAGACCATGTAGCATTTATTGCAGTAGACGGCACCAAAAAAGCAGAAAATGGCTTATTAGACAACCTAAACATCACACGTGTTCCTACTTTCATTGTTACGGATAAAAAAGGTAACGAAATTGGACGCATCACTGAGTTCCCAAAAAAGAGCTTAGAACTGGACCTTATTGAAATATTGACCGCAAAAAAATAATATGGCTATTGATCTGGAACCTGGCTGGTTTGAAATACTAAAAAACGAGTTTGAAAAACCTTATATGAAGAGTCTAAAAGATTTTCTTCAGCAAGAGAAACAAGCTGGTTTCACTATTTTCCCTAAGGGTTCCGATATTTTCAATGCCTTTAAACATACGCCGTTTGAAAAAGTAAAAGTGGTGATCTTGGGGCAAGACCCTTATCATGGTGTAGGACAAGCGCATGGACTTTCCTTCTCTGTGCAAAAAGGAATAATTCCTCCCCCATCACTTAAAAACATTTATAAAGAACTGGCGGATGAATTCCCCGATTTTAAAATTCCCAGCCACGGAGAACTCACCAGTTGGGCCGATCAAGGTGTAATGCTCCTAAATGCAACATTAACGGTTAGGGCACACACCGCTGGTTCACATCAAAACAAAGGTTGGGAACAGTTTACCGACAAAGTCATCGCTGAACTATCTGCAAAAAGAAACGGATTGGTATTTATCCTTTGGGGCAACTACGCTAAACAAAAAGAAAGCTTAATTGACCAAAATAAGCACTTCATCATTAAATCTGCACACCCTTCCCCTTTCTCTGCTTACAACGGATTTTTCGGTTCCAAGCCATTCTCAAAGACCAATGACATCCTTAAAAAGGAAGGTAAAGAACCTATTAGTTGGCAAATAACTTAATAGACGAAAAAGATATTCTATTAAGAAAAAAACTTAGGTGTCCTAAAATGTATAAGGTGGTTATTCACCAAAAGTATTCGATTAAGACAGCAACTAAAATGGACTAAAATGGACTTAAATGTCTAAGGTATTTATCCACCAAAAAGATATCCAATCAAGACAGAAACTAAAATGAACTAAGGTGTCTTAGGTGGTTCAATAAAAAACTAACCACTAATACCTAACCAACTAGTGCCTTTTAGGATTATCAGCCAATAGCCTGTTTCATTTAGGTTTACTAGAGAATACCTGATCATTTTATTATCTTTAGGTACATCCTCTTTTTAAAACCTTATGAAAAATATTGTTAGCAAGTCATTTGTTGACGCCTTAGAATACGAAGTAACAGGCGCATGCATTGAAATCCACAAAGCCCTTGGACCAGGACTTTTAGAAAGCGTTTATCATCGTTGTCTAGAAAAAGAGCTTCTACTAAAACAAATAGCTTTTATTTCTGAACATAAAGTTGATGTTGAATACAAAGGACTTATTATTAATACCGCTTTACGAGTAGATTTAGTTATAGAAAATTGCCTAGCGATAGAGTTAAAATCTGTTGAAATGTTTCATCCTATTTATGAAGCACAACTACTCACTTACATGAAGCTATTAAAAGCCCCGAAAGGGCTATTGATCAATTTTAATTGTACAAATATCATTCACAACGGAAAGAAAACCTTTGTTAATGAATTATATAGGGATTTGCTCTAAGATGAACTAAGGTGTCTTAGGTGGTTATTTACCAAAAGAATATTCTATTAAGTAAGACAAAACTAAAATGTCCTTAAATGTCTAAGGTGTTTATACACCAAAAAGATATCCAATCAAGACAGAAACTAAAATGAACTAAGGTGTCTTAGGTGGTTCAATAAAAAAACTAACCACTAACAACTACTAATACTCCAACGGAACAATTGGCTCCTTCTTCGTCGTCGACATAATCATCATCGTTTGGAAGGTTTTCACTACAGAAATCTTACTGATTTTATCCATGATCAAACGCTCGTACGACTTGATATCGCTTACATAAACTTTTAGCAGGAAATCAGCCTGACCAGTAACGTGGTGGCATTCCGTTACTTCCTTAATCTGGTTCACCTCATCCAAGAAAATCTGGATTGTGTTGTTTTTATGGAAGTCTAATTGAATTTGAATGAAAGTCTTGATACCAAGACCTAATTTTTCTTCATCAACCAAAGCATGGTAGCTCTTGATATAACCAGACATCTCCAGTTTTCTTACTCGTTCTAAAGTAGGTGCTGGAGAAAGACCAATTTCTTGCGATAACAATAGGTTGGTGATCCTTCCATTTTCTTGCAACAACTTTAAAATCTTGAAATCTATCTTGTCGAGTTCTAGTGCCATATGTTTTGTTTGAATTACCCAAAGGTATAACAGTAAGGCCAATCCACAAAATTTTATTCTAAAACTAATGTAAAAAATTAGCGAATATTTTATATGATTATTTTTAGATTTGTCTAAATTAATAGTTAGAAAACCAAAAATGCAATCATACACAGAAGAGAACTACCTTAAGGTCATCTATCACCTATCGGAAATAAGCCACCCCGTGCAAACCAATGCCATTGCGGAGCGTATTCAAACCAAGGCGGCCTCTGTAACGGATATGATTAAAAAACTTTCGGAGAAAGAATTGGTGCATTATGTAAAGTACCAAGGCGTAACCCTCACCGAAAAAGGAAAGCTAACCGCCATCAACATTGTTAGAAAACACAGGCTTTGGGAGGTGTTTTTGGTAGACAAATTAAATTTCAAGTGGGATGAAGTGCATGAAGTAGCCGAAGAACTGGAACATATCCAATCAAACCTCCTCATCGAACGTTTAGACGAATTCTTGGATTTCCCCAAAGTTGACCCGCATGGTGATCCTATTCCCGACAAACATGGCAACTTCGCTGAAATGACTTTCGTGAAACTAAGCAAACTTAAAAATGGCGACAAAGGTAACATCACGGGAGTAAGTGAACACTCCTCTCCTTTTTTAAAGCATTTAGAAAAACTAGGCCTTACGCTTGGCAAACGTGTAGAAGTAGTCGACGTCGTTGAATTTGATGGGTCGGTGGAGTTATTACTGGAGCAGGAAAAACTAAATATCAGTAGAGAAGTAGCCAAACACATCCTAATCACCAAGAACTAATGGCCGAAAAACAATCCCTAAGTGAAGTACACCAAAGCGTAGCTACCCATCAAAAAAAAGGCTGGAGAAGAATATTGGCATTTTTAGGTCCCGCCTATCTGGTAAGCGTAGGCTACATGGATCCAGGAAATTGGGCAACAGATATTGCAGGTGGTAGTAAATTTGGCTATCAGCTTATTTGGGTGCTCTTAATGTCTAATCTGATTGCGTTACTACTTCAATCATTAAGTGCCCGTTTAGGAATTGTAAGAGGATTGGATTTAGCGCAAGCATCACGAAATACCTATCCAAAATGGGTTAACTTTCCGTTGTTTGTTTTAGCCCAAACGGCTATCATCGCCTGCGATTTGGCCGAAATTATTGGGATGGCTATTGGTTTAAACTTACTTTTCGGGCTACCCTTAATATGGGGCATATCCATCACTATTTTTGACACCGTACTATTACTATTTCTACTCAACAAAGGCATGCGAAAAATGGAAGCTTTTATTGTTTCTATGGTTTTCATCGTCGGTATTTCTTTTTTAGCAGAGATGTTTATCGTGCAACCCTCATTAGGTGAAATTGTCAAAGGTTTTGAACCCTCAATGCTTGGCGGAGAGGCACTTTATATTGCCATTGGTATTATTGGAGCCACGGTAATGCCACACAACCTTTACCTACATTCATCACTAGTTCAAACCCGAAAGTTCGAGAGGGACAGTAAAGGGATTAAAGAAGCCATCAAATTCAATTTCATAGATACCGCTGTAGCGCTCAACTTGGCTTTCTTTGTAAACGCCGCTATTTTAATCCTGGCCGCGGCAGCTTTCTTCAAAAATGGCTTTCACGAAGTAGCCGAAATACAGGATGCCCACGAGTTATTGAGCAATATTTTCGGAAATGTAGCCCCTGCCCTCTTTGCCATCGCCCTAATTGCCGCTGGACAAAGCTCTACAGTAACAGGTACCTTAGCTGGTCAAATTGTAATGGAGGGCCATTTAAACCTAAGGATACAACCATGGTTACGCCGTCTAATTACGCGTCTGCTAGCTATTGTTCCTGCATTTTTCACCATCTTATACTTCGGCGATGATGCGCTAGGCGGTCTACTGATTTTAAGTCAGGTAGTATTAAGTTTACAGTTGGGCTTTGCCATTATTCCACTCATCCACCTCAATTCCGACAAAAAAGAGATGAAAGAATTTGCCATCAAACTTTGGGTGAAAATTTTGGCTTGGTTAAGTGCAGCGGTAATTGTTGCATTGAACATTAAATTGGTGATGGAGGAAATTGGCATTTGGATCAAAGAATCAAACAACGCTTGGTATATCTATGCCATTGTACTGCCAGTAGCCATACTCATCGCTTTGCTATTGCTTTATATTTTCGTGTATCCGTTTGTGGGTAAAAAACAGTTGATTAGCAACGTACCTCACGGCGATGCACTTGCCATAGGTCAAATCGAGAAAATCAATTATGAGAAGATTGGCATTACCGTCGATTTCTCCGAGAACGATCGGAAAACCATTCGCCATGCTTTAATTCAAGGCGGAAAAGATGCCCATTATCACCTTATCCACGTAGTAGAAACTGCCGCGGCACGCTACCACGGAAAAACAGCGATGGACCACGAGACACAATCAGATATCGACAACCTCAAAAAATACCAAGAAAACCTAGCAGAATTGGGCTATCAGGCCACACCACATATTGGTTTTGGTGGCACAGCAAAGGCCATTGCCGAAATCAGCAACACTAACAAGTTAGAACTTTTGGTAATGGGTGCCCATGGACATAAAGGTCTTAAAGATCTAATTTTTGGAACTACGGTAGACTCTGTAAGGCACAAAGTGGATATTCCTGTGCTGATTGTAAGATAGGTTGATTTTCTAGGGCAGCTACTTGTTTGGTTCATTCAACTTTGCTACCACTAACAGGCTGGAAAACCTCCATCAGTTCGCCCATTTTAAAAAATCTTTATAACTTTAGGTAACATAAACCTAAATTGTTTTGACATGAAAAAACCCAATCTACCTCTTGAGTGGGATTCTCAACAGCGCCCTACCCCCAATAATTCAAAGCGGTAAATTATAGCATTTAACTTATGCGAACCAAGCCCTAAAAGCACTTGGTCTGGCCTATTATTATCCCATGGTTACCCGCCTGCAAACTTTAAAAACCAAATTACATAGCTTTGGTGCATTAAGTCCCGAGGCTTGGGAAGCTATTGTTGCAGCAATTTCCCTTTGCAGCCTAAAACCCAATGAATACTTTCCCCACAAAAACAATTGTTTGGGCTATGTAACCGAAGGTATCCTTGTAACCTATGATATGGAAGGCCGTAGCGTTCCAGCGATTGTAAATTTCACTAGCCCGCAACAAAGCTTTATCTCCCGCCAATCCAACCAGGGCATCTATCTTAAAACTTGCTCGGCCGTTTTGGTTTTTTACTGGAGTTACGATGAACTGAAAAAGCTTTACAGTCAGTTTAATGAACTTAAGCACATATACGATGCCTTTACAATAGAATATGAACAACGTCTTTTTCTGAGAATGCGCTTTCTGGAATTATCCGTTGCCGAGCGCATCAACAAATTCAGAGAAAAATTCCGCCCCATTTTGCCCTACCTTAAGAAAAAGGACATCGCAAACTATCTTCACTTAAACTATAGCCATTTTGTTAAAGTGTGGAATATCTTGGACTGAAAGTTTGGCGAACCAAACTTTTTTATATCGTAAAACAAACCTGTATCAGATTATTTAGCCGCTAATTTAGGATAACCAAATAGAAAGGAGGTATGCCTAAAGCAGCAGCCAACACATCTAGGTTCAAACCCAACCTAAATAATCAAAGTAAACCGTTCAGATTTTGGGTTACAATGAAAATCTCTACCTCATCGCCCAAACGGGCATAAAACCAAATACAATGAAAAATAAATTAATGTATGGCCTTGCAACACTGATATTAGCGTTCGGTCTAATCCTTGGAATGAGTGCTTTCAAAAATCATGCGAGCAAAAGAACAACCCTTACCTTTTACTACAGCGGACCCGATTATAAGTCAGAAAACGTTACCAACCCATCCAACTGGGCCTATGATCCTGAGGAGAACTTATGCTCAGGATTTGATGAAATGGCATGTACCATTCAAGTTGACAATTCTTTTGTCAATAGCGGAACAAACACCCTGAAATCAAGTATCGCACTAACAGCAACTACTTCTGCGCCTGATATCGCTTACATTACAGGTTCAGCAGACAAACAGATGCGTATCTATAACCAAGCTAGACACTAATCAACTTAAAAATCAGCTGCTAGTTCGGCATAGCAGCTGATTTTAATTATTGCCCCATTCCAGTGATCAAGGAAACATCTTTAGGGATAGGAAAAGCGTAATATTTGTCATTTGGTTTCAGTACATAGGTCACTCCATTCACTATTCTTTTAAGCGCTATATTGGCGCCATCTCGATTATATCTTTTGACATCTGCCCACCTCAGCCCTCTCATTAAAAGCTCTTTACGCCGCTCTGTTCTTATTTTATCCAAAAGCACTTCTTTAGGTAAATTGGTAACAGGTATGTACTTCCCAGTCTTATACCTTTTGATCAACAAAGAGTTAAGGTCATCTTTAGCCTTTTCCAACTGATTATCCATCGCATAGGCCTCAGCCCTGCTAATATATACTTCATTCGTTGCCAAGCCACCAAAAAGCCATGTGGAGTTAGCGGTATAATTCCCCTTAAATCGTTGATAAGGAACTGATGCGACAAAAAATAGCGCCTTCCTCATATCATCAACATGGTAACTATGATACAGCCCTGTATCCACTCTCGTTTTCATAAGGTTCATCAAAGATTTGGTGGTATTCTGTTCTGCATAAAATATAATCTCTTGGTTAAATCTTCTGAAGGGCACTGCCGCGGTAACATTAACAATATGGGGGTCACCATTATAGTTCATCAGATAATTACTAATTGTTAGTGCATTGGTGGCATGCTCAATTACCTTTGGATAATTACCCATTTGAAGAAATACACGTGCCAATAATGCATGAGAAGCACATTTACTAGGGCGCATAACATGACTTGGCAAATTCGGCAAGTATTTAACACTTTCAATCGCATCGTTCAATACTTGGTCATAACATGCCTGTAAGTTCGAACGCTTAGAAACTTTATTAAAATCACTCTGCAACCGCAATACCACACCTGGTTTTTCGTTTGCCGTACTCCCATCATAAACCGCTCCGTATTGTGAAATGAGCGCTGCATAAAAAAAACTCCGAAAGAACAATGCACTTCCTTTTACATTGTCCCAAGCAGCGGCATTTTCAACAGTACGTCCAATCGTTTCCAGTACTTCCAATACCAAATTCGTATTATATATCGCTTGATAGCAGAGGCTCCAATCATTGATATAGTTAAGATTATAGGCTTTCCACAGATAAATGCTTTGTGCATCTTCCGTGGCACTTTTGAAGTCTTCATCCCGTAAAAAATAATCATCACTTGATCCTTCAGACGAAGAAGGCATTACCCTGAGGTTCATCGTAGCCGCATCGTCCAAAAGCGCTTGTAAATCACCAATTGTTTTCGGCACCGCCAATTTACTGTCTGGCTTTACCTCTAAATAGTTGCTACAAGAACAAGCAAATAACACAAAAAGTAAGAACAAGCTTTTGTATTGTTTTAAATATCTGTTTTTCATTTGGTTAAAAATTTAGATTTACGCCAAAGGTTAATAGCTTAGAAGGTTTTAATCCCGAAGGATAATCAGGATCTATACCTGATTGATTTGCCGTCCATAAAAGCATTCCATTTTGCAAACCCAATCTTATCTGCATATTTCGAATAAATTGCTTTTGATCGGCGGGGCTTAGGTTGTACAACAGATTCACATAATCAAGCCTGATATTACCCGCGTTGATTACATTTGCTTCCGAGCTACTGTAAAAAGAGTCCCTACTCTGATTGAATGGATACACAAAGCTTGGTACATTGGTAAATTTCTCGTCACCAGGCTTTTGCCACCTTTTCGCATAGCCAGTACCGCCAATACCAACAGAAGCAAGTCTAGAATAGCTTAGCGCTGGTTTAAGTCCGTAATAGCCTAACTTGTAGGAAATATTGAAAGAGAGTGTCCATTTTTTCCAATTGAAATCATTAATAATATTCCCGTAATGCGTGGGATTTGCGGCACCTACATAAACGATATTCTCTGGATTACTATTGATATTTTGATAATCGGTACTCAATTGCCCATTTAAATAGCCCTGAGGATTTCCATTTGCATCAAGACCTCCCCATTTATAAACAGCTAAAGCATAAAGTGGCTTTCCTACTAGCGGTGTTATCTTTCCGCCGCCACTCATGATACTAAACATTCCACGACCATCTTGATCGTAATATCGAAGCGTTTTATTTACATTATAGTTGGCAAACATGGCTCCTTTCCACCATAACCCAGTCTGATGCCGTGATCGCATATTTATCGCCAGTTCAATCCCCTTACCTTCCATATCCGCAACATTTTTAGTAATCACGTTACTGCGGCCCCAAGTAGTATAGTCGTACGGAGTAATACCATAAAGATCACTGCCTCTTTTCTTAAACACGGAAATACTACCACTAAGTTGTCTATTCCGAATAGCAAAATCAATCGTAAAATTCAATTGGCTCGAAGTTTCCCATTTTAAGTTTGGATTATTGAGCTCACCAATCCTTGCAATAGTATAACCAGTAGTGTTATTGGTACCATAACTGAGTACAGCCAGTGCTGTTCTAGATAAATCAACATTACCACTTTTTCCGTAGCTAGCCCTTAACCTCAGTTCAGGCAGCCATGCCAAAGTATAAAAGCTTTCGCGATTAATTTCCCAACCTGCCGCTACCGACCACAAAGGCTTCCATTTATCATTGATGGATACGCCAAAAATGTTCGATCCATCACGCCTTACACTTCCCGAAACAGAATATTTATCCAAATAGCTATAATTTACATTCGCATATTGGCTCATAAAATGATAATCCGTTGCAGATAATCCACCAGAATAAGGAATCTGATCAGTATCGCCCGTTAAGATATTAGGATAATAGCCAACATAATCTACCGCAACATTTTTAAGCGGATCTGCCTTATAGCCATAGTAGCTGTAGCTATTACCTTTTTGCTTCGCCTCCCTTATTTCAAAACCTAGTATCGCAGTAAGTTTCGATTGACCAAAGCTTTTATTAATGTTAGCCTGTAGGCGGTTCGTATAACTTTGTGTAGTAGACAGATCACTATTATTGATATCACCCAGCGGCACTGGATAACTTAATATACCGGTACTAGCATTATACTGCGTAAACCTATTGATTAGATTTCTGGTATAATAACTCTGCTGTCCATAAATATTTTTTTGATCAGTCTGTTGCTCACTATATTGGGTGCTCAAAGCTAAACTGAGCCAATCGAGAACCTTGTAATTGAGATCAGCGGTAAGGTAAACTTCCGTTTTACGCTGATCCAAGGTTCTGTAACGATAATCTTCGGCAGGGATGGATTTCCAGTCCAAAAGCTTTCCTCCAGCCAATTGATTAAGGTACGTCTCATCATATATTTGATAGGCCGTAGCACTACCATCAGCATTTCTGAAAGGTAAATAAGGCAATTGTTTGGCACCTATCGTGATACTGTTATAGGCTGGTCTACCCCCATTTTGCTTAGCCGAAGTCAAATAAAGCTTGGTATTTAGCGACAACTTTTCTGTTAACTTAAATTCATTCCCTAAGTTGAGGTTAAACTTTTCACTTTTGCCATAGGTTTCTGTACGCACTCGTTGGTAGTTAACTCCAAATACATAATGCTGCCGCTGACTACCACCATTAGCCGCCATCTGATATTGTTGCGTAACGGCATTGGTATAAAACTCGTTGAGATACGAACGCCTAGTGTCGGCCTGACGGAAAACCTGCAATTGCTCCTCTGTTTGCGCAGCGGTTAACTTGCCATTACGCTGTGCCTGCAAAATGCTCACCACGGGTGATATCATAACGTACGGACGAGAGGTTAATGCGGCATTGTAATATCCTTGGTTAAATAAATACTGCTCCAATTCAACATAATCTGCCGAACCAATTTGTTCAACCGACATTAGATCAGGCTTCTGTTGTACCAAAGTATTCACTTGTGCGCTAAATTGAAGGTTTTGGTTATACCTACCTCTCTTGGTGGTAATTACAATTACACCATTTCCTGCCCTCGCACCCCATATGGCCGCAGCAGCTGCATCTTTTAAAATATCTACATTGGCAATATCATTAGGGTAGATGTTCTCTATATCGCCTTCATAAATATAACCGTCCAGTACAATTAACGGGTCTAATGGACCATTAATGGTACTCAATCCCCGAATACTAAGTCCTGTGTTGCTTTGTGGGTTACTGTTGTTTTTTCCTATATTGAGCATCACGCCAGTGGTTTGTCCCAGTATGCGATCCAACACATTTGTACCTTGCCTTGCATTTAGAGCTTCGGTGCCAATATGGCCAATATTCCCCAGTACTTCATTTGCTTTTTTTCGTTGGTAGCCCGTACTCACCGTAACCATTTCCAGTTCATGGGCAAGCGGTTTCAAAACAATTACCGATGGCATGGATTTAACATCAATGGGCAGCCTAACCGCTTGGTAACCGAGGGCAGTAACGGTGAGTGTATCTGGCCAAATGCGGATTAACATAGAAAAGTTTCCAAGGGCACCTGAAACGGTCTTGCCATTTTTTGCCGTAGCAATATTGACCACCACGGTAGCACCATCTTCAAAAATGACTTTTCCTTTTAACTCAAAAGGCTGGTGTTGAGCCATCACCAAACTGGCAAATAGCATCAACATAATAATTAGATATCTTGCCATGTTACCACTCCTTTACCTTAAGTGACAGCGGTTCACGATCTACAAACTTTTGTATGTTTGCAGCCGTCAAGTCTTCCCAGCCTGTAACAGCTTTTACCACACCATCTGATCCTATCCATACATAATGGGGCAATGCTCTTGTGGGGAATAACAGATTGAGCTTTTTATCCCTAAAGGTATAGCTTAGTTCAAAACCAGGATTTTGTTGGTAGTAGGTAGACATGAATGCGCTCACTTTTTCATCCGTATCCCTTAAAGAAGTATTTACCAGCACGATCAAGAGACGTTCGGCAAATTTGCGCTGCAATTCTTGCAGGTAGCTAAATTTAGCAATGCAAGTGCCGCACCACGTGGCCCAAAAATCGAGAATGATCTCCCTGCCATTAATCGCAGTAGAAACAAGTGGTTGAATTGTTTTGGTTTGTGGCTGATAAAGCCTGTTGACATGAAGAATACCTAACGTATCTCCTGGTTTAAGGCCACCTAAGTCTTTTGACTGTGCAAAGGCCCAAAAATTGAGGCATAGCAATGCCATTACGATGCATATCGTTATTTTTTTCATCATTGATGGGTTAGTTTTTGGTTGTTTAGATATGGACAGCTCCCGTTAGCATATTGCGCTCCTGCAATTTGGAGCAATACAAAAGAGCCAAGAAGAAAGCCCATCACCTTTCATGATACTTAAGCTAATATGAAGGGAAAAGTGATGGGCATAGTGCGCACTACTCTGGATTACGCTTAACCAAACTCAGCAGTTTGATATACGAATGGAAGAAACGGTTTTTCATAGATAGGTGGTGTTTTTACTTAAACTCTCATTGATTTACAAACCATTAAATGATAAAAACAAGAAAAAGATAGCCCTAGGGTATGTTTCACATACCCTTACTAGGAAACGTATTGCTTATTAGGAAAAAGTTAACTACCTTGGAATTGCGACATACCTATAGTAGCAGTACTTTTGGCCTATGAGCTAAAGGGCTGACAACAAGCGTAAACACCATAGATCAGCATTGTGCAGTTCATGCACAACTGCCTTTTTTGGTGAATTTTACTTTGCTTTTTTCGGCTATACTACGAAGGGGAACGGATCACGTTCTTTAACAAGAGTAACAGGGAATAGCTATTAACCACCCCCTTAAAATAACTGGAATTGGCGAGCCTTAATTTTTTCGTTTTCATACGCAGTTAATTTGGTTATATCAAACGATGCGTGCCCCTTAAAAGCAATGAAGAAACCGAATGGGTAAGAAGATACCAATAGGGCGAACTTCACTGCTTCTGAACTGGTACCGTCAAGAACCACTCAAACCAGAAGTTCGAGCTCCCCAAAAGACTGACGCGAAATTCGCCCTATTGAATAAGTATGCAAAGATACGAATATCCAATAGAAAGCGAACTCACGATCGGCTCATGGGGAAATTGACGGTTTCGTTCATGAGTGACATCGTAAAAAGCAAGGCATAACCCCACTCTATTTGTCGCTATAAATAACTGATAACAAATATAATAAAGTTGACTTTAAAAATCAACAATTATTTATTCTTTTTTTATGATTAATAGAATAGGCGAAATTTTAAAAGAGAAAAAGGCTGGAAACAATGATCTGGTTAAGCATTTAAAAGTAAAAAAGGAAACTGTTTCCCGATGGGTAAACAACAAACAACAGCCTACCTTAACAACGTTAAATCAAATTGCCGAGTACTTAAGGGTCGACATCAGAGAGTTGCTACGCCCAAGCGACTGGAGCAGCAGTACCGCTGAAGCATTTGAAAAAAAGTAAACGAGCCTGCTTTTCATAAAAATTTGTTAAATTCATGATTATCAAATGGAAAACTCGTTTCAAAAGAACATCAAAGACCTAGCTATAAATAATGGCGAGTGGCTAATAGAGCGCTCTAACTTTTTAACCCTCGAGTTATTAGAGCAGCAAATAAGCCAGCTACCTTACAGCGGAACCGGGCTCAAAAAAGATGAAATCATCGAGAACACGCAATTCCCTCCATTTTTACAGGTTTTCTACTATCTTATTTATCAGTATAAAAGTATTCCCAATCAAGAGCTGTTATTTTCAGAATATGTCAAATGGCTAAATCCCGATACACTTACAGAAACACAGTTTTCCTATCAAGACAAACAATATAGCATTGAAGGCTTAAAAGCCAGGATACTTCGGACGTATCCTTCTTTTGTGAGAGATGTTCATTTTTACTATTTCTTATTAGAATCCGGAGAATTTGAAAATGTCAAATATTCCATGTATGCTGATTATTATGAAGGAATAGATATTTTGATTAGTAAAAACAATATTACCTATGGTATTTCCATATTGGTGAATACCGCTAGAAGCGCAGCTTATAAAAAACTAAAAGAGAAACGGCATAACTACAAAAATGTTAAGGAAATTAAACTACAGGTTGACTTTTCAGATTTAGATCAAAATGGAAATTTTTACCTGCTTGGCAAAAAGCAGTTGCTATACTTACTACAGGAAATTAATACCAAATATTGAGATTCCTCGAAACTCGGAATGACATCGTGCTGTAACAACAAGCAATAATAAAGGAATAGGCATGATTACCTCAAACTATACCTCAACCCAAAGAAGCCTCTAATTCCCTGATTTGGCGCATACACATAGCTCGGGTCAAAAGTTAAGCCGTATGGATTGTTGGGTGTAACCATTGCATTTCCTTTCGCATCAAACTGTACCTGTTTATCAAAAGGATCATTACTACGGGCAATAATGAAAGGATTATTCTTGGTTGGTTTAAAATTAAGCAGGTTTTTCACACCGCCATAAATCTCCAAATTTTTAAAGCCACGGTACACCAATTGGATATTTTGCAAGCTCCACACGGGCGAATAAGGTTGACGTGGATCTAAATCACCCAGCAACGGTAAGCGCATAGGACCATAAATATTTCCCGTGTAGTCTATTCCCAAATTCAGCTTATTGATGAGATATGAAACCGACCATGTCCCCATCCATTTTTCAGTAAGCATCTGTTGGGTTTTATGTCCATCTTCTACCAAGCCAACATCTTGCAAAGTAATGCCTGCATTTAGCTTCAGTCCAAAGTTTAAAGTCACGTCAAAATTTCCAGTTAAGCCCTTGCTTACGGCATAACCTGTAAGATTATTATACCTGATTTGGTTGACGTTGGTTTCATAATCGGCCACAATACGATTGCTGAAATGGGTGTAAAAAGCGGAGACGTCGAAGGTGAAAGTATTTCCGTTTAAATCGTACATCTTTTTGAGGTAGTTAAGGTTCACATTGTAGGTTTTCTCAGGCTTCAAATTCTCTTCGATCACTACGTCCCTGGCACCCGTTAAAGCCGCATGATCTTCCGTAAAGATATTTACTACCCTAAATCCCGTTCCCGCATTTAACCTTAAGATACTGCTTTCATCAAAATTGATTTTATAGGCAAATCGGGGGGTAAATATATTGCCATGCTCAGAGTGGTAATCGTAACGCATACCCAGTAAAACCGAATGCTTTGCGGTCAACTTAATTTCGTCCTGCACAAAAGCTCCCGGCAAATACACCTTTTCAGGATGGTTCTGATTGGCCAAAAGCGTAGCTGGCGTATTGTCATCATAATAAGTATAACGGAAAGCCGTACCAAAAAGCAGGTCGTGACTACCTATTTTTTTATCCCAAGTGAGCTGCGAAAACGCAATATTCTGCTTGGCAATGTATGAAGTCTCCCCATATCTGCTATCCTGGTTATGGCTCGTTAAGGAGAAGGCCAAAAACATCTTTTCCTTTAATGGCAATTGGTAATTCCCGAGCAGCTCAAAGCGTTTGGTATAAATACTCTCTCCATATACTTCGCCACCACCTCGGTATTGTTTTGTCCAGTTCATCTCCCCACCCCATCTGTCTTCATACAAATACCTTCCCGCCAAAGAGAACAACCTATTTTCACGTCTATTGAAATTCCATTTCTGAAAAACCGAAATCCTATCCTGCAGAGTTACATCTGTAAAACCATCATGGTTATCATCAACCTTGTTCCCATATTTAAAATAATTCACTCCCGTTAAAAAACTCACCTTCGGAGATAAACGGGCCTTAAATCCTAAATCTATATTATGCTCCAGATAGCTGGTGGTCATTAAATCGGCGGTAAACCTTGCTGCCTTGCTTACATCTTTGGTAATGATATTGATCAATCCGCCTACCGCTTCACTGCCATAGAGGGATGACGCAGGCCCTTTAACAATCTCAATCCTTTCTACCAATGCGTTGGGAATCCCCGATAAGCCGTACACGGTAGATAAACTACTGACGATAGGCATCCCATCAATCAAAACCATGGTATAGGGACCTTCCAAGCCATTGATATGGATATCTCCAGTATTGCAGATATTACAATTAAGCTGTGGACGAACGCCATTGATATTCTGCAAAGCATCAAAAATGCTCGGGGTAGGATTTTTCTGAAAAAACTTGGCAGTATAAATCTCTACTGGCACTGGACTTTCTAAACGATTAACCTCTTTTTGTGTTCCTGTGACCACTACTTCCCGCAAATTTTCCTTTTGTTCCACCAAATCGAAGTGTAAAACAGTATCTGATAATACCTGAACCGTATTGACCTGTGTTTGATAACCTAAAGCAGATATTCTGATTTGATATTTGCCAGAATGGAGAGCTACAAAACCGAAATTCCCATCTATATCCGTTTGTGAAGAGCGCTGTAATTCCAAAATACGTAAACTGGCCTTCACCACAGGCGAGCCATTGCTTTCCACTTTTCCTTTCAGCACAATATCCTGAGCATCAGCATTTAAAAACAACAAAAAAACAGTAAGAAAAAGTAAAACATTCTTCATTTTGAAAATTAATTAGCTATACAAAAATATAAATTTAGACAAATCTAAAAATTAGTTTAGAAAAACAACACAATAAAATTAAAAAAATCTAAAAACAGCTATAAACGCAACATAATTGCAAATATAGAATAGAATTTGAAAATGCAACAATATTGCATTAAAACAAATATTAAAAGATGCTGTTACTTATAGCCCACAATTGTTGATATTTGCAGTTATGCCTAACGATATACAGATAAAGAATAAGCGAGCATATTTTGACTACCACATTTTAGATAAGTATGTGGCGGGCATTGCCTTGCTTGGCACCGAAATAAAATCAATCAGACAAGGGAAGGCTAATCTTACGGATGCCTTTTGCATGTTCATTAACAATAGCCTTTACATTCGTAACCTTCATATTTCTGAATACAGCCACAGCTCTTTTTATCATCATGATATTAAACGAGACAGAGTGCTATTGCTACAAAAAAAGGAGTTAAGGAAATTAAGATTAAAAGGGGAAGAAAAGGGTTTTACCATTGTTCCCTTACGCATTTTCGTTAATGAACGTGGTTTTGCCAAGATAGAAATTGCTTTAGCACAAGGTAAAAAGGAATTCGACAAACGCGACACCATTAAGGAAAGAGAAAGTAAACGGGAGTTAGACCGAGCGATGAAGTTTTAAATAGCCATAAGTCAAATGTCCGAAAGACGGACGATTTTACTTGTTAAGCAATAGGTTAAGTTATTCCCGCACGTACGGGATAAAATCTAAAATCGTAAATCAAAAGATGAAAATAATTTTTATGGGCACGCCCGATTTTGCAGTAGCCTCTTTAGATGCGCTCAAAAATGCGGGTTTTGATATTGTAGGTGTAGTTACAGCAGCCGACAAACCTGCTGGCCGTGGCCAAAAGTTAAGCGAAAGTGCCGTTAAAAAATATGCCGTTGAACACGGATTAAAAGTTCTTCAACCTTTAAAGCTTAAAGACCCAGCATTTATTGAAGAGTTACAAGCTTTAAATGCAGATCTTCAAGTGGTGGTGGCCTTTAGAATGCTGCCCGAAATTGTTTGGAATATGCCTAAAAAGGGAACCATCAATCTTCACGGTTCTTTATTGCCTCAATACCGAGGTGCTGCGCCAATCAATCATGCCATCATTAATGGCGAGAAGGAAAGTGGGGTTACTACGTTTTTCCTAAAGCAGGAAATTGACACGGGTGATGTGATTTTTTCAGAAAGCACCCCAATTACAGAGGATGATACTGCTGGCACACTACACGATAAGTTGATGAATATTGGCGCGGGACTGATCGTGAAAACGGTTAAGGCCATTGAAAGTGGCAATTACCAAGAGGTACCGCAGCCCATGGATACAGAACTGAAAATGGCTCCAAAAATTTTCAAGGATTTTTGTGAGGTCAACTGGAATCAGGACAATCAAACGGTGTTTAATCACATCAGAGGTTTAAGCCCATACCCTACCGCATTCACCTTTTTAAATGATAAGACCTTAAAAATCTTCAAGGTGGAAAAGGAAAACGTTGCTCCCACGATAAATGCTGGAGCCTTTGAAACAGATGGAAAGACTTTCCTGAAATTTGCCAGCAATAATGGCTATATCAAGTTGTTGGAATTACAGCTTGAAGGCAAAAAAAGAATGTTGGTTGACGAATTTTTAAGAGGCGTTAGACTTTAATCACACTATAAGGTGTCCCATCCCGCATTAGTACGGGACCGGACACCTTATTCATTTAAGATTTAGTTACGGTTATAGGCGTCTATTGCCCTTTCTATGTCCCTGTTAGCTGAAGCTTGTTTGAAATAACCTCCCAAAGCCAAACCTCCACCTAACCCCATCAATAAAAGACTTCCTACATAACCACTATTTCCCGTACTATCAAAGGAAGCCCGATTCATCTCTTTGCTTCCTGTACTTGCGAAATTAATCAAGCCCGCTAAAATAGCGGCTCCCGCGGCTACATACATTATCGTTCCCACTTGCTTGCCTTTTCTATAACTTTCTAAAAAATCCAGACTTTTAGGATTGTCGGCCATATCCATTTTTAAGCTGGCATAGCTCACTTTTTTCACGTCTGAAAAGCCTTTGTTATAGAACAACCTGGTAGAAATTACACGTGGCCCTCGATCTCTAAATCGGTAATAGTCCAACTCATAAGGTACAGGATCATAGGCAACCTCTTGGTAAAGGTTAATTTTTCCTTTCACAATCCTTTCCGAAAAAGAGTTGCCAGCAAAAAGGTTGGTCTTTCGGGTGTTGGCAAAAAAGCCATCTTCATTGTTAAAGAACTTCACCTGCTCTAGGGGAACCCTTCTAGAATCGGCCCTTAATACCAAAGAGCCTCCAAAATCGGGTCGCAACCTGATCCGATCTGCATGAATTATAGAATCGGAATTGAGGTAAATAAAATTTCTGGAGTCGTCCGTTTGCGAACGAGCGTTCAGGGCATAGCATGCCATGACGATCATGAGTAATTTTTTCATATCGATTTACATTTGTGTGTGTGTAAAAACAAGATACAAAAATTTTATTCTGAAAAATCCGCAAAAAAACAAACAATAATGTAATTTATCAGCGATACAACTAAATGCTATAGGAAATTTACAGTAAGTTTAATTTGGCACTCAAGGCTTTAGCTACTTCATTAAAGTAGCGTTTTCTTCCATAACCCATCACCCATCTGATACCGCTAACGGCATTGGTTACAAAAACCTCTTCAGCTTCGTTCAATATCTGTGGGTTAATTTGTGCCTCTATTAATGGTAACTGATGTTGTTTAGCCAATTTCATCACTACATTTCTCATTACGCCAGCTACGCAACCTTCAGAAAGTGCAGGGGTATAAATCTGTCCTTGATACACCACAAAAACATTAGAGCTGGTGCTTTCGCAAAGGAAACCATTTTGGTTAAGCAACAACGCCTCGTCCAAACTGTAGCGCTTTTGGTATAAGCCAGCCATTACATACAATAAGGCGTTGGTGGTTTTATAATTTGAAAGCTTATTGATGGGCTTAGGGATTTCATCATACACATCAATAATCAAACCCTTGGTATTTAACTCATATTCGGCCTTGGGTAAAGCAGAAGCCTCCAATAGATAGCCTACCTTATTACTTTGTGGGGTATAAAGTCCTTCTCCGTTACGATATATCGTTAACCGCAAACGAGCATTGCCATTAATTTTATTCTTTTTGACTAATTCGGTTGCCTTTTGCTTTAAAAAGTAGTCATCCAATAAAGTATAACCATCCATTTTGAGCGCTTTCATTCCAGCATGCAGCCTATCGGCATGAAGTTCTGGAAATTTCAACTTCCCATTGCACATCCGCATCGACTCAAACAAACCGTCTCCAAATTTGAAGCCTCTGTTTTGGGCTTGCAAAAGTGGAGCGTCGCTCTCATAAAACTGATCGTTAAATAAAATATATTGCGGCATCTACGATTGAGGTTGTACTAAATAATTACGCCATTTGGTTAAAACCGCATCAAAATCTGCTGGCAGTGGTGCCTCAAACTCCATATATTGTTTCGTAGTTGGATGTATAAAGCCCAACGTTTTTGCATGCAAGGCCTGTCGCGGCATGATGTCGAAACAGTTGGTCACAAATTGCTTATATTTAGAGAACGTAGTCCCTTTTAAAATCTTATCTCCACCGTAGTTGGCGTCATTAAAAAGCGGATGACCGATATGCTTCATGTGTGCCCTAATTTGATGGGTGCGCCCTGTTTCCAATTGGCAGCTTACCAAGGTAACGTAATTCAAACGCTCTAATACTTGATAATTGGTTACCGACCACTTGCCTTTTTCCTCATCATCATACACATCTTGAATAATACGGTTTTTCATACTACGACCAATATACCCTTCTATCCTACCATCATTTTCAATATCTCCCCAAGCCAAAGCAAGGTATTTACGCGTAATGCTGTGATCAAAAAACTGTTTCGCCAATTTAGTCATGGTGATTTCGTTTTTACTGATGAGCAACAGGCCCGAAGTATCTTTATCTATACGGTGCACCAAACCTGGTCGGCCGTCATTACCAGGTAAAGTAGGCAATTGATCAAAGTGAAAAGCCAAGGCATTTACTAAAGTACCTGTATAATTGTTATAACCTGGATGCACTACCATACCTGCTGGCTTATTCACCACTAACAGATCATCATCCTCATAAACAATATCCAAAGGAATATCTTCCGGATAAACCTCTGTATCACGAGGTGGCTGGGCATATACAATGGAAATTTCATCCAAAGGCTTCACTTTATAGCTAGCCTTAATCATTTGCTTGTTCACCAACACATTGCCTGCATCAATAGCATTTTGTATCCTATTTCTAGAAGCATGCTCGATGCGGTGCATCAAAAACTTGTCAATTCGTAATAGCGACTGTCCTTTATCAACGACAATATTAAAATGCTCAAACAAATCCTGTTCCTCTTCCTCTTGCCCTATTGCGAAATTTTCCATGCTGCAAAAATAAATTATCAAATCGACATTCTTTGAAAACAAATTGGCTTATTTATTGTAGTGTAGGTGGAGAATTTAAGTTGTGCGTATGAAAATCTTTACTCAAAACCTCAGGATTGTAATTAATTTTTTTCCTTATTTAATTAGAAAAATATATTTTCGTGTCTGAAAATCAAACAAATAAACATGGAAAAAAAATTTCGAGCGCTAAGAAACATAATTGTTCTTGGCGCTTTTTTATTGCCTTTTAATTTAATGGCACAAGGTGAGGTTGGTGACGTTTTTAGAGGAACTCCTGCGGATGCTGGAAAATTAGCTGGTGCTTACCTCTTGCCTGCAACTACTGGATTTGGTTTAGGGCTAAATTCAATGTGGTACACTTCAGCAAAAGCAAAAAACTTCTTACGTTTCGATTTAAGGATCTCCGCTTCTGGTGCTTTTGTGCCTTCAAGCGACAAAACCTTTAATGTGACCAAACTGGGACTTACCAGTATGGCTCCAGTAGCAGGCTCCAATGTAAACACGCCTACGCTCTCTGGACCAAAGCAAGATGGAACCAGAATGCAAGTAGGTAACAGTACATCAAAACAATTCAACCTCCCTAAGGGTATTGGTGTTGGTCTCGTACCCGCTCCCCAAGTTCAATTAACGGTAGGGCTACCTAAAAATATAGATGTATCTGTACGTTACTCGCCAACCATCGATTTGAGCGATTTTGGAAAAGTTGATCTTTTTGGCGTAGGTGCTAAAGTAGAGGTGTTACCACTAGTGTTGGGCAAAACAGGGAAAATGCTTCCCTTTGATTTAGCCGTAGCCTTTGGTTACACGCAACTCAAATGGAACATCCCATTGGAAGTAGGCCAAAATCCTGATCCTAATCAAAATATTGATATAAAATTGAAAGGCATTAGTATGGATGCGATCATTTCTAAGAAAATAGCGATGTTTACGCCATTCTTTAGCGTTGGCTACAACAAATCTAATACCCATATTAGAGCTTTGGGAACTTATAGTTTTGAAGGGGCAAATGAAACCAATCCTTTTGAGATTAAAAGAACTGACGTTAGCGGCATGAAAGCCTCTTTAGGTTTTCAGCTACACCTGTCTTTCTTTAGATTATATGGTTCCTATACCCAAGCTAAGTACGGCTATGCAAATGCAGGTATTGGCTTTGGAATAGGTAATTAAAATTTTCAAAAAAGCATAAAAAAGCTTCTCTTTGGGGAAGCTTTTTTATTTTATGCTATTGCCCAGTCCCATACATCAGGTTTCCTTTCGAGGAATCTCTCTTTTCGTTAAACGAGATGATTTGATAGATCCTTTCGTTTCGGGCAATAAATGGCGCAAACTAAAATATATCCTGCAAAACGCTGCTGCAAAAAATAAGAAGCACCTCATTACCTTTGGCGGAGCTTACTCTAACCACTTATTAGCCACCGCAGCCGCTACGGCGCAAAATCATTTAAAAGCTACCGCTTTTGTACGTGGTGAAGAAGTGAGCAATCCCATGCTTACACTATGTAAACTTTTCGGCATGCAACTCCGTTTTATTGACAGGGAAAGTTATAAGCACAAAGAGGCTTTATTTGAAAAACACTACGCTAACGACAACAATGCCTATTTTGTGAACGAAGGCGGCGCAAGTAAAGAAGCGGTTATTGGCTGTGCAGAAATTATGGAGGAGCTAGAAGAAAACTTTGACCATATATTTTGTGCTGCTGGCACTGGAACTACCGCTGCTGGACTATTAAAAGGAATCAATAAACAGCAACTGCAAACCACGCTTCATGTCATTCCAGTGTTGAAGGGAGGCGAGTTTATTAGAGAGGAGATAGCGATGTATGAAAGCGATCTTACCAAATTACAGCTACATACTGATTATCACTTTGGCGGTTATGCCAAAACAACTCCCGAACTCATTACTTTCATCAAAGACTTTACAAGTAGCACAGGCATCCTATTAGATCCAATTTATACTTCTAAAATGTGTTATGCCATCTTTGATTTAATAGAAAAAGGAGTAATTAAGAAAGATGCCAAAATTTTAATGCTTCACACTGGCGGAATCTTCGGAATTTTGGGAAAAATTGACCAGTTCAGTTAAATTTCATCAAAATATTTTTTCCACATTTTTTAATTATTGTTAAAGTTTTAGGCAAAAACCAAGTTTAAACTGTTTAAACCTAGTTTTTGAACTCGGAGTTCAAAAACCGCCTAAATTTGATAATTTGGCCTATTTATCTAAATTTGAGATATACCAAAACTTAAATTTATGTATCAACTAAGCGTTGCTCCTAGTGAGGTTAAACAAGCTCTTAAAAAACATATTCTTGCCGATGGTTACGACCTTACCTATGACATGGAAAAAAGTAACGGAGCCTACATCTACGATTCGAAATACGATCGTAAACTACTAGATTTCTTTACTTGTTTTGCTTCTGTTCCCTTGGGTTACAACCACCCCAAAATGGTGAACGACGAAGCGTTTAAACACAACTTATTTTTAGCGGCCCTGGCCAACCCTTCCAATTCGGATGTTTACACCCAACAATACGCTGAATTTGTAAAAACTTTCTCTCGAGTAGGCATTCCAGATTACCTGCCCCATGCTTTTTTTATTGCAGGCGGCGCATTGGCCATAGAGAATGCACTTAAAGTAGCCATGGACTGGAAAGTACAGAAGAATTTCAAAAAAGGTTATAAAGAAGAAAAAGGCTTTAAAGTACTCCATTTTGAAAAAGCGTTCCACGGGCGTAGTGGTTATACCTTAAGCTTAACCAATACGCTACCAGATAAAACCAAATGGTTTGCCAAGTTTGATTGGCCAAGAGTAAGCACCCCACAAGTTAAATTCCCGCTAAGTGGCGATAATTTAAGTGTGGCTCAAGAAACCGAAGCGGCCTCTATTGCTCAAATCAAACAAGCTTTCGCTGAAAATAAGGATGACATTTGCGCCATCATTATTGAACCAATTCAGTCTGAAGGCGGAGATAACCATATCAGAGAAGAGTTCTTGATCCAACTTCGCCAACTGGCTGATGAAAATGAGGCTTTCCTGATTTACGACGAAGTGCAAACAGGTGTGGGTTTAACTGGAAAATTCTGGTGCCACCAACATTTTAGCGAAAAAGCGAGACCAGACATTGTGGCCTTTGGAAAGAAAATGCAAATCTGTGGTATTTTAGTAGGCAACAAGGTTGATGAAGTGGAAGGAAATGTTTTCAACGTACCTTCTCGAATCAACTCCACTTGGGGCGGAAACTTGGTAGACATGGTACGTTCGACACAAATTTTAAATATCGTTGAAGAAGACAAACTATGTGATAATGCTGCTCATTTAGGCGATTATCTCAAAAACCAGCTTCAAACGCTTGCCAATGAATACGAAAAAATGAGCAATGTACGTGGCCGAGGTTTATTGTGCTCTTTCGATTTCCCAGAGAAAGAAATGCGCAACAAGTTTATCGAAAAAGGAATGGCCAGTAATGTAATGTTTTTAGGTTGTGGCAATCAAACCATTCGCTTTAGACCAGCATTATGCATCGAGAAGCAACATATTGATGAAGGAATTGAAGTGATGCGGAAAATACTGCCAACGCTTTAACCTTAAAAAAACAAAAAGGCTATTTGAGAGATTAGATAGCCTTTTATATTTCCTGACTTCCCAACAACAAAACAAGTGCTTATTTGAGCTAATTTCGGAGCATGAAAAAAGTTGGCACTAAGTTTTTTATTGCAGTATTAGTTATTTTCCTTATCGGCTGGATGCTTAAAGACACCTTTACCCAATCGGGCATCGAAGATTTGAAAGGCGGATTTAAAGAAATAGCCAGCTATCGAAATGAAAACAATACAGGCCCTGTACAACGCATTTATTCAGTCACAGTAAAGGATACCACCGCTGCCCAATTACAAGCATACGGCGATTTGATGCCGCATACTAAATACGGCAATACTAAAGTCTATTATTTTTTAGAAGGTAAAGAAGCACCTACCAAACTCTCTCCTGGTGACGTTAATTTTGATACAAATTTCAATCAAAATTGCTTTGCGCTGTACGAAAAAAGCGCCATGGGAAATGTTGGATTGCTCAAATGGCCGTTTAAATAGGAATCCCAGACTTACGAAGTTTTTAAACGCCTAAGCCCTCAACTTCTCCGTTAAGAATAACCATTGTGACGTAACCAGACTTACGAAGTTTTGAAAACTTCGTAAGTCTAAATAGGTTTAAACAAAAGCAGAAAAACCTGTAATAGCCCTACCCACAATCAAGGTATTGATTTCTTTGGTGCCTTCATAAGAATAAATGGCTTCCGCATCTGCTACAAAACGGGCCACATTATATTCCAACAAAATTCCGTTACCGCCCATTACTTCTCTTGCTTTACTCACCACATCTCTGGTACGAAGCGAACAGAATACCTTAGCCAAAGAGGCATGCTCATCCTTCAACAAACCTTGATCTTGCAATTGGGATAAACGGAAACAAAGCGTTTGCATAGCAGTAAGGTTCGACAACATTTCTACCAAATGATTTTGTATCAATTGGAAAGACGCAATGGGTTTCCCAAACTGCTTGCGGGTCCGAGTGTAATCAAGGGCATTTTCATAGGCGCCACGAGCACAACCTACGGCTTGCCAAGCCACCCCTGCCCTAGTCATTTGCAACACCTTGGCTGTATCTTTAAATGAGTTGGCATTTTGTAAACGATCACTCTCTGCAATTTTACAGTTGGTTAAGGTAATCAAACCGTTCTGAACAATACGCAGGGCCATTTTATTTTCCATTTTTTCTACAGCAAATCCTGGATTATCCTTTTTCACAATAAATCCTTTCACGTCACCGCTATCTTCATCACGTGCCCATATGATCAAAATGTCGGCAAAAGTTGCATTACCTATCCATTTCTTCTGACCATTTAACACCCATTCGTCACCAACCTTTTTGCAAGTAGTCGTCAAACCGCCAGCCGCAGCTGAGCCTACTTCTGGTTCAGTTAAACCAAAGGCACCAATCACCTCAAATTTCTGCATTAATGGCAACCATTGTTGTTTTTGTTCTTCGGAACCACAAATGTAGATAGAGCCCATAGCCAAGCCACTTTGAACACCAAAAAAGGTAGATAAAGACGTATCGATACGGGCCATTTCCATAGCCAAAATACCTTCCATCAAATTAGATTTCCCTGGACAGCCATAGCCTTTATAGGTGAGACCACAAATATTAAGTTCCGCAAGTTTAGGGATGATCTCGAAAGGAAATTCGGCCCTGTTCCAATAATGATTGACGATAGGTTTTACCTCTTTTTCTAGAAATGTGCGTACTTTCAATTGCAGCGCTCTGTCTTCTTCATTAAGGGCTTCTTCGCCCAACTGATAAAAATCGCCTTCAATTGGAGGTAATTCCTTTTTACGAGAATTGCCACCCATCATTTTCATCATTCCTTGAAGTTGCTTATCGTCGAGACTAGAAATCGTCTCCACCATTTTGGGCAGGTCCACTTTTTTGGAAAGTGCATCCAGTTTTTCGAAATCTACGCTTTTAAAGAGTTGGTAAGCGTTTTTTAAAGAGGAAAATAGATTGGCCATTTTTTTTAAGTTTAAAGTAGAAAGTTATAAAATCAAAAACCATTAATGGCTTTTTCTATACTTCAAACAACAATAAATGGCCAAAATTGTTGGCTATTGCGATATTTCTATCTTAAATCAAATAAACTATCTACTCCTAAAAGCTTTCTAGAAGTAAAACCTTCGCCATACTCCGCACCAATGTTTTTGCCCATCTCTCTTGCACGTGCAATGACAGACTGCAGAAATCCTGGAGTAGAAATGTAGGTTTGAGGTTCATCTTCGCCTGGACTATCAAATTGCGTTTTAAAAGCCCTAATGGCTTCAATTTTTTGCTCCATCTGCTCAGAAATATCCACAATAACATCTGGCTTAATGTAGGTATCTTGAATATACTGTAAAACCAAACGAGGTCGCCAAGGTTGCTGTTCAAGTCCTTCCAAATGAGTTTGTACCTTTCTTAAACCTGAAAGAAAAATTGCATCATTTGCCAGCTCAGACGCCCTGCCATGATCGGGATGACGGTCGTACAAAGCATTGGTCAAAATAATTTCTGGTTGGTATTTGCGTACCATCTTCACCACTTCTAATTGGTGTTGTTCATCATTTTTAAAGAAACCATCTCTAATTTGAATGTTCTCTCTAGCATGCAAACCCATGATTTTAGAAGAAGCTTCCGCTTCGGCTGCACGAGTTTCAATAGTTCCTCTTGTGCCTAATTCGCCTTGCGTAAAATCAATAATGCCTACCTTTTTCCCTTGTGCTATATGTTTAATAATGGTCCCAGAACATCCCAATTCAGCATCGTCGGGGTGCACGGCCAAAACCAATAAATCTAATTTCATCTAATTTTATTTTTAGCCACAGATACACAAATAACACCAAGTATCATTACTCTCTAAATCTAGAAAACTTGATATTCCTTGCCCCTTAGTGGTTTTTATTTCTAAATACTCTCGTTTAAAAGACGTTGGATTTTTTTCTTCACTTTGGAAGAAGTTGGCTTAGTGAAAGGGAAGAAATACTCCACTACTTCGCCTTTTTTGTTGATCAGGTATTTATGGAAATTCCAACGTGGCGTAGAAGTCACATTTCCGTTCAGCTTTTTATCTGCCAAGAACTTGAATAAGGGGTGGGCTTCCTTGCCTCGCACCATGATTTTATCAAATATGGGGAATTGTACGCCGTAATTCACTTCACAAAACTCATTGATCGCTTTTCCATCCAAAGGTTCCTGCTTTCCAAAATCATTGGAAGGAAAACCCAGAATTTCAAAACCCTGATCGGAAAACTCTTCTCTGATTTGCTGTAGATCTTTCAATTGGGGCGTGAAACCGCAGCCTGAAGCCGTGTTCACAATCAACAATACTTTACCGTTATAGTCGGCCAAGTTTTTTTCTGTTCCGTTGATCAGGCGAGCCTTGAACGGATACACTGTTGGTTTTAAATTCATTTTCTCAAACTTACTGATAGTAGCCGGAGCCCCTAATAATGGATTCGATATCTCTATCTTCTTCAACGCTGTAGGTATTTTTTAAATTATGACCCACTACCCTTGCAACCAGTTGATATGAAAAAGCCGCAAATTTACCCTTTGTCTGCTTCACGATATCGTAAGTGGTTCTTCCTACTTCCCTATCAATTAATTTAGTTAATATTTGTCCCTGTGTAATGGTTAATTCCTTTATTTCGGTATTAAACATTTTTTTTATTTCGTTATCACACTCCTTGATCAAACGCTTTTGTTCCTTTTTATCGCCAACCACCGCTAAATCGCGCTCTAGTTGTTCGTACCTGCGTTTGGCAAATAAAGCGTAAGGCATCACCTTTAGTACATTATATCTCAACCTATTGTAGGCCACCTGTTCTTGCGGCGACTTCCAGATACGTTGTCCAATAATCACCACTTCGTTTAGGCCAATCCATGGAATCATGTAACCCCCATCGTTGGTGGCAGCTACCCTAATGGTATCATTTTTGCCCAACTTTGGCCAAATAGCTTTTGCCGTGCTGTCTTGAGCCTTTGCGCTAAAACCAGCAATGATGACAATTGAAAGAGCAAAAAAACGATAAAATTTCATAAATTTATGCCTGTTCAAAGTTAAAGCTATTTTTACTCATTCGCTTTAACTACAACCCAATATAGCATTTTATAGTTTAAATACATTATAATTTTACCTAGAAAATACAAATGAAGAACGCATTAGTGATAGATCTAGAAGCCGAGAAAAAAGAAATACTAAAGAGGTACAGGGCCTTGCTACGTGCCTGTAAATCAACCCTTCAAAGAGGCGATAAAAAGGAAATACGCAAGGCTTTCGATATGGCTTTAGAGAGCCATAAAGACATGCGTCGTAAATCTGGTGAGCCTTACATCTACCACCCTATTGCGGTGGCTCAAATTGCTGCAGAAGAAATTGGACTAGGAACCACTTCTATTGTGTGTGCGCTTTTGCACGATGTAGTGGAGGATACCGACATCACACTAGAAGACATTGAACGTGAGTTTGGCAAAAAAACAGCCAAAATCATTGATGGACTGACCAAGATATCAGGTGTTTTCGACACCAATAGCTCCCTACAAGCGGAGAATTTCAGAAAGATGCTGCTCACGCTTGCGGACGATGTAAGGGTGATTTTGATCAAATTAGCAGACAGGTTGCACAACATGCGTACGATGGATTTTATGCCTCGTCACAAACAACTGAAAATTGCTTCCGAAACCATTTATCTGTATGCCCCATTAGCGCATCGTTTAGGTCTTTATGCTATTAAATCTGAGCTGGAAGACTTATCCATGAAATACTTGGAGCCTGACACTTACAAATATATTGCGACCCAATTGAATGAGAAAAAGGCAGAAAGAAATGCTTTTATCAAGTCGTTCGTTGAGCCTATCAATGATATTTTAGCAGAGCAAGGACTTACTGCAAATGTTTATGGCCGTCCAAAATCGATCCACTCCATATGGAACAAGATGAAGAAAAAGAACATTCCTTTTGAGGAAGTTTATGATCTTTTTGCCATCAGAATTATTCTGGACAGTCCACCAGAAAGTGAAAAAGCTGACTGTTGGAAAGCCTATTCGATTGTGACCGATTTATATCGTCCTAACCCTGATCGTTTACGCGACTGGGTTTCTTCACCAAAAGGTAATGGATACGAATCCTTACATACTACGGTAATGGGGCCTAAAGGACAGTGGGTTGAGGTACAAATTCGTACACAGCGGATGAACGAGATTGCCGAGAAAGGTTTTGCGGCGCACTGGAAATACAAAGAAAGCACCAATGATAATGGCCTTGACCAATGGATCCAAAAGGTAAGGGAAATGCTAAGCAATCCTGAATCTAATGCATTGGATTTCTTGGACGACTTTAAAATGAACCTTTTCTCTGATGAGATTTTCATTTTTACCCCAAAAGGAGCATTGCTGCAACTTCCATTGGGTGCTACAGCCTTAGATTTTGCTTTTGAAATCCATACCGATATTGGTGCCAAATGTATTGGCGCTAAAGTAAACCACAAATTGGTGCCCTTGTCGTACAAACTGCAAAATGGCGATCAGGTAGAAATCATCACTTCGAGCAAGCAAACCCCTAAGGAAGATTGGCTGAGCATTGTAGTTACTGCAAAAGCAAAATCGAAAATCAAATCTTCCCTAAAAGAGGAAAAACGCAAAATTGCGGAAGAGGGAAAAGAGTTACTGGAGCGTAAGTTGAAATCTCTTAAAATCACTTACAACACCGATAACCTCAATAAAATCAGCTACTTCTTTAAACTACAGTCTACTCAAGATTTGTTTATCGCGGTAGCACAAGGCAAAATTGAACTTAAAGATTTAAGGGAATACGTAGCCAGTGAAAAAGAAATTGAAAACAGAGGCACCGAAAAGGTTAGCGACAATGAGCGCATAGATGCGCTATTGAAAAAGGTAAAAGGGCCAGAATCGGATATCTTGCTAATCGGCGAAGATCTTCAGAAAATTGACTACACCCTTGCCGCTTGCTGCAACCCAATTCCTGGGGATGACGTTTTTGGTTTCGTCACCGTTAACGAAGGCATTAAAATACACCGTACCAATTGTCCAAATGCGGCACAGTTAATGGCCAATTATGGCTACAGGGTAGTAAAAGCCAAATGGAACCGTCAACATGAATTGACTTTCCTCACTGGATTACATATTGTAGGTATTGATGATGTAGGTTTGATCAACAACATTACCAAAGTAATTTCCAACGATTTTAAAGTAAATATGCGTTCCATTACGGTGGATACCAATGATGGTATTTTTGATGGTTCTATCAAGGTATTCGTCAATGACAAGGAACATTTGGATAACCTGATCAAAAACCTATTGGAAGTAAAAGGCGTTACTGGAGTGACCAGGTTTGATGCTTAACTAGTGGTTAGTAGCTAGTTTTAGCGATGAGGAGACTTATGAAGTTTTTGAAACTTCGTAAGTCTGTATTTTTCAAATCTCGAATGTCTTTTCAAGCATTAATCATTCACCATTAATAATTAACCATTACTTCTACTTCCTTTCGTCAAAACAATTTAACAATAACGTAATTTATCAACATAAATCCCTCAAATCGTTTAATGTGTGAAATCAATTAGTTACCTTTGGTTGGAGTTTAAAAACTATGTCTGAACAGAATACAAGCGAGTTGGTAAGAAAGATTTTCGAAGCCTATCTCGAAAACAAAAACTTAAGAAAAACCCCTGAGCGTTTCGCCATTTTAGAAGAAATCTATTCAAGAGACGACCATTTTGATGTGGAGACCCTTTATATCCACATGAAGAACCAAAAATACCGTGTAAGTAGAGCAACTGTTTACAACACATTGGAGTTATTGGTTTCATGTGATTTGGTAACCAAGCACCAATTTGGTAAAAACATGGCGCAGTTCGAAAAGTCATATGGTTACCACCAACATGACCACGTCATTTGTATTGACTGTGGTAAGGTAGTAGAATTTTGCGACCCACGTATTGGTCAAATCCAAAGCATGGTTGGCGATCTTTTGAAATTCGACATCAAACACCATTCTTTAAACCTTTATGGGGTATGTTTTGATTGCAGTGCTGCTGCAACCATCAAAAACAAAGCACAAACTAATTAATCACATATAACCAATCTTATTCTCTTAATTTAAAATAATGACGCAAGTAGATGTACTACTAGGCCTGCAATGGGGCGATGAAGGTAAAGGAAAAATTGTTGACGTTCTTAGCCCACAATATGATTTAATTGCCCGTTTTCAAGGCGGACCAAATGCTGGACATACGCTAGAATTTGATGGCAAAAAATTCGTTCTAAACACCATCCCTTCTGGGATTTTCAACGACAAAACCATGAACCTTATTGGTAATGGTGTAGTTATTGACCCAATCATTTTAAAAAGAGAATTAGACAACCTAAAAGCTGCTGGTCAAGATCCAGTAGGTGCTGGGAAATTAGTACTAGCTCGTAAAGCTCACTTAATTTTACCTACTCACCAATTGTTGGATGCTGCAAATGAGCAGAAAATGGGTGCAGGCAAAATTGGCTCTACCTTAAAAGGCATTGGCCCTACTTATATGGACAAAACTGGCCGTAACGGTATCCGTGTGGGTGATACTACCCTTCCTGATTTCAAGGAAAGATATGAGAAGCTGGTACAAAAACACAAAGAAATCCTTTCTCATTACGAGTTTGAATACGATTTAACGGAAAAAGAAGCTGCATTTTTTGAAGCTATCGAATTCATTAAATCTATTCCGCACGTAGATAGTGAGCATTTTGTAAATGGCTACTTAAAAGAAGGCAAAAAAGTATTGGCAGAAGGTGCTCAAGGTACTTTATTAGATGTTGATTTTGGTTCATACCCATTTGTAACCTCATCTAACACTACTACTGCTGGTGCTTGTACTGGTTTAGGTATTGCGCCTAATAAAGTTGGCGATGTTTACGGAATTTTTAAAGCGTATTGCACCAGAGTTGGTGGCGGTCCGTTCCCTACCGAATTGTTTGATGAAACTGGCGAAACTTTACGTGCAGTAGGTCATGAGTTTGGTGCAACTACCGGCAGAGCTCGTCGTTGCGGTTGGATTGATATTCCTGCATTGAAATATGCCATCATGTTAAATGGGGTAACCGAATTGATCATGATGAAAGCTGACGTATTAGATGGTTTTGATACGATTTACGCTTGTACACATTACGAGCATGATGGACAAACCATTGACTACATGCCATATGACATCATCACTGTACAACCAACACCTGTATTGAAAGCAATAGAAGGTTGGAAAACTGATCTAACTAAGATTACTTCTTTAGATCAAATTCCTGCACAGTTACAGTCGTACATTGAGTTCTTAGAAAAAGAATTAGAAGTGCCAATCAAATATTTATCGGTTGGCCCAGATAGAACACAAACGTTAACTTTGAAATAAAACAAAGTTGATTTTCATCAAAAAATCCCGTTGTTAATCGCAACGGGATTTTTTGTTTATTCATCATCCAAAAGGGTTACGCAATTTCCTTCCATCGTTTTCAACCGATTAGGCAAGCTGGCAATCGACTGTTGATCTTTGATACTTTTGTAAAGATTGGTAATGATAGTGAGTGTTTCTTCATCTGGTTCACAAGCTTGGTATTTTTCTAAATGCGGAAGTGCCTTTAAAACCATTTCTTTATATTTTGAAAAAGCATTGGCATTTGCTATCGCATTCTTAGCAGCACTTGCCTCATTCATTTGCTTAACGAATGCTTTGGTTTTGTTCAAATAGATAAAGCCCAAAGCTCTACGCAAAACGGTGTAATTTGCTTCTCCTTTTAACGATTGCTCATAATACACAAGTGCATTTTCAGCATCGCCTATCTCCTCATGCATTCTTCCCAAATGATACTGTAAATTAGTCACCTGTTTGGGGCTAAGCTGTTCTTGTTGCTGCAACAGTGTTTTCATTTTTGCAATGCTTTCTGCATTTCCTTTAGTCGTTCTATACACTGTGAAATTATGGTAGCCTTCTTTAACGTTTTGAGCATTCACTACAAACGCAGTTCCCAACAAAACACAGAGCGTTAACATTTTTTTCCTCATAAATTCGATCTAATATTTGATTTGTCAAGATATTAATTTCAAATATTAACCATGCTTCATTTAACATTTTTAACTTTGCGATATAAAGATGAGCCCAGACCAAATTCAGGTTTTTAAACAAAAAGCACTTCAGTACGCTGCTAGCTTTGAAGTTTGCAGCTATTTAGATTCGCACGATTATTCCGATAAATATGGCAAGCATGATTGCTTAATTGCATTTGGTGTAAAGGAAGAGTTATCTGCGAATGCAGGCCAAGCTTTTTCTGCCTTAAAAACTTTTGTAGCGCAACATCAGGATTGGATGTTTGGCTTGCTGAGCTACGATCTAAAAAATGAAATAGAATTAC